>DATFIA010000033.1:0-91504 GCA_035270545.1 Treponemataceae bacterium
TGGTTTCTTTTCTCTTGCCGAGCGGAATCTCTTTTTAGATCTCATGAAGGTAGACGGAATTGGACCAAAACAGGGTTTGAAAATTTTATCGAGTATACCATTTATGGAACTTGAACTCGCCCTCGATGCAGAAGATATTTCACGTTTAGAATCGGCACCTGGAATTGGTAAAAAAACTGCTCAAAAAATGATTTTGACTTTAAAAGGAAAACTTACTCGTATTGACGACTCCTCTGTGAGGAATAAAAATAATACATTTTCCCAGTTTGACGATATTATTAACGCCCTTTGTGGTATGGGCTTCGACCGACGCTCAGCAAGTGAAACTGTAGAAAAATTAGCGCGCGAACTTAAATATGCGCCTGGAGTATCCGCAAATGAAAGCGATAGAATAAAAGAGCAGGAATTATTCCGCCGCTCTATAGTCGCCTTAAGTTCCTGATTAATAAAAGGATTTTAATTGTTATGTCAGATGATATTGAAAACGATTTTCCTTACGGAATTGTCAGGCCTGAAGTCTCTCTAGACGATGAGCGAGATAGAGCCTTGCGACCAAAAAAACTTTCTGATTTTTTGGGCCAAGAACAAATAAAAGCTAATTTATCCGTTTTTATCCAAGCTGCAAGAGAAAGAGGTGAAAGTCTCGATCATGTGTTTTTAATTGGGCCTCCAGGACTTGGTAAGACAACCCTTGCTCAAATTACTGCAAATGAATTAGGCGTAGATTTTAAGGTAACCGGAGCTCCTGCTCTCGATAAACCTAAAGATCTCGCTGGAATTCTTGCTACAGTTACCGAGCGTACCGTTTTTTTTATAGATGAAATACATCGTCTTAAACCTGCAATAGAAGAAATGTTATATATTGCAATGGAAGATTATGAACTTGACTGGATTATAGGGCAGGGGCCAAGTGCACGAACTGTTCGTATTCCGCTGCCTCCTTTTACGTTAATAGGGGCGACAACACGTGCTGGCATGGTTTCAAGCCCTCTTATTAGCCGTTTTGGTATAGTTCAACGTTTTGGCTTTTATTCTGATGCAGAATTAACTGCTATTATTCTTAGATCCGCTGGTATTTTAGGAGCCGATATTTCAGAAGGGGCGGCCTTATCTTTAGCCCATTGTTCTCGCGGTACACCTCGTGTAGCAAACAGACTCTTACGAAGAATGCGCGATTTTGCACAAGTTCTCGGCGATGGTATTATCACTCCTCAAGTTGTTTCGGATGGTCTTGCTACCTTAGAAATTGACTCCTTAGGACTTGAACGTTACGACAGAGAAATTTTACGCACAATTATCCAAAATTATGGTGGTGGCCCTGTAGGAGCAGAAACTCTTGCTATTTCAGTAGGAGAAGCTCAGGACACCTTAGAAGATTATTATGAACCCTATCTTATTCAAGCTGGATTACTTCAACGAACTCCCAGAGGGCGTATTGTAACAGAACTTGCATATTCTCATTTGAAACTTGATTCTTTTATTCAGAGGACTAATACAAACGATGCAAACCAAAGACTTCCATTTTGATCTACCCGATGCCCTCATTGCTCAAAAACCCTCAGAAATAAGAGGAAATGATCGCTTATTATGTTTAGATAAAAAAACCGGTGTGTATGAAGACCATATTTTTTCAGATATTGTGTCTCTTATAAATCCTGAAACCCTTATGGTTTTCAATGATTCTCGTGTTCGCCATGCCCGTATTTTTGGTGTTGCCGACTCAAGTGGAAACAAGGCTGAGTTTTTGCTCATTTCACTTTTTGTATCTCTACCTGAGATTCCGGGTACAGTTTGGAAGGTTATGGCAAAAAATGCTAAACGGCATAAACCTGGAAGAACCTATACTTTTAGTGATGGAACGAAAGCACAAATTATTACATCTCCTTCAGGAGAACTTGAAGGAACAGAATTTAGATTGCTTCAATTTAATAAAGTTATTGACGATTCCTGGCTAGATCAGTTTGGTCATCTACCCTTACCACCATATATAAACCGTGAAGATGAACCCGAAGATGCAGATCGCTATCAAACAATTTATTCCCAAATAATAGGCTCTGTTGCAGCTCCAACTGCTGGATTACATTTTACAAATACAATTTTGTCTTTGCTTGATTCAAAAAAAATTGAGAGAACCTCTGTTACCCTGCATGTTGGATTAGGTACTTTTTTACCTGTTCGAAGTGAACGTATAGAAGATCATAAAATGCACGAAGAAATATATTCTCTTTCGTTAGAAACAGCTACAAAGATAAATAATGCAAAAAAAGAGGGTAGGCCAATCCTTGCAGTTGGAACAACGAGTATTAGAACCCTTGAATCTTCATGGGATGAAAAAACAAATACTGTCCTTCCTGGCAATAGAAGTACCAATATTTTTATTTATCCTGGGTATCAGTTTAAAGTTACAAATCAAGTTTTTACGAACTTTCACACGCCAGAATCTACTCTTCTTATGCTTGTTTCTGCTTTTGCAGGAAAAGAGAATATAATGAATGCATATACCCATGCAATTGAAAGTCAATATAGATTCTTTTCTTATGGCGATGCAATGTTGATTCGCTAAATTTCTTACAAACCATTTTTATAGAAGCATCCGTAATCCTTCTTCCATAAAATTCAGTACGCACGCTCGTTCGTATGAAGGAGGAAGAAAAATTTTATCGAAAAATAGATCCGCTTTTTCCATTAAAATAGGTATATCTTTAAGTGAAAGGGGTAAGCTTCTTCCAATTACTAGATTTTCGAATTCTCGTTTTCTTAAGAAAAATTTACCCGCATAGGCTATTCTAATATCTACTAAAATATTTTTTTGAACCTTTACTAAAAAAACAAAGGCTCCAGTTCCGTTTGTAATTATCCTTGGGCTGCCTAGGCGTCTAAATAATGAAATATCCCAAGATTCAGTTGGTATTCGAATTTTACTAATAAATTCTGGAATTCCAGAAGATTCCTTTCCTGTGTTTGAATAATAGCGAGAAAGTGGAATCCATACAGATTCAAGTGGAGTTTTAATTTCCAGACGTGCATCAAGGGCCAAAAGAGGTGCAAAGGTTGTCATTCTTAACCCTTTTGCAGCTATATTTCCACCAAGTGTTGCAACTGCCCGTACCGCGGGGTTTGCTATTCCTTGAATTGCTTCATATAGAACTTCTGGAATGTTTTTTGTACCGAGATGTAAAATAGTTTCTAGAGTAACAGAGGGTCCAAATTCTATATATCTTTCTGTTTTACTCACCGTACAAAGATCAGGAATACGGGCGAGAGAAAGAACATTAGAAGGCAATTGAAGTTTACGACCTGTTTGTCTGCGCGCTATTTCTGTGCAGCCAGCAGCAAGGGTAACGCCTGTAATATTTCTCAAAATCATTTGAACTTCTGTTACCGTTGCAGCATAGTAAATAGTGGTGTATTTATTCAGCATTATTTCGCTTCCGTTTTATAGTGGCTGCTTTTTTTACACCAGATATTAAATCATCTATAATTGTGCACCGACAGAGTATTCCGGAGAACTGTTCACGAATTTGTTCCGATGTAGGCCGTGCATTTCGTTCGAGAAGAGCATGTGTAATAAAAATTTTTCCGGCATTACAATATCCGCACATTTGTACTCCAGCATTTTCAAAGCCTTCATGTATATCTGTATATTCTGGAGTGAGTACAAAAGATTCCAGGGTCATAATTCTAGCGTTTTTAACCTGAAAAACAGGAAGTATGCAGGAAAGAACAGGTTCTCCATCCATTAAGACCATGCAAGACCCACATCTACCAGCAAGACAGCTCTCTTTTGCAGAAAGGAGATGAAAACGTGTTCTTAAGATATGTACTAAACGTTCCCCAGGATTTGAATCTGCATATACCATTTCACCGTTGAGTTCAAAAGGAATTATCATTATTCATCCTCCTTTTTTTTAAAAATCTGGTATATTTCTTCAGGATCAAGAGGTATTGAATTGACCTTTTTTCCGGTTATTTGAGAGAGCGCTGTAGCATAAGCTGCAGGAATCAAATTATGTGTTATTGTTCCGAGTCCTTTAGAGACATCTTGTGAGTCAGATAAAAGAATTGAAATAGAGGGGGCTTGAGAAGGGATAATTCCTTCAGATTGATTATTATCTTTTGAGCAAAGTTTTCCCTCTTGAATTATTATATGCTCCCCAAGGATTCGAGAAAAAGCAGCTGGTAATGATTTTTTTATTGTAGCTATAACTGCTTTTTTATCTTGAATTTTTCCTGCATTACATGCCAACCATATTCCAACTATTTTTGTTTTATAACTAGAAGGGTCTAATTCAAGTTCTATTACGCAGGCTGCCTTGGTAATAGAAATATAAGGGTTTCCTTCCAGTTTTTCTTTATCCCAGGTATCTGTTCTTGAAGGCTTATATGTTCTTTTTACACTTATCGGAAGTGGTTGTCTGAATCTTTGTTTTTGAATTGCAGTACAACATTTTTCAACCAAAGGAAGAATTATAGCCATGTTAATTGAAAGGCTTTCAGGTCCGGTTTCAGACATAGTATTTGTATCGTAACCAACGAAATGTATGAGATCGTTTTCTATGCCTAAAATTGAAGATGCCGTTTTTTTAATTATATTTTGAATTGATAAAGATTGAATCCCAGATTTTATTAAGAGAGATCCATCTGTTTCCATGCAGATTTCTAGAGAATATCGAATTCCTTTTTGAACTTTTCCAATAAACCCGTTTCCTTGGTAGCCAGTTACAAGACCAATTCCTTTTAGGACACCATCTTTATAATCTTTCCGCCTCTCTGAGAGTAATTGATATGCCGCATATTTTCGTGGAAAATCACTAGCAACACAAATTGATTCAAAAAGATCATCAATGTCATTAGCAGGTTGTTTAATATTGATTAATTTCCATTCAACTGGGGTAAGATTTGTTTTTGGAACAATCGAAGCTATATGTGTTTCTAGCGCAAATAATACTTGTGCCTCTCCCCAACCAGACATAGTGCCCATTGGAGGGCAACTCGTTCTAATTGCATATGTTTCTATGCGATATTTTTTAACATCATATAGACCAGAGGCAGCTATCGTAATTCTGTCAATAATTTCATCTATAAGGGGGCTGTATGCACCAGCATTTATTAATATTCTAGCGATTAATGCTTTTATTGTTCCATCAGGTGCAATAGCAGTACGAAATCTTATTTGTGCAGGTGCCGATTTTCCAGAAAACAAAAAATCTTCCTGTTTAGTAAATAGTATTTTTACAGATTTTTTGCATAAAACAGCAGCAAGAGAAGCCTGTGCCGCCAATAATGAAGGAAACCAAATTTTTCCATCAAGAGATTCTCCAATACTAGAGGGCGAAACAATTATATCAGAAGGATCAAGATCGAGCACGGCAGAAACACTTGTGCGAACATGAAACGCCCATTGCGTGGCTGCGCAAATTTCAAGTTTGTCATCTTTTATGTGAACATTAACACACAGAGGTTCTGCATACTGATGGTCAAGAGTCCCTATTTCTGTAGTCGTTTCAAATTCTCTGTTTTCATTATGTAATTCTCGTTCAGAAGATCCTTTTTCGGGAAATTCCAGTTCCGGTTCTCCTGAATATATAATACGTTTTCCCACAAGCTGAGAGGCTGCAAATTTTTCTCCAAATTTGAAGGGTTCAAGTTTTTCGGTCTCAAGGAGAACGTTGGAAACAAGTTCATACACAATAGAAAGATCTGGCCCCACCATTATCCCTACAGGTTCTCCAAAATAATGTATCTCGTAGGGAGTAAAGATTGGAACACTTGTACCGAATGCAGATATTCTATTTTCTCCTGGAATATCGGTTGCTGTGTAAAAATGATACCCGTCAGGAAGCGGTGGTGTGGTAATATCTACCAAGCGGCCCCGTTGTATTGAAGATCGAACAAGAACCCCAAAATACTGTTCCGGAAATTCAATATCGGAGCAAAAGGGTTTTTCTTTCATCATATAGCCTTACTATTATTTTTTGCTGTTTGAATAACGGTCTCAATAACCCGATATATTTGAGCTTCGCTCATTCCAGGCCAAAATGGAAGCGATATGGTTGTTTTATATCGTTGACTTGCTTCTGGAAAATCTTTTCTGTCTAAATCGTATCTTTTTTTGAAATAGGTCATTTCAAAATGTGGAATAAAATGAACTGATATTCCAAGCCCCGCTTCTTGTAGTTTTTGAGCAAACTCATCACGGTCAATCTTTACGTTATTAAGAACTATTCGTAAGGGGTATAAATGCCATGCATTCCCAGGACTGTCTGGAGGAATTTGGAAAAAATCGTATTGGGAAAAAGCAGCGTTATATAAAGACGCTATACTGGAGCGTTGTGAGAAAAAAAGATCAGCTTTTTTTAGTTGCTCTCGACCAATACAAGCGAGTATGTCTGGAAGATTGCACTTCCACCCTTCATCTACAACGTCGTACACCCAAGAAGCTGTTTTAGATGTATATCTATCCCAAATATTTCTGTCTATTCCATGAGATCGCATCATTTTTATTCGTTGAGCGGCTTCACTATTTTTAACAGAAACCATGCCACCTTCACCTGTTGTTATCGTTTTAGTTGCATAAAAAGAATAGACTCCAGCGTCTCCGAGCGTTCCTGCAAACCCATCTGGAGTTCGCGATGGAAATGAATGTGCTGCATCTTCAATGACTGCTAGGTTGTATTTGCGCGCTACATCTAAAATTGAGCGCATATTACAGGGGTTTCCCGCAAAATGTACTGGAACTATTGCTTTAATGAGAGGGTCTTTTTTAATTGCCAGTTCAATTTTTTCACTATCTATGTTGTATCCATCTTTTTCAACATCAGCCCATACTATTTCTGCTCCAAGGTGTCTTGCGCTTGTTGCAGTAGAAACAAAGGTGTAAGGAGTCGTAAGAATCTTTGTTCCTTCTTTTATTCCAAACGCATCCATGGCGAGCATAAGTCCTGAGGTTGCACTATTTACAGCAAGACAGAAGGGGCTACCGGTAAACGCAGCAAATTCTTCTTCAAAAGCAAGCGCCTCTTTTCCTGTTGTAAGCCAACCTGAACGCAATACTCTGAGAACTGCATGTTCTTCTGCTTCAGAAAAAGAAGGTTTAAAAAAGGGAATTGGTTCTGGAGAACTTAACTCATTATTCATGTTTCATTTCCTTTAAGCCAGGAAATATAGTATGTAAAATAGCGTATAGCTGATGTTTGTTTCGGTATAGATCCCTGGTTTCTTCACTATAGGTACAAATTAATGAAAGCTTTTTAAGAAGATCGTCTCTGTCAAATATCTTTTTTTCTTCATTTCTTTCTAGACGAAGAATTTTAGGAAAATTTGTTTTAACAGGTTTTTCATCTCTAGACCAAAGAGGTTCATCTAATCTTTCCCCAGGCCTAGCTCCAATAATAGAAATCGGAATATCTTTTCCCGGCTCATATCCCATAAAACGTATTAATTGTTCTGCTACATCTATTATTTTTACTGGCTCTCCCATATCTAAAAGGTACGATTCTTTATTGAATCCTACTCCTCCAGTTTTTAATACAAGGGAACATGCTTCTGGAATTGTCATAAAAAATCGAACCATTTCAGGATCGGTAACGGTTACAGGTCCACCTTTACGAATTTGATCAATAAAAAGGGGTAAAATGGAACCTCGTGAACCGAGAACATTACCAAAACGAACAAACATATATGCTGGAGTTATCGTGGTTTGTAAGGCATCAGCTTTTTCCCCTGCATCGAGGACTAATTGTTCACAGAGCATCTTTGAAGCTCCATATATTGAAACGGGTTCTACTGCTTTATCTGTTGAAATAAGAACAAAACGTTTAACATTTGCTGCAAGACAAGCATCAAGCAGGTTTTTTGTACCAAAAACATTATTTTCAATTGCCGCTACAGGATTTTCTTCCATGAGAGGAACATGTTTATATGCTGCGGTATGAAACACAACATCACAACGGAGATGAGCTATTATATGAGCCATATAGTATCTGTCTTTTAGATCTCCAATAACAGGAACAATTGTTGCTTTTTCACCAACTCCGCCTTCTTGTAATAACCTCAGTTCCCGGTCTATTTGATATATTGAATTTTCACCATGACCAAAGAGATATATGCGTTCGGCTCCTCCAGATAAAAGCTGTCTTGCTAATTCGCTTCCAATAGAACCGCCAGCTCCAGTAACTAAAACACGTTTTCCTCTTAAATATGCAAGACTTTCTTTAAGACTAATAGCAACTGGGGCTCTTCCCAAAAGGTCTTGAGGATTAATATCTCTCGCTTGAATTAAATGGGCCTTTCCTTCTAAAATTTGGGCTATTCCTGGAAGTAATCTAATGCGTGTAAATCCAGCATTTTTAAGAATTGTATAAATTTCACGCAAGGTATCAGGACTAGCACTTGGAATAGCTATTAATGCTTCGTCTTTTGGACCTATTCGTACAAGGCGAGCTGTTTTTTGTATTGGACCGAGAACAGGAATACCGTCTATTATTTTTCCTATTTTTTGTGGATCATCATCTAGAAAAGCTATAACTTGACCAAATATACCTTTTTCGCGAATTTCTCGAGAAAGCATTGTTCCTGCTATTCCCGCCCCAATTATATAGATGTGTGTTTCGGAATATTCATGTCTCATTTATTCTTGACCTAATATTTCAAACGCAAGGTCTATATGAAAAGATTTTTCATACATATCGAGCTGAATCCTTGCTCGTTTTTTTCTTTTATCTACTTTAATAATACGTCCTTCAAGTCCTTTTAATGGCCCCTCTATGACTTTAATTCTATCATTTTCATCAAACATTACTTTAGATTGTTCTGCAAGAGCTCCAAAAGATAAAAAGTGTTGTAGTGTAGCAAGGTCTCTTCCTTCCAGAGGCTTAGGTTCTTGACTTATAGGAAGAAATCGATAAAAGCCAGGGGTAGTGCGTGTCGCCCAATATATAGGGTGTTTAGAAATACTTGTATCAAGATCTTCAGTTTCAAGAAAAATATATCCAGGAAATATTGGACATATTTCCCATTTAGTTTTTCCTTCTTTACGAATTGGCATCTTTTTTTTGGGGAAGAAAAATCGAATTGTATTAGAAACTTCTTGGTCAAGCGATTTTGTTACTTTTGTTATGAATAAATCTTCGGATCTGGTTTTAACCTGAAGAGCATAGTAGTTCATAAAAGTAACAATAACACAGAAAAATCAAAAAGAAAAGTCTCAGTACTGTATTGGCTATACCGATAATCATACCAGAGAAGGGAGGGGCTATGCGGTCCTATAAACAGTTTTTGTACGGTGTGTTGTTTTTCATTTGTGGCCTTACAAGCGCTCAAACGCTAACAATTTCAATTATTCAAAATGAAAGTGCCCCAACAATTGCACTTGATATGAGCCGTACTATAGAAGATGAACTCTTGAATACCTTTTTTAATTCAGGATTTATTGTTTCTAACGCTGAAATTACATTTGACGAAAATGCTTTTTCTAAAAATAATTTTGGAATAAAACAAGCAACATTTGGTATGTCGGATTTTCTTCTTGTTGTAAAATTAAATTACGCTGCTGCTGCAAAAACGAATCAAGAAAGTAAAAAAAACTATGCGCAACTCGAAAGTCTTGTGTGGCGGCTTTTGAATGTAAAGAATTCAGTAATCATTAGTGAAAATAAATTTGATATCAGCTCTGTTCCTATAACAGACTTTGATCCATATAAACAAACTCGATCACTTGCAAAAAAAGTTGCTGAAAATGCTAGTAAAACATTACGTGAAGAAGTAAAAAAGGAGAAGAATTAATATGAAATCAATTAGAATAGTTCAACTAGTTTTAGTTTTTGCATTACTCAGTCTTTCATTGCCTTTGTGGGCTGTATGGGAAGGAAATGCAGGCATTGCATCAAAATCAGAGTTTCCAGGTCCTGGATTATATGCTAGAAGCGATATGTTTCCAAAAAATACTATCGTCGAAATTAAGAATCTTGAAACAGAAATTACTGTACGAGTTGTTATCACTGGTCCCTCAGGTGTACCTGGTTTAGTAGCAGTCCTTTCTCCAGAAACAGCTGCCGCTTTGAGTGTTAGAATTGGATCTGTAAGTCGTGTTCGTATTTCTATTCCAACAATTGTAAGTGAAAAACCTGCAAGTGGAACACTATTTTCTGGAACAGAATTAACAAATAAGGATCCAGATACTAATCCTGCTGCTGCAGTTGCAGCAATTCTTGGTTCTGACTTTGTATCCGATTCAGATACAGTTGAAGACGCGTCAAAAATCATTGAGACCCCAGAAGTTGCAGAGACCCCAGAAGTTGCTGAGACCCCAGAAGTTGCTGAGACAGAATCGCCTGTTTCAGAGTATTTTTATAGTGAGCCCGAATTAACGCTGGCTTTAGAAGTAGAACAAGATCCTATTAATGAATCTGAAATTGAAACAAGACCCGAAATTACCTTAGATTCTTATGATAATTTAAATGTAACCCTTGTTCCTGCTTCAGAAAAACCGCCACTTCCAGCTGTTGAAGAGATAGAAGCTCAAGATATTCCGTATGTTGAAGCAATCGTTGAAAATAAGCTAGATTCGAAAACTCAAGAAAATGTAGAATCAATAGCCATTGTAGATTCAATTATAATTTCCCCTGCAAAAGAAGAACTCCCATCATCTTCTACGGTTAAATCAACAAATTCAGCGATCGTTGAAGATAAAAGTTCTTCATATAATTTACCTTTTATAAGTTCTTTTATACCTGGTAGTTTTTATATACAAATTGCTAGCTATAATGATCCTGAAAATGTTGAAAATATCGTTCAAACTTGGGGTAAAAAGTATCCTGTAGTAGTAGAAAAAAGTTCATCTATTAAAGGTGAATTATTAAAAGTATATATAGGTCCTGTGCAAAAAGATGAATATGGAGCGGTTCTTGAACGTTTTAAGCAACAAGGATTTAAAGATGCTTTTGTAAAGAAAATTAATTAATAGGTAAAATTTTGTGTATTTGTGCATTTGTGGTAGCAATACCTATAATAGTATATATGGTAGGTAAAATTAATGGATTATAATGCTGGCTTTAAATTTCTTGTTGAACGAGCTTCCATTTTTACAGGATTAGATGTTCATGTAACAATAATTGCTAATCCTGTGGCTGGGGGTTTTATTATACCTGAGCGTGCCCGGAAAAATATTAATTATTTTAATGATGCAATTGAATCTGTAAAATTAAAAGTACCAGTAACTCAATCCTGTACAACAGTAATACATCAAACAACTTGCGTTGGTCATGCTGCAAAAATTGCACGCTCTGTTTTGAATGATGCATATTTAGATAAAATTGAAAATAAAGTGTATCTAATTGTTACTGCAGGAGGGGATGGTACAAGTTTAGATGTACAGGCTGAACTTACCTCAGCTGTGTTTGAACAAAATCGGCGTGAGCTCATTTCCAAAGTATGTTTACTTCGACTTCCGTTTGGCACCGGAAATGATGGTTCAGATGGACGAACATTAGATGATTCATTGCGGTTACTTACAGAATCTTCTGTTTTTGCAAAAACAAGCGCTATTCGAGTATATTCTGAAAAAACTCCTTATACAGTTACATATGCTTTTAATATTGCAAGTCTCGGTCTCGATGCCTTTGTTACTCACATGACTAACCGTGTAAAACGCGTCTCTCCAGGTGATATGTATAAATTATGGGTAGATATTGCTTGTTTGTTTTATAATAGACTTTATAAGGTTGATACAATGACTGTAGATGCTTTTATGAGCGATGAAACCCCAGTCATATCATATTCTGAAAAGTTATTGTTACAGGTAATGGGTGTTTCGGGAAAACGAACGTATGGATCTAATCAAAAGATTTTGCCTGATGATAGAAATATTTGCGCCGCACGAGAAATGTCCTTAAGACGAAAATTACTGTTAAAAAAACATGTTCGCGAAGGTACTCATACTTCGTTCCCTGAAATGATAGTTTTTTCAGCAGATCGTTTAGTTCTACATTATTCTCAGAAAATTTTAATACAGTTCGATGGAGAAGCTCGTCTCTTAACTCCAGCTGATTTTCCTCTAGTAATGGAATTAACAGAACCTATTATTACTATCTTAAAAAAAAGCTGATATCCCTTAAGGACATCAGCTTTTCAAATTAAAGTCCGTGGCAGTGTTTGTATTTTTTTCCACTTCCACAAGGACAAGGTTCGTTCCTTCCAACCTTTGGCGTGCTTCGTACTACTTGTGCATTATCAGGATTGCTGGCACTCATAGCCCCTGAAGCCCCTGAAGGTTTATTGGCATTAAACGCACCCATGGGGTTATGTTGTGCATTTACAGATACTTGTCTTGACTTTCGAACAGGGGCATTATCACCTTCTACTTTGACTTTAACGAGGAATACCCGAGAAGCGATTTCAAGTCTAATTTCATCTAGCATTGAATAAAAGATATCAAAGCCTTCAAGTTTATATTCTGTTAAAGGGTTCTTTTGGCCATAGGAGCGTAAATATACTGCTTCGCGCAAGGATTCAAGATTTTCAAGATGATCAAGCCATTTTTTATCTATAGCTTGAAGATATTGAAAACGTATAAAAGTGTTAAGATTTAATTTTCCTACAAGACCTTCTTTTTCTGAAAGATCTTCTAAGAATCGAGCGTAAATATCTTTCTTAACTGAGTCAGGGTTTTTATTACAATTTTCTATATCACTATCGAGAATAGTGTAGCCAAAGCGTGTTTTAAATTCTTTTACAAGAGTTTTAAGAGCTTCATCCTGAGCTTTTCTTCCAGCTGATATATATTCATCAATATAAATATCAATATATTCTTCAGCTGTTTCATTTACACGTTTGGTTAAATCTTCATCCATTAAAATGGTGTTTCTTTGATCATAAATGTATGTTCTTTGTTCATTAAGAACATCATCATATTCAAGAAGGTGTTTTCTTATATCAAAGTTTCGCTCTTCAACACGTGATTGAGCTTTTTCAATGCTTTTATTTAACCATGGGTGAAAAATTGGTTCTCCTGGTTCCATTCCTATTCGTGACATTAAACCCTTTAATTTTTCACCGCCAAACAAACGCATTAAATCATCGTCTAGGGAGATAAAAAACTTTGATCTTCCAGGGTCACCTTGTCGACCAGAGCGTCCACGAAGCTGATTATCAATACGACGGCTTTCATGTCGTTCGGTACCAATTACGTACAAACCCCCTAAACTTTTTACTTCTTCGTAATCAGATTTCCATTTTTTATATTCTTCATCAAATGCTTTTTTGTATTCTTCTGGTGTGGCCGTCGTGCCAGCTTTTCTACGCGCTCTGTATTCTGGGTTTCCTCCCAGTTTTATATCTGTTCCACGACCCGCCATGTTTGTAGCAAGGGTTACAGATCCCTTGGCACCTGCTTCTGCAATAATAAGAGCTTCCCGAGCATGGTTTTTAGCATTTAATACTTCATGCCTGACACCTCTTTTAGTTAGAAGAGTTGAAAGTCTTTCGGATTTATCAATTGATACGGTACCTACAAGGACAGGTTGTCCTCGTTTATAAGCATCTGCAATTTCAGTACACAGGGCATTCCATTTTTCTGTTTCATTGAGATATACAATGTCATCTTCATCTAGACGAGCTACGGGAAGGTTTGTTGGAATAACAACAACTTCAAGGCCATAAATTTTATTAAATTCAACCGCTTCTGTATCTGCCGTTCCTGTCATTCCTGAAAGTTTGTCATACATACGGAAGAAATTCTGAAAAGTTATTGTTGCCATTGTTCTATTTCTTTGGGCAATTTTAATTTTTTCTTTTGCTTCTATAGCTTGATGTAGACCATCTGAGTATCGACGTCCTTCAAGAATACGACCTGTAAATTCATCTACAATTTGTACTTGACCATCTTTTACAACATAGTCAACGTCAGGAGAATACAATTTGTGCGCACGTAAAGACTGTGTAAAATAATGAATATATTCAAAATTTTCTTCATCAAAGAGGCTGCCAGTAATGAGCCCTCTTTTTAATAAAATATCTTCAATATGATTCATTCCCTCATCAGTAAAGGATACCCGCCTGTTTTTTTCTTCGAGCTTAAAATCTCCATCACTTATTTCTCCCTGAACTTCATCAGGGTATTCACCAGTTTTTGGATTTTTTATAACCTCTTTTAATTGGCCTATTAATTTATCTACCTCAAAAAAGCGTGCAGTATCATCTTCTGCTGAACCTGAAATAATAAGTGGTGTTCTCGCTTCATCAATCAAGATGGAGTCAATTTCATCAACAACAGCAAAATTAAATTCTCTTTGGGTTTTTTCAGTTGGCTCCCATTTCATGTTATCACGAAGATAGTCAAACCCAAATTCATTGTTAGTACCGTAGGTAATATCACAATTGTAAGCTATTTTTCTTGCTTCGTTATCCAGATTAGACAATATTGAACCAACAGTCATTCCCAAGTATGAGTATACAGGACGCATCCAGTCAGCATCTCGTTCAGCTAAATAATCATTTACAGTGACTATATGCACACCTTTTCCGCTTAAGCCGTTTAGATAGGCTGCTGCGACGCACATAAGAGTTTTTCCCTCACCGGTTTTCATTTCAACTATTCTTCCTGAATGAAGAACAAGAGATCCGAGTATTTGAACATCATAAGGACGCTCTCCAAGAACTCTTCGTGCAGCCTCGCGGGCTAGTGCAAAAGCTTCAGGGAGGAAAGAATCTAATGATTCACCAGAAGCATGCCTTGTTCGAAATTCGGCAGACTTTTTTGGAAACTCTTCTGCAGAAAGAGACAGCGCCCATGATTCTTTTTCATTAACTTTGTGAAGAATGGGTAATAAGGCCTTAATATCTCTCTCATGCTGGGATCCGAAGAAAAAACGTATTATTTTATCTGTAATCATTCGTACAGTGTACTAAAACAGATGATGGTTGACAAGCATTAAAATGCAAACTAACCTGAGCTCCGGAGGCTGTATGCGCTTTAAAAGCCGTTCATTTTTTTTATCTTTTTTCATTTTTTTTTCATTAGTTTCATGTTCGAGAGAACAAGTCTCTTTTGTTGGACGTGAGAAATTATTTACTATAAAATATGGTCGATTTGAAGACGAAATTGATCTTTTTCAGCTTGATTCAAATTCAGGTGGGCCTGATACTCAAATTTTTATGAAAGATGGTATGTTTTATATATCAAATTCAGGTTCAAAAAAGATATTACAACTGACCTCTTTTGGCGATCTTCTTTCAGTATTTTACAATCCAGAAACAAATCCGGAACCATCCTTTTCAAATATAGATAATCCGCAATCTGCTACAACAGCTTCTACGCGAAAAGCTATTAGATATCCTTTTAACCATCCAGTATTTCTCTGTGTTGATTCTCTTAAAAGGCTTTTTGTTGTAGATCAGGTTCCTCTCGATCGGTTTGAATATGACGCAAATGCCCAGGTAATTCTTAGGGATGTTATTCTCCGCTTTAATAGCGACGGGCGTTTTCTCGATTATCTTGGTCAAGAAGGACCTGGTGGTACTCCTTTTCCTCCTATTTCAGGTTTATTCAATAATAGTCGTAATGAAACCATTGTTGTTGGAAAAACCCAAACCGGTTTAATTGTTTTCTGGTTTTCTTCTGACGGAAATCTTTTATTTCGTATTCCCGTAAGTTATAAAAACCTACCTTCTCCCTATGAAGCAGGAACTATTGTCCTACCATCTTTGGAAAAGATAATTCCAGATCCAGATTCTAGAAAGATTTATTTAAAAATTGATTATTATGTTCCTGTTATTGATTCAGCAACAAAGGCTAATGCAGGAATTATCTATGAAAAAAGTTGTATATATCCATTCGATATTCCAAGTGGAGCCTATGAAAATTTTATCGATCTTCCTTCTTTTATTAGCTCAGAAAAAGCACCAATAGGGACTGAGTCATTTAAAAAACCCTATGAATTTCTTGGAATTACTTCAAGTGGGTGGATTTTTTTGTCAACTCCTGTGCAAGAAGGCTATGTAATTGAAATTTTAGATACTCGTACCCGTAGAATACATAAAAAAACTCTTTCTGTCGCTCAAAACGAACTAACCTATAATGCACTCATGCTTTCCTCAGATGGTATACTTTCTGCGTTGTTAGCAACGCCGGAGGAGGCGTCTGTCGTATGGTGGCGTACAGATTCTCTTATTGGGGAAATTCGGAGATGAAAGAAGATAACAATGACCTAAGTAATAAAAACGTTCAGCCTGTTTTTTATTATAGTAGAGAAAAACGTATATCTCATGCCCCTGAAGCGGTTCAGAACGCATGGGAAAAGGGATATACTCCACAGAAGGGTTTTATTCGAGGTTTAACAGCAAATGCAGGTTTAAAAAGTATTTTTTTTGTCATAGTACTTTTAAGTCTTGCTATTTTTTTCGTTTCTTTATTTGGTCAACCTGAAGGAATGGCTTCTGTTCAGGGTCTAGATTTTAAAATTAAATCATTTTTGTATGATGAAACTATTTTTATAACCCTAACGATGACTTCAAAAAATGTTCAAGATGGCCCGATTCCTGTTATTGCTATTTTGAATGGTCTCGATAGTTCTGGAGAAAAAGTAACACAGGCATTACTCGAAGGAGTTTTTAATGGATCTGAACTCTTACTTCGCACAACAATGAGAGATTTTGAAATTAAAAAAATTAATGCTAGTATCAATGTTAAGAAAACAATGCTAGAAATACAGGTAAGTGTTGACCGGACGTGATCTTTTCAATATCCTTTATTTTATCAGGAGAAAAAAATGCTGCAGTTTTATTTCCTTTCTATTTTGCTCAACTTAGTAACTGGGTTAATGTTATTGTTCTCTGATCGTGAAGATCTTGAAGTGTTAACAGATGCAAAAATTTCTAGTATTGCACGAGATGAAACTTTTCGACTTGTGCTTGGAATTTTGACCTCTATAACAGGATTTTTCAAACTTCTCACTGCCGTAAGGGGTGATGTACCAGTAATAGGTGATTTATTACCTGCATTAGCTGGTTTGTCAGGTGGTTTCATTCTCTTATATGAGTTCTATCGCCTCCGATCTACACTAGATGAAAGTACTTTACCAAAAGTTGTGTATGTTATAGTTTCTTCAAAAAAATATGTCGGGATAGCCTGTATAGTAGTTTCCTGTCTTCATTTCTTGTTTCCTACTGTTCTTTTTATATAGTTAAAAATGAAACAATCTATTGCAGGTATTATTTTTTCAAAAAACTCTTTTTTAATTGGTCTGCGTTTACCTGTTGGAGAAATGGGAAATCGATGGGAGTTTCCTGGAGGAAAGGTAGACTTAGGAGAAACGCCAGAAATGGCTATTAAAAGAGAGTTTAAAGAAGAAATGAATGTAGATGTAGAATCTGGAGAATTAATTGCAAGTGTTGAGTTTTTTAATAAATCTGGAAAATCAGAGCTTTTAGCCTATCCTATTTTTTTTCCGGAAAATGCAGAGATATCCTTAACGGAACATAAGAGACTTAAATGGGCCACTTTCGAAGAAATTGAAAATCTTTCTTTTGTAGATTCTGATTTGCTTCTTATACCATATCTTAAAGAGTGGGTTAAAAATGAAGCAAAAAAATAATATTTTATTTTTTATTTTTTTATCATTAATTTCTTTATTTTTTCTGGCATGCTCAAATAAACATAAAATTTCTGATTTAACTTTTCCCTCTTCATCTATTATTTCAAACGAAAACAGATTTGCTTTAATTATTGACCCATATATTGCTATTCGCGATAAACCAGGATCTGATGGCATTACAGTTTCGCATGGGAGAAGAGGAGATGTGTTATTTGTTCGGGGAAATCAGTTACTAACAGTTGGAAAAGAGCAACAATTATGGATTAATATTGAAACGGGTTGGGTCCAATCAGATAAAGTTGCATTATTTTCTAATAAGTCAAAAGCTCTAACTGCTGCAATAAATCTTAATTAAACGTATTTATTTTACCGAGTTGTCCACAAGCTCCACCAATTTTTTCACCTCTGCGGTGCCGTAACGTTACATTAAGATGATATCCTTCTAACATTTTTACAAAAGCTGCTATTTCCCCATTTTTGGGTGTTGAGAAGGGTAGTGTGTCTACTGGATTCCAAGGTATTAAATTGATATGAACATTTAAGTCACGAGCAAAATCTGCCATTTCACGTGCATGTTCTACCTTTGTATTAACACCACTCATTAAGGCTGCTTCAAGTGTTACTCTATTACCAGTTTTGTCAGAAAAATATTTAATGGCTTCTCGAAGTTTTTTAAGTGGATTTGAAGCATTTATTGGCATGAGTTGAGTTCTAAGCGCTTCGTTTGCAGTTGTAAGGGACACTGCAAGGCGTACATCTGGTCCATCATTTGCTAAAGAAATAATTCCTTCACATAAACCAGATGTTGAAATCGTAATACGTCTTCGAGAAAGAGCTCTTCCTTCTGGATGCGTGAGAATTGCTATTGACTTACGAATTGCTTCAAGATTGAGCATCGGTTCACCCATACCCATAAAGACTATGTTATCTAGTTTTCCAACTGCATCTTCAAGGTGAAAAAATTGTTCCACAATTTCATTTGCACATAAATTTCGAGTGTATCCAATATGTCCTGTTTGACAAAACTGGCAATTCATTGGACAACCGACCTGGCAAGAAACGCAAGCCGTTTTTCGAAGTTTTGCATCAATAAGAAGTACTGTTTCTACTGCAGATCCATCGAAAAGACCAATTTGCAACTTTACTGTTCCATCAGGATCTTTTAAAGTTTGATTAACGCTAGTTGAAAAAACTGAATAATTTTTGGTTAAATAGGTTCTAAAATCTTTAGGAAGATTTGTCATGTCTTCAAAAGTTCTAGCACCATTAGCAATCCACTTAAATATTTGTTTAGTTCGAAATGATTTGTCGAGATTAAGTATAGATTCAAGCTCTTCGGGGTAACTCCCTGAAAGAGCTTTACATTCACATAAAGTTGCTTGCATTACTCTTTACGAGCGAATTTTATCAAGCATATCAGAAATTAGTTGATTTCGCATTCCCAGTTTCTGAAATTCTTGAAGTATATCGATCGCTCCTTGTTTGTCGTCTAAATGAATTTTGCATTCAGCTAGTTCTATATACAGTCTATAATTTTTAGGATCAGATTGAATCAAACGGCCTAAGCTTACAGATGCTTCTTCAAATCTACCTTGTATTTTAGCAATTAGAGCAAGGCCTAAAACAGCATATACATCGAATTCAATATCAAGAGCTTTTTGATAATATTCTATTGCAAGATCATAGTCTCCAATACTTCTATATGCATCACCTGCACGGGTAAGTATTACTTTATTATTAGGATCTTTATCTAAGATTTTATTCCAAAATTCTACAGAGCGAAACTGTTGATTCATTCCTCGATAACAATCTGCAAGACCAAAAAGAGCATAAAAGTTATCTTGATCCATTCGAAGAGCTCGTTGGAAATAATATATTCCCTGTTCAAATGTCTTTAATTTACGGTGACAATTTCCTATAGAAGTTAATACACGGATATCAACAGCGTCATCATTTAGTTCAAGCATTTTCTGCCAAAAATATAAAGCATCTCTATATTCTTTAAAGTCATAATGTAAGTGCCCTAAGCCAATTAGTGCATATGGGTTGTTTTCTTCCATATCAAGTACTTTAAGATAGAGGGTTTTTGATTGTTTGAAGTCTCGAATCTTACGATATGCATCTGCCACCCTTGTAAGAACCGTAATGTTTTTATCATCATGCTGAAGATATTGTTCCCAAATTTCTATGGCCTTATTGTACAGGTTTAAGGCTTTATAACAGTCTGCGAGACCAAAAAGTGCGTAATTATTTCCAGGATGAAAAGCAAGGCAATTTGAATAATAATCAATTGCTTCTCGAAAATGATTTCTTTTTCGCGAAGCATCGCCTAATCCCACTAGTGCATAATTATTATCTTTTTCCAGTACTAAAATCTTTTGAAAGGAACGCTCTGCCTCATCAATATTATTATCTTTAAGAAGTATATATCCATTCTTTGATAGTTCAGCAATTTCATTGAATTTTTTTTCTTCTTCAGTTATTCCTGCAGTAGGTTCAGGCATAGGTGGCATTTCGTTTAATAAATCTGACATAATATCCTCTTTTTTTATGTATTCAGCAATGATTCTATTAATAGAGCCATTTTTTTTATAATTGGATCAGCCTTGCGTTTATTATGTGCAAGCCAGTACATTTTAAGGGCATCCAGTTCTTTTCCCTTGCTCGCATATACATCGCCGACTCTTGAAAGCCCATCTGAATAACCTGTCGTTATAAAAATACGCTTAGCTGATTCAATATCACCTTCATTAAAAAATACATTTCCTTTACGATTCAGTGCGGCTTTTTGTTCTCCACTGAGCATTTGTACGGGACTATCTGTACTTTTTATCAATCCAATTCCGTTGAACCGGTTGAAATCTTCATGTATTTTAGAATTCAAACAATATCCTATGTATATAATACGAGTTATAGATACTAAGTGCAAGAAAAATATGTTTCATTACGAGTCTTTAAGTATAGTTGAATTTGTCTTTTTTGTGTAAAAATCAACTATAGATCTGCCATAAATCCTTTGATCCGTCCTTACCAGATTGCCTATTATATCTTTCATTTCTTTTTCTTTAGGCCTATGTATTATTGCTTGTCCGCCCTCAGCTAAGACAGGAAGATTTCCTGTCATTTCTATAAGAGTTTCATGATATTTATAAGGAAAAGGAGGGTCAAAATAAATGATATCGAAGGTTTCTTTTGTTCGTTTGAGAAATAATTCAACAGCCATAAATTTACATTCTATTCGGTGAGGTGCAATTGATACGTTTTTGAATATTGTTTGTACTTTTAATGAATCTTTTTCAACTAAATAAACTGGATGAGCACCTCTTGAAGAAGCTTCAAGGGCACAAATACCTGAACCTGAAAACATATCTAAAAAAGATTTCCCTTCTAAATTTCCTAATATTGCGAATAAAGACTCTCTCATTCGGTCCATTGCTGGTCGTATAATACCTGCTGGGCATTCAATCGTTCTGTTTTTAAGAGTTCCACCTGTAATTCGCATGTTACCAACCTTTTCTCTCTATTATGCCATCAGCTGCGCGTATTCCGGAAGCCCATGCTCCAGTAATTCCCCTCGAGGTACCAGCACCATCACCTATAAGATATACATCTTCTATTGCCATAAAGTACTCGTCAATAAATTCTGGTTTATTTGCATATAGTTTAATTTCCGGATAATACAAAATAGTGCCTGGATGTAAAATACCGGGAACGATTGTATCGAGCTGTTTTAAAGCTTTCCAAATAGACCGTAAAAATTTAGCAGGCATTGCAAGACTTATGTCTCCTGGAGTACAGGAGGGAAGGGAAGGTTCAAAATCATACAGGTCATCATTTAAGCCATCTTTTGTAGTACGTTTTCCCATTCTAAAATCGCCTATTCTTTGCATAATTGGATGCCCACCACCTGTGAGCATAGCTAAGGATGCTAAATATTCAGCATAGTCCTGACCAGAAGCAAGTGGTTGTGTAAATTCAACACTTCGTAGTATAGCAAAGTTTACAAGACCGCTTGACTTCTTTTCATGCGAATATGAGTGGCCATTTACGCTGTAATAATTTTGTCCATTTGTAGCGGTGTATTTTTCTTGTACAACATGTGCTGCTCCAGAATTAGTACAAAAAGTGCGAGTTCTTTCTGGAAATATGAACTTAGGATCATAATAATCTTTCACAATAGGGTAGTTTTCAGTTCTTGTTTCTACACGTACACCCACATCTATACTGTTGTCTGAATAAGGGATGTCATTGTCTCTCATAAAATGTCGTAAGAAATCGAATCCATGTCTTCCGGGGGCAAGAATTAGCTGATCATACTGTAGGTCTCTTTTTGTTGTTGTAGCGGTTTTGGTTTTTTTATCTATAGAAACCAAGGCTTCTTCTAATGAAATTTCAACGCCCGCATTTTTAAGACGGGAAAGTAATTCTTTTATAAGTAATAAGCCTCCGTCTGTGCCAAGGTGAGATTGGCGAATCAAGAGAAGTTCAACCCCAATACGCGAAGCTCTTTTTTGATAGGTTGAAAGATTTCTTTGAGGCATTATATCTGGTGTAAGAAATTGTTCGACGCGTTCAAGGTATTGAGCAGATTTTGTGGCGTCCCAGTATTCAGTTGGAAAACCTATTGGCCAGGTAAAATTCATTTTACAGTCATTGCGAAGCCCACCAGATGATACTTTTTCTTTTTCTAGAAGAAGTATTTTGATATCTGGTTTGGAATTAAGAAGCGTAAATGCAGCGGCAAGACCAGCTGGTCCTGAACCGATTATAACACAATCGTATGTTGACATAACTAAGAGTATATCAGAAATTCAGAAGTTGGCTCAACTCGTTTTGAGACACCATATCTCTAGAATCTCGATTTTTATCACTTTTTTGTATACTGTTTTTTGTTTCTTGAGCCTGATTGCTTTGAGTGTTTCTTATAGACTGAAGCTTAGCTAACAAAGGAGTAAAATTTTCTTGCATAGCGCATTTATTTTTTAATATAAAATCCAGAAGTTGTATGTAGCGTTCTTGACATGAATGTAAGGAATGTACAATTTGTACGTATCCTGTAATTTTAGGGTTAGATTCAAGTTGTTCCATTATTTTTATTAAAGTTGCATCAATAAAAAGAAGATCATCTACTGTTTTATCAAAAAAATAATCTTTAGTAATATCGAGCATTAGTCCTTCTTTTATAAGGTCTATAGTTCTTGCAAGTTGGTAAATATTATCTTGAAATACAATGTTATGCAGCATTATGACTCCTTTTTCTCTTCTATAAGAGATATCGGCTAAATAGTCGTTCGTCTTGACCAAAGACGCCCAAAATGGTATTTTTTAAATTCCGATTAATGTAGATTTATAACATTATAGATCGGAATATCGGTTTTATAACCGAATTATACTCCCGCCCGTCATATCTGTATATGCAGAAAGCGGGCCCAGAAATGTGTCCACGAGGAGGAAACATGAGAAAGTATGAATTAATGGTCGTATTCCCAGTAGAGGAAGACCAGTTCGCAACCGGAATCGAAGGAGTTAAGAAAACTCTAGCTGATTTTGGTGGCCAAATTGTTGGAGAGGATCCCTATGGGGAGAGAGAACTCACTTATGACGTAAAAGGCCGCACCAGAGGTCGTTACGTTCTGTTTACCATCAATGCAGCTCCTGAAAAAATTATAGAGATGGATCGCCAGCTTAAACTGAATGTCAATCTTTTGACATTTTTGTTTGTTCGCGTCGAAGAAAAATAATCTAAGGAGATCCCTGTGGCAGATGTAAATCATGTAGTACTGATTGGCCGGCTCACCCGAGATTCGGAATTGAAATATACTTCCGGCGGTATGGCTGTGTGTAAATTTGCTATTGCAATAAATAAACGCCGCAAACAGGGTGAACAGTGGGTTGATGAGGCTAATTTTTTCGATATTGTCCTATTTGGACGTTCGGGAGAATCATTAAACCAGTATTTATTAAAAGGAAAGCAAGTTGCCATTGAAGGTGAGTTGCATCAAAATAGGTGGGAGCAAGACGGTCAACCCCGCAGTAAAGTCGAAATAAATGCTACTAACGTACAGTTACTTGGCGGAAACCCTGGATCACAAACACAGGGGAATACAAATAGCGGTTATAACTCACAGGAGTCTTCCTCTGCAGCACCCTATCAAAAACGCCAAAATGCAGCTTCTCGACCTGAACCCGATATGGACGATTCTATTCCCCCTGACTTTCCTGACGATATTCCATTTTAAGGAGAAAAACAAATGTCTGACGATAAAAGAGATATGGATAGTATGCAAGATCGCGATGGAGATGATCGCGGTGGACGCAAGGGCAAGGTATTTTTTCGCAAGAAAGTATGCCGTTTCTGTACCCAAAAAACTAAGATTGATTACAAAGATGCAGATGCACTGCGTCGATATACCACCGAACGTGGTAAAATTCTTCCTCGCCGTATAACAGGGACTTGTGCAAAGCACCAAAGACGTCTTGCTCTTGAAATTAAAAGAGCTAGAGCCTTGGCTATGCTTCCATATGTTGTGAGCTAGATTTTTTTATTCTAAGACGGTATTGATCCAACTCCTGGAGGCGATACCGATCTATTTATAGTGAGGAGCTTGAAAATGAAAGTAATTCTTAACCAAGATGTTAAACACCTGGGAGAAGAAGGCGATGTTAAAGATGTCGCAAAAGGTTATGCGAGAAACTTTTTGTTTCCACGTAATTTAGCAGTTGCCTGTAATGATTTAACGCTTGCGTTCTTTGAAACACGAAAGGCCGATATTGATGCTAAAAAAGCAAAAAAACGTGCTGAAGCAGCAAGTCTCAAGGATAAACTTGAACAAGTTACAATTACCCTTGTAATGCCTGCTGGTGTTAATGGAAAACTCTATGGTGCTGTTACTAATCAGACTATTGTAGAAGAATTTCATAAACTTGGTTTTGAGATTGAAAGAAAGCGTATTGAACTTCCAGGTCTCACTTTTAAGAGCGTTGGTAAGTATTCAATTACAGTTAAACTGTATGAAAGCGCTTCAGCTGTAGTACCTGTTGTGGTAGAAGCACAACCAGAAAACACTGAAAAATCTTCAAGTCGACCAGAACGTCATGCTCGTCGTCAACCAGAAGTACGTGCACAAGAAGTTGAAACTAAATCAACTGATAATGCTTCAGATGCTGAGTAATTTTAGAGTTTATATATGATTTCCTCTCCGCTAAAGGATAAGGTTCCGCCACATAATCTTGAAGCCGAACAGGCTACTTTAGGCGCCCTTCTCCTTGATGCGGAGGCGATTGGTGTAGTCATTCGCTTTCTTCGAGCAGAATCCTTTTACTCATTACAAAATCAAAAAATATTTCAGTCAATTTTATCTCTCTTTAATAAGGGTCAGAGATCTGACCTTATAACTATTACAGAAGAATTAAGACAAACAGATATGCTCGATGCTGCTGGTGGTCCAGCTTATATCGCTTCTCTGACAGATACAGTACCTACCAGTGCTAATGTTGAATATTATGCAAAAGTAGTACTAGAAAATTCAGTACGCCGTTCTTTACTTAATATTTCTCATAAAATTATTGCGCAAGCTCATGATCAGTCTACAGAAAGCCGTGCTGTACTTGAAAATGCGCAAAAACAAATTTTTGAACTTACTGATGCAAATCAATCAGCATCTTTCAAGACTCCAAAAGATATTATACCTCGAGCAATTGAAGCAATTGAAAAACTATATCATACTAGAGATGCCTTCACAGGAGTCCCCTCCGGTATTATAGAATTGGATCAAATGACTAGTGGGTTTCAAAAGTCTGAATTGATTATTATTGGAGCTCGTCCATCTGTTGGTAAAACAGCACTTGCCCTTACAATGGCAGCTCATACGTCAATAAAAGAACACATTCCAACAGCTTTTTTCTCCCTTGAAATGTCAGATATGCAACTTATGCAGCGTTTAATTTCTTCAGAGGCAAAAATTCCGTCTGAACAAATACGAACAGGACTTTTGAAGCTAAGTGATTTTCAAAGTATACAAGATGCTGCTGGTCTTATTTATGAAGCTCCATTATATATTGTTGATATGCCAAATATGAAATTATTAGACTTGCGTGCTATGGCTCGTAGACTTCGCTCTCAATTTGATATACAAATTCTTTTTATTGACTATTTGACTCTTATTTCGAGTGAAAATACGTTTATTCCCAGACATGAACAAATAGCAGAAATTTCGCGATCTCTTAAAAGTCTTGCACGAGAACTAAATATTCCCGTAGTTGCTCTTTCTCAGGTTAGGCGAGATGCAGAAGGAAAAAAACCGATGCTTGCAGATCTCCGTGAATCGGGTTCTATAGAGCAAGATGCTGATGTTGTTATGTTTTTGCATCGTGAGCGTGTAAGTACTTCTACCGATGGCTATGATAGAAATCAACCTATTGAAACAGAACTTATAGTAGCAAAACAACGAAATGGCCCTATCGGGGATGTTAATATTCTCTTTCTCCCCCGATACACCAAGTTTGTTTCTAAATCTCGAGATTAATATTTCAATAAATTATTCTATCCAAAATCCCTCTGAAGTTATTCCAGCGGTAGAAATCAGTTTTTGTGTGGCTTTATTATACCAACTTAGCGAACCATCTTTATTGAGGCTTACAATAAACTGATCTGTTACCGCAACAGTGATAGGAAGGGAATAGCCACGTGAAAATCTAAATTGTGCACCCCCTCCAGTTTTTATTTCTACTAAAGGTCCTTTTCCTAAGTTAGTCAAAACACCGTCAGAAGTTGTAAGTACTGAGGCAGATAAGTCTTCATCAGCAAAAGATGCAATAGTAGTTACAGATGTTTCTGCAATCTTTGTTGTATTAATTTTGATTGAAACCAATTCTGTCTTAGTTACCGATGATGTTATTATTCTAAATCCTTTAAGTGCAAGTTTATTTAGTGGTAATTGTTTTAATCCATATATTAATTCTGCCTCAACCGGGAGAGGCGCTGTTTCGCCTGTAGTGCAATTTACTAATAGCAAGGCATTAGGAGAGCGCATATTGGATGACTTTGATACCAATAAATGTGTAGCATCAAGAAGCAATGCATCTTGTAATCCTATTCCTGAGTATGTAAAATATACTTTATTATTATTATTCAAGTTGATTACTACAGCCTTGCTACTTCCTTCAATACAAACGAGAAAGTTATCTGTTACAGTTAAAGATGTAATATTTCCTGTCGGTTCATATATAACTTTTTTAGTATCACCATCAATAGACATTGAAATAATAGATGAAGCTTTTTCGCTTGAAGCAAAAATTAAGGTATCTGAAGCTATTCTAATCAAATTTGAATCAAGGCCATCAAATGCAAATACTGGTGACTTCCCAGGCCCTGTTGAAATAAAGAGAGCTCCCTGCGAAAGTAAGAAAACTCTGCTACCATCAGATGCTATATCGTCTATAGCATTTAATTTTATTTGAGGAATTTGAATAATATTTAAAGATGAAATATTCTCAGAATTTTCACTGATAGCATATAATTCTCCAGTTGAAAGCCCAATAATATATTGACCTGAGAATGAAAGAGCAGCAGTAATTTTACCATCTGTTGGTAATGAAAATTCAGACTTAAATGTAGTTGGTGTTGCTTTATTTAACGACCATAGTTGGTCGGGTAATTCTTCAAACCATACAGCTTCATTATCAGTATTTGTTACAGCAGCCAAAGCATTGGTAATTTCCCATGAACCCAGTGGTTTCCCACTAGTAGCATCGAATTGTTCAATGTACCCGTTTACAACACCAGCAATAGTTCTATTGTTATTAAAAAGTAAAGGATTCTGAATATCTGAAATACCAGCGTAGGTTGCTTTTGTTGTTCCTGCAGTTACATCAGTATAAATTATTTTTCCTGAAGGTCCATAGGTAATCATTGTCGTTTCAGAAGCGCCTGTAGCACTAAGGGAAACAATACCTGGTGAATTTTTAAATACTTGTTTAAAGGCTCCTGTTTGTCCATCTAAAATTGTAAGGCCCTCAAGTGAAGTAGTTCCAATCATTAGCAATGTTCCTTGAGCGGACCAGTCTAAAGAAAGTACTGAATCTCTAAATCGTTTTGCATAGAGTCTTTGTTTTTTAGACCAATCCCATACTGAAACTCTATGTATACTAAAACCATCTGTCTCATATATAGCAATTAAATTATCGGAAGGATGAATAACTATTTTTTTTACTGGAATATCGCTTACTTGCCATGTATCTGCATCACCTGTAATTGTGTGTTTTGATATAAAACCATCGATCCCTGCAGAGTAAAAAAAAGGAGAATTTTTCAATGCAGAAAGACAGAGAATTTTCCCTGTATGTTGGCGGCCAATAGTTATTGCGTTTAGTTCTTCAGTAACATATTCTGTATTTATTTCATTGTCGGAGATCTGTGTATAACCTTCAATTTTTTCTATCGTTCTTGGTTGAACCGCTTCAACAGTTGCACACGAAATAAATAAAAGAAGAGAAGATATAATTGAAAGCAAGTTTTTAATCATTTAAACTATCCTCAATCAGTATATTTTGATATGAAATATATTGAGAATGAATTATTGCGTCATATAATTCTTGATCTTTTTTTTCTTTAATATCATTTTGGATAGATTGATAAATTGCATGTGGTACTTTCATTACTGCCACTTCATTTTCTTTAATTCCATGTATATGAAATTTTAGGTCACTTGTTTCTATTACTGAATCGAAGACAATAAGAAATTTAGATTCATTATTTTTTTCTAATGCTTTAACTGCAAGATAATATTTAATGGTTTCAACCACAAGTGGGTCAAGATTAGCAGATAAAACTGTAACACGATCAGCTAGTTCGGGATAACCAATAACTAGTTGACAATCTTGTGGAACCTCAGTTTTTCCAGAAAGAAAATCAATTCTCTCTATTTCTGGTATTAATAATATATCTGTGTTTTTTTCTGGCCATTTAATTAGTGTTCTGAGTTCCATATTAAGTTCAGCATTACAAGATGGACAAATACAGCTTAAGAAACTTCCTTCAGTAATTTGAGTAAGAATGTTATTTTGCGAATTAATAGTTACAACTTCAGGTAAGTCAACCATAAATGATTGTTCACAATGACAGGTTAGTTTTCTCATACAATCTCCCTTTATTTAAGCAGAAATTTTATATCTCCGAATAATGCTAAAGCAAATATTCCAAGAATAAAAGCAAGTCCAATAAACTGTACATAGTAAAGAGTTTTAGGTTTTAATGGACGTCGAATACATATTTCTAAGAATGAAAAAAGAATTTGCCCACCATCTAATATTGGTATAGGAAGTAAATTCATTAAAAAGAGTGAAACACAAATAATACTCATTAATTCCATGAATCCTACAAAACTAGATTGAGCAATTTCACCAATCATAACTGTAATTCTTACAGGTCCAGAAACAGCTTCTGAAAGATCTACTCCCTTAAATAGAAGGCCAAGACTTTTTATGGTTAACTGAATAGTTCTTTTTGTTTCTATGAAACCGTTTAATATGCTTTTTATAAAACTAGTTCCTTTTATAGTAACGGTCAAGGTTTGCCAGTTAATTCCAGTTGCTGCCCTGTTTTCTCCATCATAAACTAATGTAAGTATGCGTGACGATATTATTCCATTTCGATTAATTTCTATATCAATTTGATCTGGTTTTGTCGTAAGAAATGATTCAAATTGATAGAAGTGATCTACTTTATTGCTGTTTACAGCAGTTATAATATCATCTTTTAATAATCCAGCTGTTTCAGCTGCAGATCCTTCTTGAATAGATTCCACGACTAATGGAATATAAGGATATACACCAATTATTCCTGCCCCAGTTTTTTTGTCTAGAAGAGGTGTTATCTGCGTAGAAAATAATTGGTTGTTTCGGCTGTACTCTATTTTAAGTTTTTGCTCTGCATGTGTTGCAATGTATTGTTGAAGATCTGAAAAATATGTTATTTGATTTCCATTAATTGATGTAATCGCATCTCCGGATAATAATCCTGCTAATTCTGCAGGTTTTTTTTCTGAAGGATATTCTGAAATTACAGGAATGATTTTATTTGAGTATGTTTTATATGTGTAACCAGATGCACTAACAAAAGATAATGCTATCACAGCAAAGAAAAGATTAGCGAAGGGACCTGCAAAAGAAATAACAATACGTTTCCATGCATGGACCCCATAAAAACTACCTTTTTCTTTTGGTATGGAATCTAAACCTTGATGAAGAGCTTCTCCAAATTCTTTTTCTCCCTTCATCCCACAATATCCACCTAGGGGAAGAGCAGAAATTCTATATTCGGTTCCATGCCACTTTTTTTTCAAGAGGGCAGGGCCCCAACCAATTGAAAAAGTTTCTACAGTTACCCCACATAAACGTGCAGCAATAAAATGACCGAGTTCGTGTATAAACACGACTATTCCTAGTGCAAAAATACCAATAATTATAGTAAGCATTATTAAAGTCCTTGTATAATCTGTTTAGCAAGATTTCGAGACCGAGCATCTGCATCGAGAATCTCTTCAAAAGTTAGAGGTTCTTGTCCCCAATCGTATTCAAGTACTTTTGCTGTTATACTTGCGAGTTGATTAAAGCGAATTTTACCTAAAAGAAATGCAGCTACAGTTTCTTCATTAGATGCATTATATGCTATCGTATATGATTTTGACAGAGCCGCACAACGATACGCAAGCCCAAGTAGGGGAAAGTCTTCCCATCTAGGTGGTTCAAATGTCATAGTACATAAGGAGTCAAAATTTAACTGCTTTAACCCAGATTCTGAAAATAATGGCCAAGTAAGTGCAGAAAAAATTGGATGTTTCATATCAGGATGCGATATTTGCGCATATAAAGTACCGTCTCGTGTTCTTATAAGTGAATGTACCAGACTTTGAGGATGTACAACAACTTTTACATTTTCAGGGTTCATATCGAATAAGCGACACGCTTCTATTACTTCAAGGCCTTTATTGGCAAGAGAGGCCGAGTCAATGGTAATTTTTGCTCCCATCGACCAAGTAGGATGCTGTAAGGCATCTTTTGCTGTAACAGAATTTAATTGTTTTGCACTCAAAGTTCTAAATGGGCCACCTGAAGCTGTTAAAATAATTTCAGAAACTGAATCTTTTCCAAAATTTTCTATCATATTAAAAACAGCTGAATGTTCTGAATCTACAGGTAAAAGGGCTTTGTTATTATTTTTTGCTAGTTGACGTATAAGAGGACCAGCCATAACAATTGTTTCTTTATTTGCAAGAGCAAGGTCTTTTCCCGACTCTAATACTTCTTTAGAGGGTAAAAGCCCGCTTGAACCAGCTATACCGTTTACAACAATATCTGCATCAGTTTGACGTATCATTTCAAGGAGTGCTTTTTGACCAGATTGAGAAGATAATACAGACTTAGCTTTTGGAAATTCGGCTGCGATTTTATTATAACCGTTTTGATCCGAGTGAGCAGAAAAAGCAACAATTTCAAATAGATCAGGTTTTTTTCTAATAATATCTAATGTACTCGAACCAATGGAGCCAGTGGCACCTAAAATTATTACTTTTTTTTGTGTCATTTTCCAAAGCCAAGCAAATAATCGCAAAGAATATAAAATACGGGAGCAGCAAGTAAAATAGAATCTATACTATCAAGAACTCCCCCACGGCCTGGAATTATATTTCCTGAGTCTTTAATTTCTGCAGATCTTTTAAAAATTGATTCAACTATATCACCTATTATTGCAGCAGAAGCCGTAAGAATACCTAATATAGTCAAATTTAATAAGCTTGTATTGAATACTGATGGGAATAAGATAGAACCAAAAAAAGCGGCAAGGATTGACCCGGCATAACCACCGGCAAAACCGGCAATGCTTTTATTTGGACTCGCTGGTATTAATCCTCGATTTTTTTTTCCGAAAAGCATTCCAAAAAACCAGGCTAAAGAATCACATCCAAATACCATTAAGAAAAATACACTTAATAATGAACCTGCATGTTGCCAAACGGTAATAATTGAAAGATACATCACAAGATAACCAGGATATATTAATATTAAAAAGGAAGAAGCAGTTCTTTCAAGTGCATCTTCAAAATGTCCCGAAAAGCTTAAAATAAACTCAATAATAAGAATTATACACGCCGCTATTGCAATTGAATATGTAATTATACGTTGAGGAAGACCAACAACCGCATATAAAAAGGAGGCAACAGGAATTATCATTCCAATAAGTATTAGAAGAGGAAGGGGTAACACTTTATTTTTTTGAGAAACAAGTTTTCTCATTTCAATAATTGCTAGAAAGGTAAATACAAGTAATTCAATATGAAATGCAAGGTAATTATAATACGGAAGAAAAAGAACTGATGCTACTATGAGAGGTAATCCTAAAAAAAAGAGCAATAAACGTTCAATCATTTTTTTCATTTTATGCTCCCAAATCTGCGTTCACGCGAATTATATGAATTAATAGCTTTAAGTAAGTGTGTTTCTGTCCAGTCTGGCCATAGGTCTGGATCAAAATATATTTCTGCATAAGCGGATTGCCACAGAAGAAAATTACTGATTCTTTGATCTCCACCGGTCCTAATTAATAGATCTACAGGGGGTAAATCTGAAATGTCCATATATAAAGAAAGCGTATTTTCATCTAATGAAGTTAAAGATTGTAAAGGAATTTTTTTAATTGCACGAACAATTTCGTCTTTCCCACCATAATTAATAGCCAGTACTACTGTCGTATTTGTGAAATGAGCTGTATCAGATACAACTGCGGTAATTTCTTCTTGAATATCTGGAGGAAGATTGCGTAGATTTCCAATATGTTGCACGCGTATTTTATTTTCGGCATAAAATGCAAGTTCAGCTTTCAAATGTGTTTTAATCAAGTTCATCAAAAACCCGACTTCTTCAGTTGTTCTTTTCCAGTTTTCAGTAGAAAAAGCATATAAAGTAACATATGGTATATGTAATTCAGATGCTTTTTTTACTATTGCTTTAGCTACTTCGAGGCCTCTTTTATGCCCTTGCGTTCGTGTTTGACCACGTCTTTTAGCCCATCTTCCATTGCCATCCATAATTATACCAATATGAACTGGATTATTTGATGAGTCAGAAGAAGATAAAACAACTTCAGAAGCGGTTTTCATTAGCCTTCCATGATTTCTTTTTCTTTTTCTTCCAGAATTTTATTTATTTCCTGGATATATTTATCAGTTACTTTTTGAAGTTCTTCTTCGTTAATTTTTAATTGATCTTCGGAAAGTAATCCTTCTTTTTCTAAACTTTTATATTCATCATTACCATCTCGGCGTATGTTTCTTATCGCAACACGACCTTGTTCCGCTTGGTTCTTTGCCTGACGTGCTAAATCTTTACGTCGTTCGTCAGTAAGTGGAGGAATTGCGATACGTATGACTTTTCCATCATTAGAAGGGTTTAACGATAATTCAGATTTTTGAATGGCTTTTTCAATTTCACCAATAATACCTTTGTCCCATGGTTGTATTACAACAAGTCTGGCTTCTGGTATTGAAATTGTAGCTACCTGACTTAATGGTGTTTTTTCTCCATAATAATCGACTCTTACTTTATCAAAGAGGGAGGCAGAAGCTCGGCCAGTTCTAATTGTATTAAGTTCATCGCTTAGACTTGTTATAGATTTTTTCATTCGATCTATATAAGGTGCAATAGTTTCAGACATTAGTAACTCCTTTTAGAAAGGATTGCAGAGAAACCGGCTCATAAGAGCCGGTTTCAGAAATCCAAACCTGTTATGAGTATTTATTTCCCAAGTTGAAATAAAACCACTTTTGAAAGCGTGATTTTTGCAGAAACAGCTTTTCCAACTTCTTCCATTTTTTTAGCTACGCTCATTTTATCGTCTTTGACAAATGCTTGTTCCACAAAGCAAATTTCTGCTAAATGTTTTTTCAATTTGCCTTGAACAATACCAATTTGAACATTCTCGGGTTTTCCAGATTCTTTTGCCTGAACAGTGAAAATCTCTTTTTGCTCTTCAATATAAGCAGGATCTACTTCGCTTGAATCAGTGTACAAGGGAGTATAAGCTGCAACATGAAGACAACAATCATAGGTAAATTCTTTTACAATCTGGTTGGAAAAAATTTCACTTTTGTCTGCCTTAAATTTGATCATAACGCCAGTTTTTTTATCTGAATGAATATAGTTTGCTATAAATTCATCATCTGCAGCATGTAAAGAAACAAGACGACTCAAGGACATGTTTTCTCTAACTTTAGTTGCCATATCTAGAACCATTTTCGAGAGTTCTGGGGTAACTTCAGTGACGTCTTTATCAAACGCTGTATTTATTACATCATTTCCAAGTGCAATAAAATCAACATTTTTTGCAACAAAGTCAGTTTCACAAGTAAGTTCAGCCATTACAGCTTTTTTACCTTCATTGCGAATAAGAATAAGTCCTTCAGTAGTAGCCCTATCTGCTCTTTTTTCAACAGCAGCAAGACCTTTTTCTTTTAGTAACTTTTCTGCAGCATGAGCATCTCCATTGCAAGAGACAAGAGCATTTTTACATTCCATCATACCAGCACCAGTTTTTTCTCTCAGTGCTTTAACTTCAGCAGCTTTAATTTCCATAATGATCAGTCTCCTTATTTTTCATCGTAGAGTTTGTCTTCGTCAACGAGGGGTTCTTGATCATCAGCTGGTTCTTCTGTTTTCTTTTCAGTTGGAGTGTAATTGCTGTAATCAACAATTTCTTCTTCGGTGTTGGCTACTGCATTTCCTGCTTCATCAAGTTCTTCGTCTTCATCCTGGAGGTTTTCAATAATGCGAAGACCATTTTCATTGTCTGCTTCAATTACTGCATTAGCAATTATTGAAGTAAAAAGTGATATTGCTCTAATTGCATCATCATTACCAGGAATTGGATAATCAATACCTTCAGGGTTACAGTTGGTATCAACAACAGCAACAATAGGAATACCCATTCGTCGTGCTTCTGCAACTGCAATAGTTTCTTTACGTGTATCAATTATAAATAAAATTCCGGGAAGCTCTTTCATTTCCTTGATTCCGCCAAGGTTTTTTTCAAGCTTATTTTTTTCTTTGAGGGCAGATGCTATTTCTTTTTTAGTGAGACTTTCAAATGTTCCATCAATTTCCATTTTTTCAATTTTTTTGAGTCTCAAGAGACTTTTTTTAATTGTTGTGAAATTGGTTAACATACCACCGAGCCAGCGATTGTTGATATAGAACATACCACATCGTTCAGCTTCTTTAGCGATAGTTTGTTGTGCTTGTTTTTTAGTTCCAACAAACAAAACTGACTTACCTGCAGCTGTGGTTTTGCGAACTGCATCATATGCTTCCTTGATAGAAAGAATAGTCTTTTGCAGATCAATAATATGAATCCCGTTGCGTTCAGCGAAGATATATTTCTTCATACGGGGATCCCAACGCTTTACCTGGTGTCCAAAATGTACACCGGATTCAAGCAAACTTTTCATGGTAACTACAGCCATGAGTAACTCCTTTGTGCGTGTTAAATAAGATATACACGCAATCCTTCTCTGATTCTCGGTATCAATTTTGAAACCGGAAAATTTGCTAGCTATACAAAAAAAATATATAATTTACATTAAAAATGAATAGCCATGCTCGCGCAGTATTGCATATAATTCATGAATAGGCAAGCCTACTATCCCGCTGTAAGACCCTTCTATTTTTGTAGCAAAACAAGCGGCAAGACTCTGTATTCTGTATCCACCAGCGACTCCTTGCCACTCTCCTGTATCAAGATATTTTTCTATTGTTTCTTCTGGGATCTTCATAAATGTAACTTTAGAAACGGAATTTCTTGTAGAAATATAATTGGTATGAGAATCATACAGACTTATGCCTGTTATTACTTCATGTGTTTTTCCTGAAAATGTGTGAATCATATTTTGAGCTTGTTCTCTATTTTCTGGTTTACCAAAGGTTTTGTTGTCTAAACATACAATTGTATCTGCAGCAAGTATCCATGAAGCTGTAATTTTAAGATTCATTCTCATTACAGATTCAATTTTTTTTATAGAGTGTAATTCTGCTTGCTCAACTGGAGTAATTCCATCAGTATCAATTTCTAAATAATCTGATGTTAATACAGTGAAAGGAATAGATAGAGATCTTAAAATTTCCTGACGGCGGGGAGAAGTAGATGCTAAAATAATTGGTTCCATATTGTGTAATCCTTAGGAATGCGCACCAAAGATCTAGTCATTTGATGGTCTCATTGACAAAATATATTATTTACTGCTTAATAAAAAAAACAATAAATTCATTGGAAGATTAGCTCATTTGGATAGAGCGTTGCCCTCCGAAGGCAAAGGCGGTGGGTTCGAATCCCGCATCTTCCGGTTCAGTAAAATAAAAAACCCGGTTGAAAACCGGGTTTTTTGTGTAATAAAACCATTGATCCGGTTTTATTATTTTTTATCTTTTGTGCTACCGTTTTTAGAATTAGATGCGCTTCCACTAACAGATTTCAGTACTTCATACGCTCTGTTTCGTACAGGGGTAATATAGTTATAATTATTTGCAATTCTAACTATCGATTCAACCATTCCTGTTTTATTAGTAACGTTAGGACCTAATTTTTCATATGTATTTAGGACTTCTAAGGCTAATGAACTCGTAGGCAGAATAATATCAAATTTTCGTGTTATCCAGGTAATAATATCAACGACTTCGTCATTATCGTTAAAGCCAAGTTCACCAAGCGATTTTACTGCTGCAGTAATTACCATTGGCTCGTTATCTGCATACATAACTGATACAAGGGTGTCCTTCGCTTGCGTGGTTCCCATTTTTCCCAGAAGCGTACAAGCTTGCACTCGAACATCAGGATAATTATTGATTGTTCGACCGTTTTCACGTGTAACAGATTTTATTCCTTCTGTAGCAAGATTATTAAGCGCTACCTGAATATCTTCAGATGTTCTCCCCGATTCTATGGCATTTTGAATATATTGCAGGGCTACTTGCTTATTATCTCGACCTTCAGATGAAGCTAATTCTTTAATAATTACACCTTCAACAGAATTAAGATATGCTTCTTCTACCGTCATGATTGAATCAGTTTGTTGCCCATAAATTGAAGCAACAGAAAGCAAAAAAATAGCTCCTAGTACTAATAACGGCTTAACGCGCATAAAATCGACCTCCTTAGGTCATATATAAAATTTATAAACAAACTATAATTATAGATCAATAATTCGATATTTCTATTACAAAGTCAAGCTATTTCTTCTATTATTGGTTTTTAAGAACCAAACTCCATCTATCTTTCGCTTTTTCTAGTATATAAATTGCAGCGGGAGAATTTGGCGCAATCTCCATTATAACATATACTCTAGTTGGTGATACAAATTTTATATCATCAACTCTCATATTTTGTCTTGAAGGTACAAAAACAAAATTAAAATAATCTTTAAGAGTTTTTAACTGAACTCCTTTTATTGGAAGACTTTCAGAAACTTCTTTTAATACAATAGGTGAGGAGTAATACTCTTTATATCCAGGGGATAAATATAGAAGCCATTTTTGATAATCTCTGGTAACAGTAATTTTATTTAAATCTTCAACTACAAGGCCAATTTCCGTTTTGGTCGAATTAAAGGTTTCTTTCGTAATTTTTATAGAATCGAATTCTACTATATAATCTTGATTCGATTTTGTTTCAGTAGGAGAAATAGGAGATACTTTTTCTTCTGGAAGGATTACTATTTCTTCATAAGAAAAAAGAGGCTTGTCTTGAACTTCTTGTGTTTGTTTTTTACCATTTTTATCTGTTGCACAGGAAATTAGTAGAATCAGAGGAATCAATGTAATAAGAACTAATTTTTTTGTCATATTACTCCTATTTTATCCTTTAGATTGAAGAACGTCAAATTTCTTTTTATATTTTTTCAGGTGTTGACTGTTAACTCTTCAAGACGATACAGTAATAGTATGGTAAAAGCAGTTTTTCCGGGTTCTTTTGACCCACCCACATTTGGGCATCTTAATATTATAGAAAGAGCTCGTACTATTTTTAGTGAAGTTCATGTTGTTATTGCTGTTAATAGTGAAAAAAAATATCTTTTTTCTGAAAAAGAACGTCTTTATTTGATGAAAGACTTAGTAAAAGACTGGGAAAATGTTTCTGTTAACTCTTGGAATAATTTAATTGTTGATTATGCGCATAATGTAGATGCACGTGTTTTAATCCGTGGGGTACGAAATCTTTCTGATTTTTCTTATGAATTTGATTTAGCAATGATGAATCAGGGTCTAAGTCCTGATATTGAAACTATTTTTCTTTCGACTGATCCAAAATACTTTGTTCTTAGATCTAGCGCAATTAAAGAACTTGCTTCCTTTGGCGGTGATGTTTCTTCTATGGTACCTCAAAACGTAGCGAAACTTCTTCAAGAAAAATATGGGAAAAAAAGTCGTTTCGACAAAAAATGAAAAAATGTAAAGTAATACTTGACATGATTTATGTTTAAATATAATATCACGTCAATCTTTATTCCAGACATCTGTTACGGAAATTTTTTTTAGCGAGGTTAATATATGGCAGTGCCAAGAGCAAAAACTTCTAAAGCCCGCACTCGCAGAAGACAAGGGATCAATATGCGTCTAAGCGCACCGACTCTTGTTGAATGTGGAAATTGCGGCAATTTAATCCTGACCCATCGTGTATGCCCAAAATGCGGTTTCTACCGCGGTCGCCAGGTAATTACACCTGAGAACAACGGTTAATTTGTAAGGAGCCCTTAAAATGGATGAATTATTTGTAAGAATTCAAAAGCTGATTGCTGACAAACTTGAAATTGAAGAAGCTAAAATTACTCTTGATGCTTCATTCCGCCAGGATCTTGGTGCCGATAGTCTTGACACCTATGAACTTGTGTATGCGATTGAAGAAGAAATGGGAATTAGCATTCCAGATGAAAAGGCAAATGAATTTGAAACAGTTCGAGATGCCTATGATTTCATTAAATCTCAGTCAAAGTAATAGTTTTTTATTGTAGCCAGGGGGTAGGTTATGTTTCCTTTTCGCCATTCTTTGAGCGGCGAACGGAAGCAAGTTCTTCTGGCTTTCCAGAAACAGACCGGATTTCGATTTAAAAATCTCGGTCTGCTTGACCTTGCTTTTCATCATCGCTCTTTCTCAAATGAAAATACTAAAATTCGCATAAATAATGAACGTCTTGAATTTTTAGGCGATGCTGTACTTGGTATGGTTGTTGCTGCACGTTTATACGAATGCATGGCAGACCGTCAAGAAGGTGATCTTGCTAAGGCTAAATCTGTAGTTGTATCAGAAGAAACTTTATCTGTAATTGCATTAAATTTAAAAATCAATGAATTTATTATTTTAGGTAAAGGCGAAGAAATGTCAGGCGGCCGTGAAAAAAAGGCCATTTTAGCTGACGCAGTCGAAGCTATTATTGGCGCCTTATATCTAGATTCCGGATTTAAAAGTGCAGAAGAATTTGTATTAAAAATAATGGAACCTCAAATACAATTGGTGTTACATAATAGGCACCATAAAGATTACAAAACTTTATTACAAGAATATATTCAAAAACAGTATAAAACCATTCCCAAATACGTATTATTAAAAAAAACAGGTCCAGATCATGATCGCACTTTTTGGGTTACAGTTGATCTTTGCGGAACGATTTACGGACCAGAAAGTGGTAAAAATAAAAAAGAAGCAGAACAATCAGTTGCTCATAACGCCTGGATTTCTCTAGGATTTGAATAATTTTTTTACGAATTCAATTTTCTTTTGTAAATTTCTAAAGCACAGCTAATTAGTTTTTCCCTTGTATTAAATTCTGGTTCATCCAATACAGTTTCTAGTAATTCCTCGAGTATAAGACCTGTTTTGGGGCCAGCTGGTATTCCTTGTGAGATAAGATCTTTTCCGTTTATTGCAAGATCTTTTAGGTTAAAGGCGTGTTGTTTTTTTTGTAGGCTATGTATACGAGAGCGCATTTCATCAAGATACGTTAATTCTCCTTGAACGCCCGAAATTGCCCTCGCATCAGCTAGGCGGAGTGCAAATAAGGGTTCTATATAATCTGTTTCAGTTCTTACAATAAATCGTCTAACAGCTGCATCAGTCCAATTAGATTCATAATGAAACATATGGTGTCTTACTAAATGCGAAACTGTATTAATAGTTTTAGTTGGAAATCTAAGATTCTTAAGAATTCTTTCTACTATTTTTTGGGATTCTATTTCATGATTATAAAAGGTGTAAATACCATCTGGAGTTAAAGCGCGTACGGCTGGTTTTCCTATATCATGAAAAAGACCTGCAAGTCTCAGTTCAATTTGAGGTGGGCATAGGTCGCATGTAGCATATAAATGATCAAGTACATCTGCTTTATGCATCCCTTTTTGTTCAACGCCTCGACACTTTTGAAGTTCTGGAATAATTAATTGTAATAATCCAGTTTCTTCCATAAATCTTAAACCTATCGATGGTTTTGGTGAACAAAGCAGTTTAACAAGTTCATCTTTTATTCTTTCTTTTGCAACCTTCGCTGTAATTTCAAGACAGGGCCTTATTGCAGAAAGCGTCGCCTCTTCAATCGAAAATCCAAGTTGTGCTGCAAATCGAACAGCTCTTAAGGGACGAAGCCCATCTTCAGAAAATCGCTCTATAGGATTTCCCACTGTTTTAATAAGAGATGCTTTAATATCCTTTCTGCCTGAAAAAGGGTCAACGAGTTTTCCATCTGGTAGAGATATTCCAATTGCATTCATTGTAAAATCTCGGCGAGAGAGATCTTCCTCTATTGTTGCAGTATAGCTTATTGAATCAGGTCTTCGCCCATCTGAGTATCCATTTTCTGTTCTGAATGTGGTACACTCAATTTGGTAACTTTTATAATGGATAGTTACCGTGCCATGAGCAATTCCAGTTGGAATAATTTTTTTGAATAATTGTGAAACTTCTTCAGGAGTTGCATCGGTGGCGATATCCCAGTCATCAGCTTTTTTATTTAAAAGAATATCACGGATAGCTCCACCAACAAGGTAAACCTGAAAGCCATTATCCTTAAAAACAAGGGAAAGTTCTTTTAATATATGTGGAATAGATACTGTAAACATGATTGTGAAGTATAAGTTAAATTAATACGACAGACAAGCGAGGAAGCATGAGAAGCTTGATTTTTACTGGAGGAAGACATCCAGATACTCAGATTTTTTTATCTTACATTACTCCTTATTCTTTTGTGGTTGCCGCAGATTCAGGTTTCGATGCTGCTTTATCTGCAGGCATAACCCCAGATGTTATTGTTGGAGATATGGATAGCCTTAAAAATATTGAAGCATTAAATCTTATAGAACCAAATAAAGTTAAAAAATTTTCTGAAGACAAAGACCTCTCTGATACCGAAATTGCATTTAATTATTGTGTGTCCTCGGGTTCAGATGATATTGTACTCATTGGCGGGGGAGGAGGCAGAATGGATCATTTTTTTGCACTACGAAAATTGTTTGATCGTAAGAATTGTCCTTCCTCTTGGATAGGAGAAGATACTATTCTTGTCAAGGTTGAAAATAAATGCATTGAAATACGTGGTTTAGATAAAGAAGATTGCATTTCAATTTTTCCTGCAGGAAGCATTTATCATGACTGCATTTCAGAAGGATTTTTTTGGCCAATAGATAACCTAAATTGGGAAAAAGGAGAGTATAGTTTAAGTAATAGGTCCCAAAGTTCTAATGTGAGATTTTATGCAAAAAAGGGGCGTTTTTTAGTTGTTTTACCTCTTAAAGAGGGTCTTACCTTTCAAAATATTAACGAAATTTCTGAATAGCTTTAAGTGAGTCGTTTGAATCAGTACCTGTAATTTTTAAGAAATCAATAAGTATTGGGTATCTGCTCAATAATTCACCCCATTGTCCCATTCTCTCAATTTGAAGATATTCAGAAACAGAGTCGCCGGCATTTTGTAATGCAATTTTTGCCAGAAGTTCATTTCTGCTTTGTTGGAATATTGAATATGTTTCTTTTGCAGTAAGATATAATGAAAAATCAGGTATAAGTATTTTATCTATTGTTACATTGGAAATAATAAGCTCTGAATTTTCTGCATTCATTAGTCTCGTGCTTATTTCGTTTGCTATTGAGGCTGGGTTTAATATAAATGTTTCATATTTATGTGTGTCAGATATGTATTCTGTTATTATGTCTTGACTTGTTAATGTTGTTTTGTTTTTAAGCGTATCTTCTGTCCACTTGTTTAGTGCTTCCTGGTCAGTTATTGAGAGTTTTTCAGCAAGAAAAGGAAGTTTTTCAGGATTAACTTTTCCACTTATAGTAACCATTATTTCCCATGAAAAGTCTGGATTTCCTTCAAACATTTTTTTGTAAACTTCACCCGAAGGTAAAACACCTTTAATATTAATACTTGTGTTTTGAGGGGAAATATCAAAATTTAGAATCTTAGTATTTGTTGGTATTATATGTTCCCAGTGCCAGTTAAAAGCACCAGGATAAAGTGTTTTTTTATGTGTTCCACCTGTTTTTGAGATAAGTACTCCATATTGGCCTGCAGGAATAAAAAAAGACACCCATCCCGTAAAAAATATAAGGGATCCGACAAGAACCAGGATAAAAAGACTTATTATCATTTTTTTCATATAATTTCCTCCAGCCTGAATCACAAAATACTGTTATAGTAGTATTAAGGGAGTATAACGCACTTTGAAACTCAAGAAAAGCCAAAAGCAACAGACAGTGAGATTTTTGCATAGATCAGTACTTTTTCTTTCTTTTTTATTGATAGTTCTATTTATTTTTTTTGTTTTTGGAAATTTTCAATATTTTATTGATTCTACTCAAGAAAAACTATTACAGTTCTTATCTATTACAGCTATTTCGTTGATGATACTTGCGTTTATCACTTTTTGCATTGAAATAGGGCTTTTTATTAAAATGAAAGCACGCTTATATTTCTTTCTTTCTTTTATTAGTTTTTTAACTTTTCTCTTAGGAGTTGCAGGTAGTTTTTTTTCAGGTTCAATTTTGATTCTTTCTAGGGGAATTTTATGACATTGACATAGTTGTAGTGGGCATTTATGATCGTTAAACATGAATACAATACAACGTTTATATGCCGCACGTGGTGCCGTGTGCTGTGAAAATACTCTTCAATCTGTAGAAACTAGAGTACCACAACTGTACCGTGAACTATTACATTTAAATTCTATTGCAGAAGAAGATATTGTTTCTGTTGTTTTTACCGTTACAGCCGATATTGATATATTAAATCCAGCTACAGCGCTCAGAAGGGCGAGTCTTGCCTCCAATGTTCCTTTATTTGCATGTGCTGAACCTTTTATACGAGGCGGATTATCACATGTTATACGAATACTTCTTACCTATTACGGCTCTTCTCCATCAAAATCTGTTTATCTTCACGGTGCTGAAGTATTACGTCCCGATTTAGTTCATGTTTCTGAACTAGAGGACGGATCGATCTAATGGTTTTTTCAAATGCATCTATTTGGTATGTAACTCGTGAATATGCAGGAATAGCAGAAGCAGGTGGTGTTAAAAATGTTGCTTGTGCGCTTGCTGAGGGCTGTGCACGCAAGGGATCTTCTGTTCTTGTCTTTATCCCAGCCTATGGATGTGTATCCATTCAAGGCGCTGTTTCGTTTGGTACCGAAATTTCTATCGCTGGTAAATTTCATTCTGTGTCGTTTAGGGAATTTGCACATAATGGAGTAAGAATTGTTCTTATAGAATCAGATATTTACCGGGAAAAATCCGATGTGTATGTTTATACAAAAGCAGAAGCAGCCCTTATTCAAGGGAATCCCCATATGCAAGGGCATTTTGATTCTGACCTCCTAAATATGTTGCTTCAATTTTCTGTTATTCAATATAGTATACTTTCTGGTTTAATTCCTGATGTTATTCATTGTCAGGATGCTCATACAGCTATTCTTCCCGCACTTATTCGCACTAATCCTGTTCTTAATAATCATTTTATTTCAACTAAAATAGTGGTCACTATTCACAATGCTGGTGCTGGATATAGGCAAATAATACCAGGTATATCGAGAGCTCAACAGGTAACTCAATTAACAGAAGAAGTGCTACAAATGGCATTTTTTAATGAAAATGTTGAACCTTTTTTACTTTCTGCTTTATATGGAAATCTTACCACTGTGTCTCCTTGGTATGCAAGAGAATTGACCAGTGCAAGTTTTAATCATTTTACGGAAGGTCTCTCTGGTGAATTCGAAAGAAGACATATTTCGATTACAGGAATTACAAATGGAATTGATTTTAATAGATATGATCCTCGAGATACGTCTATATCTCATCTTCCATTCAGTTTTGATCCGTCTTGTGGAGATCTAGCAGGGAAATATAAGTGTAGAGATTTTTTTCTAAATGAATTGAATAAAAACAATATACCGGTAGGAATTGAACAGTTTGGTAGTATAGATACTAAAAAAACAAATGTGTTTTTCTCCTATCATGGTCGCATTGCTTGGCAAAAGGGTATTACAGATTTTGTTAAGTCTGCAGCCATCGTTTTAGATTCTCTTCCAGAGGCTCGTTTTTTGGTTCTCGGCCAAGGAGATCCTATGTTAGAAATATTGCTCATTAAAATGACAGAGAAATATGGAGGACGTTTTTTATTTCTACGTGGATATGAGAGATCTCTTGCACGTTTAATTGTAGCTGTTTCCGATTTTCTTGTCCTTCCGAGTGTTTTTGAGCCATGTGGCCTTGAAGATTTTATTGGACAGATTTTTGGCACAATTCCAGTGGCTAATGCTGTTGGTGGCTTGCAGAAAATACTTCATGGAAAAACAGGGTTTTTGTATACTTCAGGTAGTAAAGAAGAACCAGAAAAGACTCTTGCATCTTTACTTCTTTCTGTTGCTTCTCCATTAATTGTATCTGGTAGTATTGGTTGTGGAACAATTCCAGCTTATGATGAAATTATAAGATATGCTGCATTACGTGTAAAAGAACAATATAATTGGGACGAAATTATTGAAACCTCATATGCACCAATTTATCAGATAAAAAATAACAGTCATGCTTGACATTATTTATATCTTACGGTAAATTAGTCCTCGTTCGTTATGCCAACTTAGCTCAGCTGGTCCAGAGCACGTGATTTGTAATCTCGGGGTCCAGGGTTCGAATCCCTGAGTTGGCTTGGCTAATGTTTAGCAATTTTTATTCTGGGGGAGATTCCAGAGCGGTCAAATGGGGCAGACTGTAAATCTGTTGGCTACGCCTTCCAAGGTTCGAATCCTTGTCTCCCCAAAAGCCTTCCTTATTTAAGGAAGGCTTTTTTTTTTAATTATTTTTAAGGGGGTTCTCTGTGAATGAGCCTTTTTATAGCAATGGCTTGCGTTTTACCTGTCAACGATGTTCTGCTTGTTGTCGTTTTGACCCTGGTTTTGTAAATATTTCAGAGCAAGATCTTACACGGTTATGCACATGGTCAGGAATGACACGCGAAGTTTTTATTGAAACCTATTGTCGTTGGGTTAACCGATTCGATGGTTATGAATATTTATATCTTCTTGAAAAAGATAATTGCGACTGTATATTATGGGATCAAGGTTGTATTGCTTATGAATATAGACCTTTACAATGTTCTTCCTATCCTTTCTGGCCCTCTACAATGATGGATAAAGACTACTGGGATGCATATGCTCAAACGTGTCCAGGTATTAATACTGGTTCTTTACATTCAATGGAAGAAATAGAAGGGCACTTGACCCGTCGACGCTCTGAGCCGTATATTCGCAGGGAGAAGTTGATCTAAATCAAGGGGAATCGATTATGCGAATTCATTTCTGGGGTGTTCGGGGATCAATACCTTCGCCACTGACTCCGGTGCAAATACAGAATCGTATAGCCGCAGTTGTTCAACGAATATCTAGTAAAGATGTTGTTTCATCTGATACTAAAGAGCGTTTTATAGCTTCATTACCTGATTGGCTTTTTGGAACAGTGGGAGGTAATACCTCTTGTGTTGAAATTGAAAATTCAACTAAGGACTGTATTATTCTAGATGCAGGAAGTGGGTTACGTGAGCTTTCTGTGAACTTAAAAGAGCGCTCTGCTTCTAGTTTTAATAAAATCGTTTCAAATGGAACTACATACCATATTATTTTTTCACATTTTCATTGGGATCATATGCAAGGCTTACCTTTTTTTTCACAAGCATTTAACCCCTCGAATCGCATTATTTTTTATAGCCCTAACGAAAATATGAAAACAATTCTTGCAAATCAAATGAGGCAGCCCTATTTTCCTGTTCCTATGCAGGGTTCTGGTGGATTTGCTGCTAAGCTAGAATTTGTTCATCTTGATTCTCCTAGTAAGACTTTCAAGATTGGCTCAACAACTATTGCTTGGAATGCTGTTAATCATCCAGGTGGATGTACTGCATATATGTTTTCAGAAGAAGGTAAAAAAATTGTATACGCTACGGATATAGAACTTGATCGTAATGATTTTCTTAAAACTCCTGAAAATGATTTTTTCTATTCAGGAGCAGATTTGTTAATAATTGATTCACAGTATACAATGGGAGAAGCGATAGAAAAAAATGGCTGGGGTCATTCTGCGTTTTCTTTGTCTGTCGATTTTGCTCTTACCTGGGGAGTAAAAACTCTCGTGTTATTTCATCATGAACCAACATACACAGACCAAAAGATTTATTCATTGCGTCAATCAGCTGAATGGTATAGTCAATATGCAGGCCCAAGACCAGTTGATATTCAAATCGCACGAGAAGGATTGGATTTATATACATGAGTGACTCATTTTCAATGGACTATTGCTTTACAAATGATGAAATTCGGGCTTTAGTATTGTTACTTCGTGAACATGAAGCTGTTTTACATCCAGATATAGATTCCTTTCGTGGTTTTTTAGAAAGTTATATATACCATATTATGACAATTGAAGAGGCAGAAGCATTTTTTAATGAACAATAAAAGAAAAAAGTCGTTTTATTTTCTCGTTTGGTTTTTTGTATCATCCATTTTTATTTTACTCTTAGCAATTACTCTTAGTTTGTACATTTTGCATTCGCCGGTATCAAATAAAGAATCAGAGAGCATTTTGTTTTCAGTGCCTCGTGGTTCTTCTGTAAGATCAATCGTTGACTCTCTTGCAGACAATAAATTGATTCGTTCTGCTCGCTTTGCGCAGTTCTATGTTCGCTTTTCAAAAGATAGCCTTAAAGCTGGGACCTATCGAATTTACCCTTCAATGTCCCTAAAAGAAATTCTTTCTATTATTTCATCTGGTAAACAAGAATCGCTTCGAATAACTATTCCAGAAGGGCTTTCTTTGCTCAAAACAGCTAAACATATTGCAGATAGCGGGTTAATCTCAGAAGAAGATTTTATTTTAGCTGCACGTGATCCACAAATATTGTCTTTTTATGGAATTAAAGGTGACACAGCCGAAGGTTATTTATTTCCTGACACATATTTTTTCTCTTTTGGAGATACTGCTCCTATTATTGTAGAGATGATGATAAAAAACTTTTTTTATAGAATTGCAACTATTCCATCCTTAAATGAAAATTCTATAGATTTATTTCAGACCGTAATTCTTGCAAGTATTATTGAGCGTGAGTATCGGTTAGTAGAAGAAGCCCCTCTTATTGCGAGTGTGTTCTCCAATAGATTGAAAATAGGTATGGGACTTCAATCCTGCGCAACTGTAGAATACATTATTACTGAAATTCAAAAAAAACCTCATCCAACTCGGTTACTTGTATCAGATTTAGAAATTCCGAGTGATTATAATACTTATTTATGGGCAGGTTTACCACCTGGGCCAATTTGTAGCCCAGGCCTTGTAGCTCTTTCCGCAGCATTCAACCATCCGAAAACAGGATATTTGTATTTTAGGCTTACTGATCCCGAAGTTGGTTCTCATGCTTTTACTCGCTCTCTTGATGAACATGTTAAAGCAGGCAGAAATTTAGTATTGAAAAAGGCAGCAGGCAAGTAATGGCTAAGATTTCATCTGAAACTATTGATGCTGTAAATCAACGTACAGATATTCTTTCCCTTGTCGGTGAATATACACGACTCGATAGAAGAGGTGATGATTGGTGGGGCTGTTGTCCCTTTCATTCAGAAAAGACACCCTCTTTTCACGTTATTCCAGATCGAAAGATGTATTATTGTTTTGGATGCGGAGCAGGTGGAAGTGTTATCAACTTTGTCATGGAAATGGAAAAACTTTCATTTGTTGAAGCAATTGAAGGTCTTGCAAAAAAAGCAGGCATTGAAATAATGTATGAGGGTGGATTACAAGGACCAGCTTTACCAAAAGACACTACAAAAGATGAACTCCTTGAGTTATATGACCGAGTGGCTGGTAGTTTTCATTATCTATTAAAGAGTACTCCTCAAGGAGAATATGCACGCTCGTATTTGGAAAGTAGAAAAATCTCATCTGAGACTATAGATAACTTTCAACTTGGATATTCTCCAAAAGATAGGAGATGGTTATATACATTTTTAACTTCAAAAGGATATTCTGAAGAATTTCTTGAAAAATCTGGCCTATTCTCTAAAAAATTTTTACAATCACCTTTCTTTTTTGATCGTTTAATGTTTCCAATAAGAAACAGAAAGGGTCAGGTTGTGGCATTTAGCGGTCGTCTTCTTTTAGGTGATGGTCCTAAATATATAAATTCTCGTGAATTGCCACAATATAAAAAAGGTGAAACGCTTTTTGGGTTTGATAAAGCCTTACCAGAAATAAGGAAAACGAAATCTGTTCTTTTTTGCGAGGGAAATATAGATGTTTTAGCTTGGCATCAGGCAGGAGTGAGTCGAGCTGTTGCACCAATGGGTACTGCTTTTACGCCAGAACAAGCAAAAATGGTTCGATCCTTCGCAGAAACAGTGTATCTCGCATTTGATTCAGATACAGCAGGTCAAACAGCAACATATAAGGCAATATTATTATGCAGACAGTTAAGTTTTGACGTTCGTGTGGTTCAATTTAAAAAAGGGAAAGATCCTGCCGATATTTTGCAAAATGATGGCCCTGAGGCATTGAAAAATCTCCTCGATTATAATATACTGGATCTTGATTATCTTATTCAAACTGCAGAGATGTTGTTTGATACGGTGAATCCTGAAGGAAAAACCCGAGCTTCAACCTTTTTGTTTCCATACATTGAGGTTTTGGAGTCTGATATTCAAAGGGAGTCTACGATTAACCGGCTTTCTGCCGCGTTTGGAATAACAGAAAAGTCGTTGTTATCTGATTATAAAAACAGAAAACAAACGCGAGTCGCCCCAATAAACGGCGGACAAGAAAATTCCACGCTGCCAAAGCAACAGTCGATACGAAGAAATGCGGAATTACGAGGCGTTTTAGCCGTTACAGCAAATATTTCTTTGTTTCCTCTGATGCGTTCTCGTTTAGTTTCCGATGATTTTGAAGACCCTGTAGCACGTGAGTTATTTGTCATTCTGGAGGAATGTTTTCGAACCGATTCCACAACTGTAGATTCAATTTTATCACGTTGTACCGATGATCGTTTGAAACTTCTCATTGCAGAAACGATTACAAATGGTGAATTTGTAAATAATGCTGTCAAAACTGTAGAAGATAGTATCCTACTTGTACGGAAAAATGCACTTGAAAAGCGAAAAAACCGGCTTGTAGCTCGAATGAATTTGGTTCAAGGAAATAGTCCTGATGATGTACGGATAATTACCGAAATGGTTGCCGAAAAACAGGGAATCGATGAAGAACTTGCAAAATTGAAGGATATGAATGAATGACGGATCTCGAGCTTGATCCCGCTGTAATTAAATTACTTGACTATGCCAAAGAAAAAAAAATCCTTAGTTGGGATGAGGTCAATGACCTTCTTCCAGAATCCATTATTAATTCAGAAAAAATGGATAAGGTTTTGGTGTTGCTCGAGAAAAATAAGATTCAGCTTTTAGAAGAGGATACTACCTCAGACGATGACTCTCAGGATGATAATAAAAAACCTGAGAAAAACAGTAAAAAACGACTTGTATTTAGCGACAAAGAATCCTCAATTGATGACCCAATACGTTTGTATTTACGGGAAATTGGTAAAGAAAATTTGCTTACTGCAGAGCAGGAAGTTGAATTATCTAAGGGGATGGAAAATGGCGAAAATATAATAAAAGATGTTGTTAAACATTCTGGAATGATTATTCCAGAATTTTATGCAATAGCTCAAAAAGCATTTTCTAAAATTGATCCTAAAGAAAGTGGAAAACCTCGAAAAGAGTTAAACGAAGAGATGGCTGAAAAACGCCGTCTTAAACAATTATATGGTGAAACCATTAAAACGGTTTTACCTGATATGAAACAATATATGGCGCTTAAAAAGAAATTATATGAGCGTGATCCAATACATACTGTTCTTAGTAATCCTGAATTACTTGAAATACGAAATAGGTTTCTTCCAATACTTCAAGAAGCAAATATTCAATCTGAAGAAATTGATCGTTTTTCAGAAAAATTTATTGAAGCTAAGAAAAAAATTCGAGAATATCGACGAAGACAGGATAAAAAAGAAAAAGAACTTCGCCTTTCAGATTATGGTGAACTTAGAAACCTAGGTAAACGATTAGCTATTGCACGAGAGCGTGAAAAATTAGTCGTTGAGTTAGGAATAAATGCTAATGATATAAAAGAAATTTATACTCAAATTCAAGTTATAAATAGAAAACTTTGTAAGTTAGAATATGATTTTGAAAATTCAGTAGAAGAAATTATAGCTATGGCACGTGAAATACATCGTGGCCGTGTTATGATGAAAACTGCCAAAGATCGTCTGATTAATGCTAACTTGCGTCTTGTTGTTTCTATTGCAAAGAAATATACCAATAGGGGCCTTCACTTTTTCGATCTTGTACAAGAAGGAAATATAGGTCTCATAAAAGCAGTAGAAAAATTCGAATACCGGAAAGGTTATAAATTTTCTACGTATGCAACATGGTGGATTAGACAGGCAATTACCCGCTCCATTTCTGATCAAGCGAGAACAATTCGTGTTCCAGTTCATATGATTGAACAAATTAATAAAGTTGTTCGAGAATCTCGTCAGTTAATGCAACGTTTAGGTCGTGAACCAACAGATGAAGAAATAGCAGAACAACTTGGCTGGAACGTAAGTAGAGTTAAGCAAGTTAAAAATGTGGCCAGGGAGCCTATTTCTCTTGAAACTCCTATAGGAGAAGAAGAAGATTCTTTACTCGGTGATTTTATTGAAGATAAGGATGTAGAAAATCCTGCTAATCAAACAGCTTTTACCTTGTTACAGGAACAGCTTCGTTCAGTGCTTTCGACTCTACCTCCACGTGAGCAAGAAGTATTAAAAATGCGCTTTGGACTCGATGATGGCTATTCCCTTACACTGGAAGAAGTTGGCTTATATTTCAATGTTACCCGTGAGCGAATTAGACAGATTGAAGCAAAGGCTTTACGCAGGCTGCGACACCCGCGTCGAAGTCGTAAACTCAAGGATTACCTTGATAACTAAGAATCAGAACAAGAGGGGTATACAATGGTAATGACAGAAGTATTAGAAAAACTGAAAGCACTGCAAGATATCTTGGCTGAGAAGAACATTGTTGAATCTTCTATAGAAGATGCACCAAAGTTGCTTTCAACACAGGAAGAATTACTTTCACGTTTGAAAAAAGGCTATATAGAAAAAAATGATCAATATGAAAAAATACGTCAACATATTGTTGATTTAAAAACACAACTTTTTGAAGCGGAAAATACACGAGAAAAGTCTGAAAAAGCAATGGATACTATTTCAACCCAACGCGAATACGAAGCTCTCGATAAAGAAATTCGTGAAGCAGGGGATCGTGAACAGTTTGTTCGAAAAGAACTTCAAAAAGAAGAACGGTTATTTGTAGAATTAAATGAAGATCTTAAAAAAGAAGAATCTTTAATAAAACAACAAGAAGAAGAACTGGATGAAAGAAAGCAAAAGATTGCTGCAGAAATAGCTCTTAAAAAATCTGAATTATCAGAATTACAAACAGCAGAAGATGAGGTTTCTCCAGGTATTGATCCTGAAACAAAATTTAAACTCGAGAGAATAATCAAAAGTAAGCAGGGAATTGGAATAGTTGCAATACATGGAAATGTTTGCACTGGTTGTCATATGATTCTTCCAGCTCAGTTTGCAAATATTGTACGAATAGGCGAAAAAATAGTATATTGCCCATATTGCAGTCGTATTCTTTATTACATGGAAAATGTAGGTGTTGAAGACGACTTTTTTGACGATGATGATGCTGGAAGTCTTGCAGATCTTGATGATTTTCTTGAAGAGGACGACTCTGAAGATGATGGTGAAGATGAATCAAATGAAGATGGAAAAGTAGAATACGAAGATTAAATAGCAGAGGGCAGTGGGAACCGTTGTTACTTTTTCGTTAGAAAAGGTGGCAGAGGAAAGTCCGGGCTCCTTCGGAAACGATGCCGGTTAATGACCGGGAGATGTTTTTGTAAAAAAATATCGACAGATAGTGCCACAGAAATTATACCGCCTGAATAAGGTTTTTATCTTATTTGGGTAAGGGTGAAAAGGCGGGGTAAGAGCCCACCGCGTTTCCGGTAACGGGACGGCAAGGCAAACCTCATCGGGAGCAAGATCAAGCAGTAAAGGATTTTCCGATCCCAGCAGCTTTGAGTTGCAACGATTTCTTTGTAAATCGTTAATTTACGGGTTGATTGCGTAAGAAATACGGTAACGTATCTTCTAAGATAGATGGTTCCCTGCAAACTTTGTTCTTTTTTGAGCTTAGTTTGTTTACAGAACCCGGCTTATTCGCCCTCTGCTTTTTTTATATGAGATAAGGATGCCTGTATATGAAGTTAGGGAGACGTAAAAACAAGTTTTTATTAACAGGTCGACGCCGAAATTTTCGACTAAGTTTTATAATAGTCCTTTTTTTACTTCTTGCAGGTGTTTTTATTTTTTTTGTATGGAAAAATATTAAAAGTCCTTTATACATGAAATCATCCATATCAGAATTATATACACATTGGGATAAAGAAGAGTTTGATAAAATTTATGATTCCTCTGGAATCATAATACAAACACGTCCTTTAGATGCTGAAGTGCTGGCTTTACGTGGATTTGCAGCTTATTATCTTTTTCTTGAACAAACTGATTCACAACTTTCTCAAGTATATTTAACAGATGCAATTCATTCTTTAAGAAATGCTTGGTATAGGGTATCAGAATCTGAGAGACCACAAATAGCTTACATACTTGGAAAAGCGTATTACCAGCGTGGATATTATTATGCAGATTTAGCTATATACTATCTTCAATATGCAAAATTAGCAGGATTAAAAGATCAGGATTTATCAGAATTTTTAGCACTTTCTTATTCTCTTTTAGGTGATTATACTTCTAGTATTGAATCATTTACGGAAGCATTAAAGACAAATCCTTCTGATTTGCTTCTATATTCATTATCTCAGAGTTATTTAAAACAAAAAGATTACGAAAAATCTGAACAATATTTACTTGAAACAATACGTATTAGTGAAGATGAATTGCTTCAACTAAAATGCCATAATTTTTTAGGACTTTTATATCTTGAACGAGAAAATATATCAGAAGCTCAGCTTGAATTTGAGACAATTCTTCAAAAAGATGCGAATTCTGCAGACGCGCATTATGGACTTGGTGTAGTATATGAAGCTCAGGGCGATTTGATTAAGGCTAGGTCTGAATGGCGAAAAGCAGTAAAGGCTGACCCTGTACATCTTGGAGCCCGATTAAAATTGAATTTATAGAATAACGCTGTATATCGGAGGAGCATCTGTTATGGGTTTTTTCAAAAGTTTGTCAGCCGACATCGGTATTGATCTCGGTACATGTAATACTCTCATTTATGTTCACGGAAAGGGTATCGTTGTAAATGAACCTTCTGTTGTTGCTGTAGAACGTGGAACAAAGAGAGTTGTTGCTGTTGGTGCAGATGCTAAGCGTATGCTATGGAAGACCCCTGGCAATATCATTGCAATTCGTCCACTCAAAGATGGTGTTATTGCAGATATGGAAACCACAGAAAAAATGATTAGATATTTTGTATCGAAAATTATGCCCCGACATGGATTGATTAAGCCTCGTATGGTTATCGGAATCCCCAGTTGCATAACAGATGTTGAAAATAGAGCAGTAAAAGATAGCGCCTTTAGAGCTGGAGCGCGCGATGTACAAGTTATTGCAGAATCACTTGCAGCAGCCATTGGTGCTCAAATTCCTATTCATGAACCAGCAGGTCATATGATTTGTGATATAGGAGGCGGAACGACAGAAGTCTCTGTTATTTCGTTAGGTGGAATGGTTGTAACAAACGCCATTCGCCTTGGTGGAGATGAATTTGATCAAGCAATTATAAAACATGTTCGATCTGTCCATAATCTCATTATTGGAGAACAAACAGCAGAACGATTAAAAATTGAAATTGGAAATGCATCTCCTGAAAAAAATATTGAAAAAGTTGAGATTAAGGGAACTGATGCAATAACAGGTCTTCCAAGAAGACTTGAAATAGATTCTGTTGAAGTTAGAGAAGCCTTAAAAGATCCTATTACTCAAATAGTTGAAGAAATTAAGCGCACTCTGGCGCAAACTCCTCCTGAACTTGCTGCTGATATAGTAGAGCGTGGCATTGTTATGACTGGAGGCGGTGCTTTATTAAAAGGTTTACCAAAGTTAATATCTAAAGAAACAGGAGTTCCAGTAATTTTAGCTGAAAATCCTATGAATTGTGTCGCAATAGGTGCTGGTCAATATTATGAGATATTTAAAGATATGTCGATTAACCGTAGCATATATGACAGCTTAAATAATTGATGTTGAAAGTATGACCCGTAAGCGTTTTTCCTTTAAATTTCAGCTTGATTTATTTTTACTAATTATATACCTGTTTATTGCGGGTATATTTTTAGCTTTTTCAAGTGGTGGATTTGTTGTAAATTTTAGAGAAGTTGGGTTTTCTTTTTTTTCGGGCATACAGAAAAGTGTCTATTCAGTAGGCTCCTTCTTTTCAGGTACAGTTAATGCAATTACTGAATTGAGTGAACTGCGCGAAAAATACACGGTATTGCTCGATAGACTTGAAGATTATGAACTATTGCAAAGAACCAATGCTGATATTCGCATTGAAAATGATCACTTAAAAGAACTACTTGGCTTTACTGAATCGCTTGAATCAAAAAATATACCTGCAGAAATTATTGCTAGAGATCCTAATAATTTATATTCTAGTATTACTATAAATCGCGGTGCTCGACACGGAATAAAAAAGAACATGCCGGTAGTTTCTTTTCAAGGAAGTAATACTGCTTTGGTTGGAAAAATTGTACAGGTTGGCAGGTCTACAAGTATGATTATGCCCATTTATGATTATCAATGTTTTGTTTCGTCGCGATTACAGAATAATAGGTACGAAGGTCTTGTTAATGGACAAGGAACTCCTGATTTGCCTCTTGTGATGAAATATATAAAAAAGAGAGCTCGTGAAGAAATTGATATTGGAGATATGATCGTTACCTCAGGCGAAAATTATAATTATCCTAAGAATATTCCTATTGGATTTGTAACACGTATAAGAGGAATTGATTATGAAACTTCTTTAGAGATTGATCTTGAGCCTGTAATTGATTTTTCCAGATTAGAAAATGTCTTCGTTCTCGATTTATCTGCACATTCAGAGGAAATTGATTAAATATGGTAAAAACACTTTTTTGGACATCGGTTACAGTTTTATTTTTAGCCTTGTGTAACGCATCTATATTATCAAATTTAACCTTTTTGCCTGCAGTTCCCGACCTAGTATTATTAGTTGCGTTATATGTTTCTTTTATGAATTCTTCTGCTTTTGGCGCCACAACAGGGTTTTTCACTGGATTAATTTTAGATTTTATTTCAGCTGCACCTATTGGACTTAATGCAATAACAAAAACTATTACATGTTTTATTACAGGAAAGTTACACGGTTCTTTTAACTTGGATCTTGTTTTTATACCTGCCCTTATGGGTTGTATTGCAACTTTATTAAAAGCTTTCTTTGTTTTACTTTTATCGATACTTTTTGGTTTGAATATTCAAGTATATCATTTTTTCTCGTCTGTTTTTTGGTTTGAAGTTTTAATAAATACTGTATGTGCTCCTATTATTTTTGCTTTATTAGGTTTGTTCAAGGATATATTTGTTATTAAAACCCGAGGTTTTGAATGATTAAGTCCAATCCGTGGTCCTCTCGGGTTACCCTTTTTGCAATTTTTTTGTTTTTTATTATAGTCCTATATGTTGCAAAACTATTTTCCATGCAGATCCTTCATGGTGATTTGTATCGTAAACAATCCCAGAATATTTCTAAACGTTCTACAAAAATACCTTCGCAACGTGGAGAGATATTCGACAGAAATGGAACGCTTCCAATGGTTCTTAATGTTGATTCTTTTGCAGTAGATATCACACCTGGAGAAATACCTTCAGATCAGTTCTTGACTGTTACTTCTCGTCTTTCAACATTACTTGATTTATCTTCTTCTGCGATTGAAAAAATGATTCCTTCATCTATCCGCAGGTCTTTTCAAACAGTTGAATTAAAGGCAAATGTTTCGTTCACAAAAATAACTGAAATTGCTGAAATTATAGATGAATTACCTGGTGTTTCATGGCATTCAAAACCAATTCGAAATTATGTTGAAACTGGTTCAATTTCACACGTTGTAGGATATGTGGGAGATATTACTCGAGAGGAATTAAAATATTTTTATAATAAAGGCTACACCAATAATAGTATTATTGGAAAAGCTGGAATTGAAAAACAATATGATGAAATCCTACGTGGTAAAGATGGCTTTGAATATCGCACCGTCGATGTTAAAGGCCGTTTTATAGAAAATAGTAAACGTATTCAACCTCCTGAAATGGGTAAAAATTTAATTCTTACTATTGATAGAAAAATTCAGGTTCTTGCAGAAGAGGCTCTAGGGGACCGAATAGGTTCAGCTGTGGTTCTTAAAGCCTCTACAGGCGAAGTTCTTGCAATGGTTTCTTACCCCTATTACGATCCTAACATTTTCAATAGGGCAGATTCTAATGAGCAATACGTTCGTTTACTTAACGATAAAAATAATCCTTTACTAAATCGTGTCGTTAATGCCAGTTATCCTCCGGCATCTACTTTTAAAATTATAATGTCAACGGCTCTTTTAGCAGAAAATGTAATTTCTCCTGAAAAAAAAATTGATTGTTTGGGTGAAATTGAATATGGAGACCGTATTTTTAGGTGTCATATTCGTCGCCCTGGTCATGGTCCCGTAGATTTAAAACATGCACTAGCTCAATCCTGTGATGTGTATTATTGGATTGCTGGTCGCGATTATTTGGGAGTAGATCGTATAGCGTCATACTCATCTGAATTTGGATTTGGATCTTCTGTTGAAATTGATTTACCGAGTCAAACTCAAGGTTTTGTACCCACTCCTCAATGGAAGGAACGTCGTTTTCATGAACGATGGCTTGGCGGTGATACAATGAATATGTCTATCGGTCAAGGTTTTTTACTCACATCTCCTCTTCAATTAGCTAATATGGTTGCAATGGTTGTTAACGATGGAATTATTTATAAACCTTATCTATTAAAAGAAATTCATGATCCATCAACTGGATCTATTTTATCAAAAACGACTCCCTCAATTTTGCATGAGTTGAATATTGATTCTGAAGTGTATTCAAAAGTTCGTGAAAATATGAGATATGTTATTACAAATGGTACTGCGCAATTTCCTATGAACAATAAACGGGTACAACTTGCTGGCAAAACCGGAACCGCAGAAGTGGGCTTACTTGATCGATGGCATTCTTGGATGGTTGCTTATGGACCTTATGATGCTCCAGCAGACGAAGCAATTATCGTTGTTGTAATGGTCGAAGCAACAAATCCTTGGGAGTGGTGGGCTCCATACGCGACAAATATAATTTTTCAAGGTATTTTTGCAGATCAGCCTTTTGATGAAGCAGTAGCGGATCTTGGTTTCAAATATTTAACTAAACCTAGAGGTAGACAAGAATGACTCTTAAAAATTTTACCTACTTCGATTATCTTCTTTTTCTTTGTGTCATTTTGCTTACAACTATTGGGATAGCTTTTATTTATTCCTCAGGCATCAATTCAGAAGGACAACTTGTTTCAAATGAATTTATTAAGCAAATAGTTTGGGCTTGTACAGGTATTGTTATAATGCTAGCTGTAACGCTTGTAGATTATCGTAGATTTGCAGACAGAACTTTTTTGATATTTATTGTTTCTGTAGTTCTATTGCTTTACACACGATTATTTGGCAGATATGTAAATGGGGCAAAAAGTTGGATTGGAATAGGAGAATTAGGAATTCAACCTTCTGAGTTTACAAAACTGGTATATATTTTATATCTTGCCTATTTTCTAGATAGAACAGCAGGAATAGAAACTAAGCTTTCTCGTTTTTTAAAAGCTGGATTAATTATGTTTGTACCTCTAATATTAATTTTGTCTCAACCAGATCTAGGTACAGCGTCTGTATATCTTCCAATATTTATTGCAATGGCTTTTATTGCAGGAATTCCTTTACGATATATTGGTATGGTTGTTATTGGTGGTTCTCTTTCTATTGTATTCACAGTTCTACCATTATGGGAAACAAATCTATTACAAAAAACTATTCCTGCAATTCGAATTTTAACTGAAATGCGTTTTACTTTGATCGCCTTAATTTCTTTAGGAATGATTTCTATTTTAGCTATGATTGGTAAGCTTATGTTTAAAAATGCATATTATTATTGGATAGCTTATTTTACCGGACTTATTTCCTTAGCTCTTATTGGTTCCATAGGTGCTTCTCATGTATTAAAAGAATATCAACTTATGCGGTTAATTGTATTTTTAAATCCTAATGTTGATCCTCTTGGTTCTGGATGGAATATAATTCAATCAATTACTGCAATTGGTTCTGGTGGCCCTTTTGGAATGGGTTTCTTAAAAGGAACTCAAAGTCATTATCGCTTTTTACCTCAACAAAGTACAGATTTTATTTTTAGTATTTTATCTGAAGAATGGGGTTTTTTCGGTGGACTTGTTGTGTTTTCTTTATATACAATTATTTTTGTACGTGGATTAATTATTATTAAGAAAACCAAAAATCGTTTTGGATCTTTAATTGCAACAGGAATTATTGCAATGTATTTTTTTCATTTTGTTGTTAATATTGGAATGGTTATGGGCATGATGCCAATTACTGGAATTCCTCTTTTATTTTTGTCTTACGGTGGTTCATCGTTGTGGACTGCTATGTTTGCTGCTGGTTTATTAATGAGTATTAACATGAGAAGACTCGACAATTAAACCGTATTAATTAATTCAATACTTGGAGAAATAATGACTCATATAAACCCTATTAAGGATTTACAACGTGAACTTTGTTCAGTTCAAAATCCTGTGCGATACCTTGGTGGTGAATTTGGACAAATAATAAAGGATTCAGCTGATTTAACTTTTGCATTGGCTTTCCCTGATTTATATGAAATAGCTATGTCTAACCATGCAATTAAAATTTTATATGATGGTTTTAATAAAATCCCCTCTATCAGATGTGAACGTGTATTCGCTCCAGCTCCTGATTTTGAAGCTCTATTAAAAGCAAAATCTGTACCTCTATATACACTTGAAAGTGGTATTCCTCTTAATGAAGTTGATATTATTGGTGTCAGTATAGGATATGAGCCAGGTATTACTGGCCTCCTTGCTATTCTTGACACAGGCAAAATTCCACTTATTAATTCTGAAAGAACTGAAAGCGACCCTATCGTTATTGCAGGTGGTTGTGGAATAACTAATCCCTTACCTTTTTCTTCTTTTATTGACGCTTTTTTTATAGGTGAAGCAGAAGCAGGCCTTTTCACTCTTATTGAAGAAGTTTCAATTGCAAAACGTAATGGTGCAAAAAGATCAGATTTACTTGCTTTATTATCAGCTCATCCTGCAGTATGGACTGTAGCAAAAGATCAATCGCGCTTACCCTTACAATCATGTGCTCGGCGAGCTGTCTATTCTTCTTTTGGTTCTTCACAAGATACTGCTGTCTGTTTTCCAGTCCCTGGAATGAGGATTGTCCAAGATCATGGTAGTGTTGAGATAATGAGAGGTTGTCCAAATGGTTGCCGGTTTTGCCATGCCGGAATGTATTATAGACCTCAACGTATGATGGATGTTAAGAGAATATTAAAAGATGTAGATTTTTTAGTTGAAAAAGGTGGTTATAGAGAAATAAGTTTAATGTCTTTATCTTCGGGTGACTATGAAGGTATCGATGATCTTTTGAATATTTTGACAAATAAATATGCAAATAGAAATATTTCTTTTCAATTGCCATCTTTAAAAGTAAATTCTTTTACATTACCTTTATTAGAAAAACTGTCTGAGGTGAGAAAAAGCGGTCTTACTTTTGCTATAGAAACTCCTGTAGATGCTTGGCAATTAGCCTTAAACAAAGAAGTGTATAGAGATCGGATCATAGACATCATTCGTGAAGCAAAACGCCAGGGCTGGAATAAAGCAAAATTTTACTTTATGGTCGGGCTTCCTGTCGAAAAAGAAGGAGTGTCTGAAGAAGAAGAAATAGTAAATTTTATGCTTGAAATACAAGCTAAAACACGTATCCAGTGTAATGTAAATGTAGGTACTTTTATTCCTAAGCCACATACTCCATATCAATGGTCAAAACAGCTTACAATGGAAGAATCAAAAAAGAAACTAGATTTTATATATAATTCCTTGCCTAAGGGTAAATTTAAAGTAAGCACACATAAACCTTTTAATTCATTTTTGGAAGGCATTATTTCGCGTGGTGATAGCAGGGTAGGGGAACTCGTTCTTGCTGCATATAAACAAGGTTGTCGTCTCGATGCGTGGGAAGATTGGGCTAAACCAGAAATATGGAAATCAGTTATTGCAAATGCAGATTGGGATGTCGAAGTAGAAAGCTTGCGAGAAAGAAATTTAAATGAAAACTTACCATGGGATGGTGTGAGTCTTGGGCCTTCAAAAAGTTTTCTAAAAAAAGAAAAAATACGTTCAGATGAACAAATTTTAACGCCTCGTTGTGAAACAGAATGTATAGAACCATGCGGAGTTTGTGGTAATAAAACTTCAGTAAAAATAATTAGTTCTGAAGAGCAAAAAAATAATTCTCTATTTCAGTTGCAGGTAACTGAGCGTTTAGTTCCACCAGAAGTAAGTCATCGCGTTATTATATCTTATAAAAAAACATCAGAAGCAGCCTATATTCCTCATCTGGGTTTAGTTGAAATTTGGCATAAAGCTTTTCAACGTTCATCTATACCTATTATTTTTACGGAAGGTTTTAATCCTATGCCTCGTTTTGAAATTGCTCAAAGTTTATCTTTAGGAATCAGCTCCGAAAATGAAATAGGCTCTTTTTTACTAGCAGCTCCTATGGATTCACAAATAATAAAGTCGGATCTAAATAATTCTCTTCCAAAATCTCTTACAGTAACAGAGGTTCTTGTTTATCCAATATCAACTAATCTTAGAAGAGAATCACTTTCTAAATATTTATGGGGAAATACCTATTTGTACACTTTTTATGAAAATCCGACCTTTGATATTCAAGATGAAGATATAGTCAATTTTATTGAACAATTTCCTGGAACAGTAATAAAACAAAAATCTGAAACAAATCAATGGATAATTACATTACCTTTTACTGCTGACAGGCCCTTTCGAAACTTACTTGCTGAAAAATTAGGACGCCCTATTTATGATATTGTTTTTATTCATAAGACAGAATCTTTATCTTTATTAACTTCGGAAGACAATGCCGTACCTGTTTCTTTTTTTACGACCTTTGCTACTGTAGCTAAGCAAAATTTAGAACAGTTATAATTAACATTCTTTTTTACACAGTAATTATTCTAGGCATGTACTTGTTTTTATAACAAACATGTCTAATTCAATACCGGTAGACAGAACATACATTATGCGCAGTTAAATAATTATTAAATCTAATGATATTCAAACTTATCCTACCCTTTGTGTAGTAATTGTTATTACCAAATAGATGTTAAAACTTCTGTTATATGTGATTCAAATTGTGAATTTACAGGTATATCTAAAATGATCGATACTGGTTTTCCACCAATAACTACTGCACGTTCTGCTAATGCTGAAGCTTCTTTTACATCATGTGTAACTGCAATAATGGTTCTTTGTTCATCAGCTTGTAATTCTTTTACCAAATTAATTAAGAGTAATTTTTGTGCTGGATCTTGGGATTGAAATGGTTCATCCATAAGTAAAACTGGGGTTTGTGAGGCAAAGGATCTTGCAATAGAAACACGCTGTCTCTCTCCTCCAGATAATTGATCAGGGAAATCGGTAGCACGTAAACTGAGTCCTACACGTTCTAAATAATATCGAGCCCTATCTTTTTTATCAGTTTCTGTTCCTGAATAAAGGGCTAGCATAATATTTTTTTCAAGTGATCTCCAGGGAAGTAATCTAGGTTCTTGAAATATATAGGAAACAAGATATCCAGATTCAGGGGATGCAATTGTATTTAACAAGGTTGTTTTTCCACACCCTGAAACGCCCATTATTGCAGTTATAGCCTTATCTTTGAATTCAATCGAAAAATTTTTATACAGGGGAATGTCATTAAATGATATCGTAAGGTTGTCTATTTTCACGATTTTCTTCCCTCCGATATCTGATGCTTTTTTGATGCTTTTACCATTCGATCAAAAATCCATTCAGTAATAATACTAAAAAATATAGCAATTATCGTAAGTGAAAAAACTCTGGGAGTTTCTAAATGCACTTTAGCAGTTTGCATAGCAGTTCCAATTCCATTTTTTGGGAATGCAAGTATCTCACCAGCTACAACTACTTTCCATGTTAATCCAAGAGAACTACCGGCTCCAGAGAGAAAAAAAGGCAAGGCCGATGGAAGCTGAATATGTAGTAAACGATCTTTTGTTGTAAATCGATATATTCGAGCCATTTCGAGTAGTTTTGAATCAGTACTTCTTACACCTGTCGCAATTGCTTCTGTCATAACAGGCACTGTCATTAAAACAGATACAAAAATAGGTACTATTGATGAGCCAAACCATAGTATTGCAAGTAACACAAAGGCTACTACTGGGGTAGATTTTATTACAGTCATCCATGGCTGTAATGCACGAGTAAAACCGGCAGATAATCCTGAAAAAATTCCTAAAACAAAAGAAATTATTAAAGAAACAGTAAAGGATATTATTCCCCGAATAAAGGTTGCTCGCAACATAGATATAAAAAGAGTGTTTTTAAAAAGTAATAATAAGTCCTTTAATACATTTAAAGGAGATGGGAGAATAAAAGGTGAATTCATTACTACTGATACTATTCCCCATAGAAAAATTAGTACCAATAGTGAAATGGCTCCTATTAAGGAGCCTTTAAATTTCATTTAAAGTAAAATCCGTTGTCGGGAAGTTTTCCTCCAACTGATTCTGGAGAAAATGTAAGGAAGGTCTTAAGCAGGGCTTCTATCATGGGTTTACCCTCGTATGCAGGTATGTAAGCAAAGTTGCATTCAGGAATAGCCTTAGCTGCTATAGGAGCCTTTAATCCGAGGCCTACCGCTTCAACTAAAGCTCCTGCATCTACAGGATTTGCAACAGTCCATTCAATGGCTTCTTTATACGACGTAAGAAACTCTTTTACAGTTTCAGGATATTTTTTTGCAAAATTAGAATTGATAACACAAAGTGTCATAGGGAAATCTTCGCCAAAATCTGAAGCTTTCCAGTAATCAAGGAGTTTAATCGCTCTTTTAACTGGTTTGTCACTATTTGCTCCATTAAGGACTGCGACAGTAGCAAAAGGTTCGGGAACAAGAGCATAAGATATTTTATTACTTAGAAGAGCTGCAGCAAGTTCAGGATTTGGAATTGAAAAATTACATTCAACTGAATCTTGAAGATTATGTTTTGCCAATAAGGTTCTAAATACATATTCTGGTGTGGAGCCCTGCCCTGCTACGTAAACAGTTTTACCAGCAAGATCTTCTAGGGAAGTAATAGTGCTGTCTTTTGTAATAATGGAAAGCATTCCCTTTCCAACAATTGCTCCAGCTACGATCGAATTTGGATTTACATTATAGAGTTTTGCCGCAACATTGGGAGGAAGAATACCTATATCAATATCGCCATTTAATAATTTGGGTAATAAAACATCTACAGAACCTGCAGCTTCAAATGAAACGTTAGAAACACCGGTAAGAGCTGGAGGTTGCGAAAAAAGACGGGCCATTCCAATACCTGACGGTCCAACAAATGCTGCAACTCGAACAGAATCTGGAAAGATTTTAGTTACATTTTCTTCTTTTTTTCCGCCTGCAGTTATTGTTGAAACAATCAAACATAAAATAAATAGTAAATAGATTTTTTTCATAAAATACGTAACTCCTTTTGCAATAATACAATCTCATAAGAGTATACCTGTTTTCATACAGTAAATTCTAGCAGGTTTGAAGTTACATCTTGTTTTGTATAATTTTTCATACACCTTCATGCTAAATCTAATAAAAAAAGTGGTGTTTATTCTCTAGTTTAAGAGAAAAAACACCACCATCTTACCTTTCAGAAATGTGAATCTTATTTTTTCTTTTGAGCCGTTTTAGTTGCTGAAGAAGCTTTAGTAGTTTTTGATGCTTTTGATGCTTTTGATGCTGGAGAAGTTTTAGCTCCTTTACCAGTTTTAGTCACTTTAGCTGCTAAAGCTGCATCTTCAATTGCAACTTGTGCTGCGGCCAGTCGTGCAACTGGAACTCTAAATGGAGAGGCAGAAACGTAATCCATACCAGCTCTGCAACAGAACTTAACAGATAAAGAATCTCCTCCGTGTTCTCCACAAATACCGATTTTTAGTTTTTCCTTAACAGATCTTCCTTTTTCAATTCCCATTTTAACAAGGAGACCTACACCTTCTTGATCGAGGCTCTGAAATGGATCGTCTCTAAAGATACCCGTTTTATGTTCATCAATATAATCTGGGAGGAATCGACCTGCATCATCGCGGCTCATTCCAAGGGTCATTTGTGTAAGATCGTTTGTTCCGAATGAGAAGAAATCTGCCACTGTTGCAATTTTATCTGCAAGGAGAGCAGCCCGAGGTGTTTCAATCATTGTACCTACAAGATATGACACTGGTATTCCAGTTTTTTTGATAACTGCATCTGCAGCTTTTCTGGTTAGTTGCTCAAGTATTTTGAGTTCAAGAGAATCAATTACCAGTGGAATCATAATTTCTGGTAGTACCTTGATTCCTTTCTTTGTCATTGCGCATGCTGCACTCATAATAGCTGTAACCTGCATTTCAAGAATTTCTGGATAGGTTATAGCTAAACGACATCCTCTATGGCCAAGCATAGGATTGGATTCATGAAGTTTTTCAACTCGCTGGCGCACTGACTCAAATGATACTCCAACAGCCTTTGCAAGGGCTTTTTGGCCAGCTTCATCATGGGGTGCAAACTCGTGTAAAGGAGGATCAATAAGCCGTATTGTTACTCCAAGACCATCCATGGCTTTGAATATTCCTTCAAAGTCTTTTTTCTGGAAAGGAAGAAGTTTTGCAAGTGCTTTTTTACGATTCTCAACACAGTCTGAAATTATCATTTCTCGAATAGCAAGAATTCGTTCTTCAGAATCAAAGAACATGTGTTCTGTTCTACAAAGGCCAATACCTTCAGCACCTAGTTTTCGAGCATGAGTAGCATCATAGGGTGTATCAGCATTCGTACGTACTTTAATTTTTCTAAATTCATCTGCCCATTTCATAATAGTTTCATATGCTTGAGGGAGTTTTGGATCAATAAGTTTAAGTTCTCCTAAATAAACAGAACCACTTGTGCCATCAAGGGTGATAAAATCACCTTCTTTTACTGTAAACCCATTTGCTTTGAACAATTTCTTTTCATAATTAATCTCAAGTTTTTCACAACCGACGATACAACTTTTACCCCATCCACGAGCTACAACAGCTGCGTGACTTGTTTTCCCACCTGTTGCGGTAAGAATACCTTGTGCTGCATGCATACCCCCAACATCTTCTGGGCTTGTTTCTTTACGAACTAATATTACTTTTTCACCTTGATTTGATAGTTCTTCGGCTTTTGCAGCGGAAAAACAAACCTTTCCACATGCAGCTCCAGGAACAGCATCAATACCTTCAACAATAAATGAAGACTTGAGTTTTTCAACTTGTGATTTATCTATTGCTGGATAAAAAATTCCTTCAATATCTGAAGTTTTGATTCTGCTAAGAGCAGTTTCTTTCGAGATTACTTTTTCTTCTACAAGGTCAACTGCAATTTTAAAAGCTGCTGCAGGGGATCTTTTTCCTGTTCTGCATTGAAGCATATAGAGCTTTCTGTCTTCAACAGTGAATTCCAGATCTTGCATATCTTTGTAGTGTTTTTCAAGAGTTTTGCGTACATCGCATAGTTCTTTGTAAGCTTTTGGATCGATTTTTGCAAAATCAGAAAGCTTAATCGGAGTACGTATTCCAGCTACAACGTCTTCTCCTTGTGCATTTACAAGATAGTCACCATAGAACTCATTTTTTCCAGTATTAGGATCTCGAGTAAAACATACTCCTGTTCCAGAGGTATCACCCATATTTCCAAATACCATTTGAACAATATTTACACCTGTTCCCTTGGCTCCAACTAGTTTTTCTACTCTTCTGTAGGTAACTGCTTTTTCAAGCATCCACGAACCAAAAACAGCTCCAATTGATCCCCAAAGTTGTTCCATTGGATCTTGTGGAAAGTCTTTTTTTATTTCTTTTTTATATAATTTCTTAAAATCTTCGATTAAAGAAGCAAGTTCCTCTTCATTTACATCTGTATCACCAATTTTAATAGTAGATTTTACAGCAAGTCTTTTTCGTGTTAATCTCTCTTTTACGTCATCAAATGCTAAGTCAAATTTTTCTCTCTCAATTCCCATTGCAGTGGAACCGTACATCATTATAAAACGACGATATGCATCAAGAGCAAATCGTTTATTTCCCGTTTTATGTGCGAGCCCTTCAACAGAAATATCATTGAGTCCCAAATTTAAAATTGTTTCCATCATACCAGGCATAGAAACTGATGCACCGGAGCGCACTGATACTAAAAGAGGATCTTTTGGATCACCCAGTTTTTTTCCTGAGATTTTTTCCAGTTTGGCTACATTTTTTTCAACTTCTTGTTTTAAGCCCTCAGGATATGTTCGTCCATTTTTATAATAGAGATCGCATACTTCAGTCGTAATGGTGAAACCACCAGGAACAGGAAGACCAATAGTGGTCATTTCTGCTAGTCCTGCACCTTTTCCACCAAGTAACTCTTTCATTGTCCCGTCGCCCTCAGCCTCACGGTTTCCAAAAAAATACACAAATTTGCTTTTCGCCATACGAAATTTTTCTCCTCTCTCTTATTTATCCACTTTAATACCGGAAGAAAGTTTAACTTGTGAAGTTGCATCTGTCAATGTAAACTATAGACAATATGAAATCACGATTTTGTTTATTTACCATCTTTCTTTCTTTTATAGTGTTTAGTACCTGCACTACTATTAAATCGAGCCAAGAAATTAGTAGCGATGTGTTACCAATAACTGAAGAGCAACAAACAATAAAAGATGATCCAGACGAAGATGTTTTAGTGAAAGAAATTGAGCCAGAAAAAATTGAGTCAGAAGAAATTGAATTAGAAGGGCTAGGCTCACTCCTTTTGACTTTCGCCGGCGATATTATGGCTCATAACGTTAATTTTAATATGAGTGATTATAGCTTGATCTATCAAAACGTTTCCAATTTGCTTCTTTCCGATGATTTGACTTTTGGAAATCTCGAAACTCCTGTAACAGATTCCCTTCCACTTTCTACCTATCCTAATTTTAATGTTCACTCAAATTATCCTCTTGCTGCCGTCCATGCAGGCTTTGATGTTTTTGCCTTAGCTAATAATCATTCAAATGATCAAGGCATTGAAGGAATAGACGGGACTTTATCTGTTATGAATAATCTTTCTCCCTTGGTTTATAGTTCAGGTTTAAAAAAAAATGCTGAAGATCCCTTTAAGCCAGTTATTATTGAAAAAAAAGGATGGAAAATTGCCTTTCTATCTGTTACGGAAATTTTTAATGCACACGATTCAGCGTCTAAGCGAGTGTATTATGTTTCGCCCACACAAGCTGCTCGAACAGATTTTTTAGCTACAATTTCTCAAATTAAAGCTACATACCAATGTGATATTTTTATTTTGGCCTTACATAGCAATGAACCTGAATATGTTTTGAAAGAAAGTAAACAAAAACGCATCTGGTTTTCCCAGTTATGTGCAGCTGGAGTAGACATTGTATGGGCTCATCATCCTCATGTTATGCAACCATGGGAAACTCTTTCTATTGTAGATCAAATAACGCGTCAGGAAAAAGAAGCGCTAATAATGTATTCAATGGGTAATTTTATATCAGGGCAACGATATACACCGAATACTGAAAACCCAGCAGCTATAAGAGAGTATACAGGTGATTCTGTACTTCTACAGGTTACTCTCAATAAAAAGAAACCGGAATTATCAGCGACTATGAACCTTGAGCCCTTTCTTATTACAAATTATAGTGAGAGAGGCCTCGGTGTTACTGTGCATCATTTAAATGAATCTTATATATCGTCTCAAAAAGGTATATGGAAAGAGTATTATCAAAGTCGCTTTAATCTCATGCACGAATACCTTCCTTTATTGCCCATGAAGCAGGGAACGGCTATACTTGAATAATGAAACCACATGAATTACCCGTATATCAGCAAAAACAGCGCATTCTCGATATGCTTGAACATAATCAAGTTATTGTAGTTGAAAGTCCTACTGGATCGGGAAAAACAACTCAGTTACCAATAATACTTCATGAAGCAGGTTTTACCTCAAGCGGTATTATTGGAGTTACTCAGCCGAGGCGAATAGCCGCATTATCTGTGTGTGAATTTATTTCGAAACAATTAGGAACCCCTATGCCCGGTCTTGCCGGATATAAGATGCGTTTCGAAGATAAAACCGATTTAAGCACCAGAATTAAAATAATGACCGACGGAATCCTGTTACAAGAAATGAAGTTGGATCCGTGGCTTAGCAAATATTCAATGATAATGGTTGATGAAGCTCATGAGAGAAGTTTGAATATAGATTTTATTTTGGGTTTATTAAAACGAGTTCTTTCAGAGCGTCATGATTTCAAAGTAATTGTTTCTTCAGCGACCATTAATACAGAACTGTTTTCAGAGTACTTTGATAATTGTCCTGTCGTTAAAATTGACGCTATCACCTACCCTGTTACTGTTATTTATGACTCTCCTTCCCTTCCTGCGTCTGGTGGAAGTCTTGCTGCGGAAGAAGCCTTATTAGATAAAATTGCAGATATTACTGGGCGGATCATGAATGACGGTAGGTCTGGAGATATACTCGTGTTCCTTCCCGGAGAAAGAGCGATAAAAAATTGTATTACAAGACTTTTTGCTGAATCTTGGTATAGAAAATTATTTATTGTGCCTTTATATGGCCGTTTAAGTAAGGAAGAACAGGAAAGAGTCTTTGTTTCTCCACCATTTGGCAAGAAAAAAATGGTTATTGCGACTAATATAGCGGAAACGTCTATCACCATTAATGGTATTACTAGCGTAATGGATTCCGGTTTAGCAAAACTTAATTATTATAACCCACATACTTTTACTTCAAGCCTCGTTGAGGTCCCTGTTTCAAAGGCGTCCTGTAATCAAAGGCGAGGACGCGCTGGTCGAACACAGGAGGGAACCTGTTATAGGCTTTTTGAGAGAAAAGATTTTGAGGCGCGACCTCAATACACAACTGAAGAAATATATCGAACAGACCTTTCTGAGGTTGTTTTGCGGATGGCAGAACTTGGAATTACCGAATTTGAAAACTTCGACTTTATATCATCTCCGGGAAGAGAAGGAATTAAAGGTGCTATAGAAACACTTTCATTATTGAAAGCGTTATCACCAGATAACACTCTTTCTAAAATAGGTGAGATGATGTGTTCATTTCCCTTGCCTCCCAGGCAGTCAAGAATGATCGTAGAAGCAATACAAAAATATCCTTCTGTAGTCGAAGAAGTGTTAATTGCAGCGGCTTTTTTATCTGCAAAAAATCCTTTTATGCTTCCACCAGGGAAAGAAATGGAAGCAAGAAAAGCTCATCATGGATTTAGACATGCTTCTGGCGACTTTGCCTCTTTTCTTACCTTGTTTCACCTTCATCGTACTGCAAAAAACCGCATTAAGTTTTGTGAATCTAGTTATCTAGATGAGCGTGTAATGTCTGAAATTGCAAATATAAAAGACCAACTGGAACTGATAGTTTCCGATATGGGAATTCCGATTCTTTCTGGAGGAAGTATTGATGATTACCTTTGTTGCGTTGCAACTGGTATGATTCAGTTTGTTTGCGTACGAGACGGCCGTGATAGTTTTAGAAGTCTAACCGCAGATCGCATCCAAATACATCCTGGATCTTGTATGTATCGTGAATCTCCTCAATTTATTGTTTCTGGTGAAATTGTCCGCACTTCCCGCATGTATGCTATGTCTGTTTCTCCCCTAACTCGCTCCCATCTTACCCGAATAGACCCAAGCCTTGTAGAAAAACTGTTAGGTGGTTCATCTGTCAATTCTCGAAAAGATCGTGGAGTAAAACAATCAACTGAATCAGTTTTGAACAAAGGAAAGAAAAAAGATTTAATTCCTGCTAAATCTGATCGCCAAGATGGTCTTGTTTTTGGAGGAGAATTTTTTCCTTTATCTAAGGTAAAAGGTAAAAAACAACTGACACTTCCAATAGAGCAATTTAAAAAAGCACTGGCATCAGTTGACCTTTCTGGTTCTTATACAACTCAGATAGCGGGACTTCGAGGAAAGATTCTTATAGACTCTCATGAACTGCTCTCTGGCGAAAAAATGGAACTTATACTTAGAATTGCAACTACATTTAATCTTGATAGAGTGAATGAAAAGGATTGGCCGAGAAAAGAGAATTTCATTTATTCTGAGAGGCCTGTTGAGCTTATAGAGAATTTACGTTGGATTTTCAAAGTAACCGTAGCTAAGCAAAAAAGTAAAGAGCTTGGTTTTATTTGTCTTTTTACTGATGGAAAAGGCCAATATTGGTTTAAGTGTTCTAGAGGATTTCATACGGCGCTAAATGAAACTATAGCTAGTTTAGAAGCTCTAATAGATGAATTACCAGACGATATATCAGCAGAATCTAAGGAAATAGTGAATTCGATATACAGAAAACTCAACAGTTTTTTTAGTTAATTTCTTGAAAACAATCACATAAAAAAGAATTGAGAAATAATAGTCCATTTTTTGTTAATGAAACATGCTCGTCTGAAATTATGACGAGCTGTTTTTTTTGCCAGTTATAAACAGTTTTTCCAATAACTTCCAGTAAGTCTTTACCAAAACGCAAAAAGAAAGCCTTTCGATTTATTCCTTTTATCATTCTAAAACCCATAATTAAAGTTTCACTTAGTAAGTCTTTTTTTGACAATAGTTCTTGTTCTACTGTATTAAATGGATCTTTAAGCCATAAAGAAACGTTTTTAATATTTGTGTATCGAACGGCTGTGTCGTTTTTAACAATAGTTGCACTTCCTCCAGGTCCAATTGCAAGCCAATTATTCATATTCCAATAGGTCTCATTATGGGAAGATTCGAATCCAGGTTTTGAAAAATTTGAAACTTCGTATTGAATAAAACCATTGTTTTCTAGAAAATCACGACCTGCAATCCACATATCAGAGGCTTCATCGTTATCTGGAATAATACAGCTATTATTATTTATTTTTTTTTCTAAGGGAGTGCCCTCTTCTACCGTAAGTGAATAAAGGGATATATGATCTGGTTTATAAAAAAAAGTTTCAGTGAGATCGTTAATAAGATCTTCTTTTTTCTGATTAGGCAAACCTGCAATAAAATCTAAAGAGAGTTTTCCATGCCACTGTGTATGAAGTAATTCAAGAGCTTTATAATTTGATTTTCGGCATCCTCTTCTACCTGCTTCGCGCAAGACTGTATCATTCATAGATTGGATACCAACTGAAATACGATTGATACCAGATTCAGAACATGCTTGTAGCCATTCTATGCTTATATCTTCAGGATTAGCTTCAATTGTCCATTCAATATTTGTTGGAAGAAATGCAGGAGAAATTGATTGAGATATGTTTTTACATAGTGTTCTTATTTGGTTTGGAAGTAAAAGACTGGGCGTTCCACCACCAATATAAATTGATTTCCACGAGGTAACCTTATATTCAGCGCATCTATAGGCTAATTCTTTTTGTAGGGCTTCTATTACAAGGTCTTGCGTTTTTGAATTTTCAGGAATAATTGAAAAAAAATCACAGTAATCGCATTTTTTTTTACATAGGGGTATATGAACATACAAGGATGGTATCATTTGTATATTACGGTGTTCCAAATGAGGAAAAAGGCCAATATCTAAATAACACTTTTGAACTAATACGATTTGCAGGAATAGTATTCCAAATACGGGAGTCTCCGACGTAAAGGCGATTATCATTGAGCACAAAATATTCAGAATCTGACAAAATTATTTCTGAAAAATTACCTGAAAATGGCAGTTCAGAATTCCAGAATGGAGGCAGTTGTTTAGTTTGTATGTCGTAATTATGTTCTGAAAGTTCAAACTCAGTTAAGAAATGGGCAGATCCTGCCGGTTTTATATGTACAATAAAATTTTCTATATATAAAGAATCTCCTGGAAAACCAAGCAACCTTCGTATAACTGGTTGTTCCGAGCGGGAATTATCTGATTGAAAAGGATGGAATCTTTGTAGAGTTAGAAATGCTATTAGGTTGTCTACAAAATGTAACACTATTGAGTTGTCCTGGAAATAAGCGGGAGAAATAACAACCAAATCGCCCCTTGAAGGATTTAGAAAGGATTTTTTTGCAGAAGATGAAAAATTCGTCGTTTTATATAGAGGAGTTGATATAATTCTGTCATTTTTTCTTAGAGTGGGCTCCATCAAATCCGACTCAAGCTGATACATAGATAAAACATACAGACTTATAAAACTGAATGCTATTCCAATTACTAAAAATATTAAGAGAACTAAGAGTATCGAACGTCGTTTTTCTCGTTGTGCTGAATAAGAGTACTGGTGCCATCTAGCCGACATTTATCACCCCTGTGGTACATTTTGATCTGTAATATGTTATGTAAAGGTATCATGAAGGACTTGCGTTGACAAGTATTACAGTGGCTTCTATAATTGATCCAACATGAGTGATTCACCCGTAAAGATCCTTGCGCAAAACCGGAAAGCACGATTTAATTATTCTATAGATGATTCTATAGAATGTGGTGTAGTGTTAGAAGGTACCGAGGTTAAATCAGTAAGAGCTGGTAATATCTCATTTCCAGATTCCTTTGCGGAAATCAGAAATAAAGAAGTTTGGCTTATGAATTTTCACATAACACCGTATGTGTATTCATCAATATTTAATCATGATCCAGATCGACCCAAAAAATTACTTTTACATAAAGAAGAAATAAAAAGGCTTATAAGAAAAGTTGATGAAAAAGGCTTTACATTGATTCCTCTCGAAATTTACTTAAAAAAAGGTAAAATAAAGATACAACTTGGTATCTGTAAGGGCAAAAAGATGTTTGATAAGCGTGATGGTATTCGAGATAAAGATATGCAGCGAGACATGCAACGCGAATTCAAAAAAAATCTTAATCGCTAATTTTTTATAAGAGGTGACATGACCAAGCGATTGCTGCCGGTATTATTAGTCTTCCTCTCCATAAACACGGTTTTAATTGCGCAAGAATTACCGATGGTTGCCGTATATTCTCTAGTTTCTATTGATACAACCGAAACAGTTCGAAGAACAGTAAATGATCTTGTATTTTCATTTATTCGAGAACAAAGAAATTACCGTGTACTCGATATGAGAAAAGATTCTCTGCCTGAAGATCTTTCTATTCCTGCTGGATCCGATTACATCTTTTATGGAAACCTCATTAATCGCACAGATGGAATAAAACTAGAATTAGTTTTAAAAGGTGGAATGTATAACACTACTCGCCTTCTCTCCCGGGTGTATGAAAATTCAAATCGAATACTGCTAGAGTCACGAATGTTAGTACGAGACCTTTTCGATCAATCTGTAGCGTTACCAGAACCTGAATTTGTAGAAATTCCACAAGTCGTTTCTCTTATCGATTCAGAATCTTATGGCTTTGAAGATAACTTGCTTCAAGTTAAGAACATAGATTCTCTTTCTGGTTCTTGGCGTGGAGGCGAAGGTATTGAAAAAGTAATGATTTTGCGTGGTGGAAGAGGTGTAGCAATTTTTGATAGTGGAATATCAATTTCCCTTGAATTGATTATTGGTAATAATGAATTATTCATTAAACAAAAAGGGCCCTTATCTATTCGTCAGTTTTTGAATTTACCTGATCTTGTTGCTCAACAAGCTGTTTCTATAGTTCCGCCTCTTGAGTGGCGTTTTCGTGTTACCCCTGATTTTAAGAAACTCGTAGGGGTAAATAAGACTGTTTCAATTAAGCATGACGGAAAAAACATTCTGTCTATGGAAAATATTGAAGTTAAAACGGTTTGGTTACGAGAATAACTTTTGTTTATGGGAGGTTAGATAAAGAGAAAAAGCCAAGCTGATAATTGCAGAGAGTAGGCCAAAAAGCTTGCATGACCAGTCTGGAAGATATATTGTGCTGTCACGTTTAAGTGTTATACCAGGATTTATATTGCGATTAATACCTCCTGTAAAACCAGAAAGCTTTATGAGTTTTTCACCTTCTGCTACATAACCTATTTCATGGGCATAAATTGAAATGGTATCTGGATCTGCAGTAAGATTTTGAACTTGAATTGAAAGATCATTTTCTATAGTACGTAGGATTTCAACATGTTTAGTAAGTGTTCCTATTTCCTTTTCTAGTTGTTTCATTGGCCAAATTCCTTTTGGCCCTACTGTGATTAATAAAATGCAATACACTAAAGTTCCAATAAAAATGGGTATAACAAATTTAAAACGTTTCATATAATTACTATTTCGGCATTACAGTCAATAATCTTTATTTTAATTGACAGGAAGATGCTCATTATAATACAGTTAATTAATTGTATACTCTTGCCGACAATTGAAAAGAGCAACTATAAATTTCGGGAGTAGCTAATGACTTCAGACTTTGAAAATGATGAAATACAAGAATCAGCCTTCCCTGTAGAATTCACCGAAGAATCAGAATCCTTGGATATGTATGGTGTATGGGTAAAAAGTGGCCCACGTGACGCCTCTGATCCAATTTTCTCTACTGATATTGACAATAATAGTGATATTGAAAGTTATAACGATATGGAGACTGATATTGATAGTTTAGGTGATATTGAGACTGAAACTGATGTCGATAGCAACACGGATATAGATTTTGAACTGCCCGAAATGCTTGATTTTGATCAGTTTGAAGATTTTAAGGAAAAATCTACAGATAGTGACACTCTAGAAGAAGAAAATTCTGAAAGTATATCTTATGATGGCAAAATAGAATTTGAAGAAATCAATCCTCATCCAAAAAATGATCCTCTATTTAATATAGAACCTGAAAATATCAAGCCTGTATCTGAATCAAAATATGAGGATGAAATCGTAGATTTTATGGATTTCGAGTCAGACGAAAACACTTTAGAATTAGAAGTAGAAGATGTTTTACCTATAGAAGATGAAAAACCATCACCTTTTGAACAACCAGTTGAAATTGTATTTGAAGGTTTAGAAGATATTGATTTTTCATCTCAAATCAACGAAGTAGACCTTATCGACGAAACTGACTTAATCGACGAAACTGACTTAATCGACGAAATCAATTTGTCAGATAGTAATTTAGAAGAAATTTCAGAGTCCTTGGGTAATCCTTTAGATGAACTTCAACCTATTAGTGAAATAAAAGAAATAAACAATGAATCTGAACAAATTTTTGAAAACTTAGAACCATTAAATATTGAAAATACAGATATTCTACCTTCAGATGAAGATTTTAGTAGTTTTCTCGATGATTTAAATTCTGTAATTGGTGTTTCTCCAGAAAAAAAATCTTCTCTTTCAAGTTTTGATAATTTAGATCTTGATTCCTTTGTTGATAGTTTTAATGAAACCGGTGGCTCTACTCCCGAAAATATAGATCAGTTGTATTCCGATGTAAATCCTGTAGATATTGATTTAGAATTTGATGAAACGTATATTAATGATGTTAAAAAGATAAAGGCATCAGGAACTATTGATTCTGATTTCTCAGATCTTGATTTTGGAGTCGAAGTAATTGATGAAACGATACTTCCAATGGATTCCAAAAATACAGTAGATTCTTTTTTCAGCAATAATGCTGATAAAAATGAAGATGTGGATGATTTAGTCGGTGATTTTTTAAATAAAACAGAGACTTCTAAAAGTGGATCTCAAGAAAGTTCTTTTGCAATTCATGAAACAACTGAATTCGATGATCTTCTTGGATCATTCGAATCTTCATCTGTTCCAGCTCCATCTAAGGATCCTTCAAGTAATTTAATTCCAAAATCATCTGTTTATAATTTATCTGTTACATTAGATGAAGGGTCTGAAGATACAGCTCCAATGGTTGCTAACATTGAGCAGGATGAAGAAATAAGTGTACCGCTCTTTGAGAAAAATCCATTAGAGAATAATGATGTTTCTGAAACTGAAATTTTGAATGTGTCTGAAATATCAGAAATTGAAGAACCAGAAATTGAAATAGAAGATTTTGTTGATAATACTCTTATAACAGGCTACAATGAATTAGAATCAGAAATAGGATATGACATATCTGAAACGGATTTTTTGGAGGATGATATGTCTATTGATTTCGACGATATTAGTGCTGTTGAGCAGGATTTAGTTCAATCTAGCAATGATACAGGAGAAGATACGGTGATAGCGAACGACAGATCAACTGAATTGTTGATGAAAATTGCAGATGAACTTTCTTCAATAAAAAATGAAATATCTAATTTGAAAATAGAACTTTCCGGTTATAAGGCTTCTTCTATTTCTTCAGACAATAGTGCTTCCGAAGATGCCGCCTCCTTAGTTACTTCCGGCTTTTTTACAGATGATGATCCAGATGAAACAATTGCGCTTACTGGCGATGAACTTAATAACATTTTAATAACAGCAGATTTTACTGAAGAAAAAAACGATGATACTACATCTTCAATAATTGAAGATGAACAAGATGAACCAGAAGAAAGCCAAGAAGATCCTAATTATACAGAAATTCTTGACCAAGAAATTTCATTGGATAATTCTTTTGAAGATTCAGACATACCAGAAACGCTCCCCGACTCTATTTTTGATATTCCTGATTTAAGTGATTCTACTGACTTGACAATTGGACATGTTAATACAATTGAAGATGATATTGGCTATCTTGAAGGAAAAGAGATATACGAACCTGATCTTGAAGATGTTGCAATTGAAGAGCCTGAACTAGAAATTATTGATTTTGATGATGAACAACTTGAAGAACCTGAATTAACTGAATTTGATATTGATCTCTCTGATATTGAGCAAGATTTTTCAGAAGATACAATGTTAGATTCGGTAGAACTCCCTGATTTTAAATCAGAAGATATAAATGCTTTTAATTTGCCCTCAGAGCAAGAAGTTCCGGTTCCTGAAGATATATCTTTTATAGAGGAACCTGTTAAGGAAGATTTTCCAAGTTTTGAAGTAGATTTTACAGAGATTGAGTCTGGTCTTAACAATGAAGAAGATTTAGAATCTGTTTTTTCAGAAATTTCAGCAAAGGACTTTGAGGAAGACCTTGTTGAGGAGAAACTTGTTGAGGAAGACCTTGTTGAGGAAGACCTTGTTGAGGAGAAACTTGAAAACATTCCTTCAGAGGAAAATAAAGAAATTAATGACACGGTTTCTTCTGATATCTCTGTATTACCTGTAGAATTACGGGAAGAAATTAAATCTGTATTGTCATATATGGATCAATTACTTGAAAGTTTACCTGAAGAAAAAATTGAAGAATTTGCTCGATCAGAACATTTTGAAGTATATAAGAAGTTATTTGAGGAACTTGGAATTTCCTGATTATGGGACTAATTTCACACGCTAATCAAGTAAAACCTGAACATTTGCAAAATAAAAATGTTCAGGAAGTAAAAAAAAAAATGGGTCTTCTTGATCGAGTTATCAATGTATCTGGATATGATCAGTTAGTAACATCTTTTACTCAACTTGTTAATTATACACAGGCAGAGCGTGCATGTGTGCTTGTTTCTGAAAATAATTCTTCTAAACTAGGCACCCCTCTTTTATATCACGGTTTAGATTTGACTACAGTTCGCAGATTTTTACCAAATCTTCAGGAACTGAATGAGAAATTTCCAGAAGGTCTTTCTTGGTATAAAGTCGAAACTAAGGATGGACTTGCTTTTTTTCAAAGTTTTTTTTCAATACATGAGTGGACGAGTTTATTATATTTGTATGTTAAACCTGTTTATTGTTCAGGACTAGAAACATTTTATATTTTTTTATTTAAATCAAAACTTGATATTTTTAATAGAAACATTGAAATTTCAGAAACACAAACATATTTAAATAAATTACAACAAATTTTACAACAGAATTTACTATTAGTATCATCATTAAATTTTTCAGGTTCTTTTGTGTTTTCAGAAAAAGTAGCGAAAGATCATATTAATTCTGCTTTAGATGCAAAAAAACACGCTACGTTAGCCTGTTTTTATTTAGACAATTTGTTTTCTGATAGCGATATATTGAATACTGATCCGGTACAATTATCCTTGCAACGATCTCTAACCTTTATTATTGCGCGACTTGCAGGATCATCTAATTTAATTTCAATGAAAGATTCAGGCAATATTTTTGCTGTTTTTTTTTCCGCTCAAAAGGTAGATCCTGATTTATATTTTCATCAGATGATAGGTCCATTAGAAAAAACATTCGGATTACATAGAGTATCGAAAATTAAAATGGAAGTCTTGGGGACCAGCACATCCGTTTCTGAAATTTTGAGGTTCCTTGCCGGAGAGAAGTAGTGATTTCTTCTTTTAGGCTTCATTCTATATATAATCCAGAACGTGAGGCAGAGCGTTTTATTGATACTGCCATAACGCTAGAGTCCCCCTCTTTTGTTGTTGTATCTGAACCCGGAGAATCTTGGATTGCTTATGCTGTACAAAAAAAATTTCCATCCGCTATAATAATAGCATTACGATATTCAACTTCATATTTCACAGATTCTGATTCATTATGGAATCATGTGTGGCGCCCAAACTCACCTATTTCTGTTTCATCTTTTCTTTTTAATATTATTCCAGATGAATATCTTTCATTAACTCAATTTATTTCATGGAAACCCTCGGATTCTGTATGGCCTGAAGAATCTTCTATTGTGTGGAAAGAAATTTCAGAATTGATAAGAAAACAACACAGTATTATGTATACTCGTACTCATTTCGGAAATAGGTGGTTAAAAAATATGTTCATTAATTGCATGCAGATGAACACAATTATAGCTGCCGAATATACAAATAAACCTGTTTTACTTGCAGCTGCAGGTCCATCTCTTGAGCATCTTTTTCCTTTCGATTCTTCGGATATGTATGTTTGTGCTGTTTCTTCTGCTCTTTCGTGTCTTGAATTTAATAATTGCGAACCAGATATCTGTATTGCTACAGATGGGGGTTATTGGGCTTTAGATCATTTTAGAAAAATAAGTAATAAGATTCCTGTTTGTTTCCCTTTAGAAGCAGCAATTCCTTCTTTTGTATTAAAAACCAATCCTTTAATTCTTCTTAATTATGGTAGTGCATTGGAATCATTACTTTTGTCACGCTTACATATACAAAGTGAAAAAGCAGAAAGAAATGGAACCGTTGCTGGAACCGCTGCAATATATGCTTTATCTCATAGTTCTTCTTCTGTCTTTGCGTCTGGTTTGGATCTTTGTCCTTCTTTAGATTTTCCTCATGCTAGGCCTCATTCTTCAGAGTCAATTACTTTTTCTACTTCTCGCATTAATGCTTTGTCTGGAATTCTCTATGAGCGTAATCTTTCTTCACTATCTTTTTCAATATATCGTAATTGGTTTTCTACACAAAATGAACATTTTAAAAATAGGTTTTTTAGAATAAAACCTGTACCATCCCTTTTACCCAATATTACAGATATTGATAAAAAAGATATTCAAAGGTTTATTCATATTTCAAGTGATAAAACGTTTTCTTCTAAAAATTTTCAAGATAATTTTGATCTCTCTAAACGAAAAGAAATTTTAGTATCTATTTTAAATTCTTTACTTCTTGAATGTCGCTCTTTTCGAGATATTTCTTATTTTATTTCTGCAACTAATATACATGTAAAAGAAAATAAAACAGAATTATGTTTAGCTACACTAGAATTTTTACAAATGGTTTCGTATTTAGATTACATTAATGCGCTCAAAATGGTTAGAAAACCGCTAGATGATAATAATACTATTACTGTTTTAGACTCCCTTTGTGATGCCGGTGAATCCTTTATAACCAAACTTATCTTTATAGTAAGGTCTCAAATATGTTGAAACTAAATGATATTTATTTAACAAATATTTTCGTTTTACAAAAAAAAGATCCAAAATTAGCCGAATTGATACAAAATTCTGTATCCAATAATTTTTACTTAGATGTTGTTTATTCTAAAGATGGTTCCATAGTTCCAAGATTTTTTAATGGTAATGCAGCCCATTCACTTTATAATCCAATTATAGAAGCCTCGAGATTAATTGATCCAATAGACCACGACACGTGTGTATTTTTTTGTGGAATTGGCGCTGGCTTTCATATTCGTCAATGGTTAAACATTTCTGTATTTCGTCCTTGTATCATTCTTGAATCAGATTTACCCACACTTCGATCTTTACTTGAAATTTACGATTTAACCGATATTTTACAACACGATTCAGTTCGTATCATTGCGAATCCAGATCAAAAAGAAATTTTAAAGGTTATTACTGAAACCTGGAAACCTGCTTTAGAAAAAGCTTTTAAAGTAGTTACACTCCGTTCATGGGAAAATCTGCATGAAAATCTTGTTGCAGATATTTCACAGTCAGTTTCAGCTGCTTTACAAATAGTTTCAAAAGATTTTTCTGTTCAATCGCATTTTGGCAGACTTTGGATGAGAAATGCACTAAGAAATTTAGCTATAGCAGAAAAACATCAGGGTACATTTCCTAAAGTAGATGTAAGTAAAACAGCAATCATTGTTGCCGCTGGTCCTTCTTTAGAAATTTCTATTCAAAAGATTATTAAAAAAAGAAGTTCTTATATTGTATTTGCGACTGATACTTCTTATGGATTTTTGCATGAAAAAGGGATAATTCCAGATTTTTTTGTTAGTATAGATGCTCAACATGTTTCTTTATCTCATATTATGATTCCTTTGCATCCTAACATGACTATCGTTTTGGATGCGATAGCGCACCCCGGCATTGCTTTAAAGGCAATTGAATATGGATGTAATGTAATTATAGGTTGTGGTGGACATCCATTACTCGCGTATGCTTCAAAAATGAGCCCTTTACCCTCTCTTTTTACCAGTTCTGGTACTGTTACAGGAACTGCTTTGGGTATTGCTCAGTCTCTTGGTTTTTCAAAAATTGAACTCGTCGGTGCAGATTTTAAATATACAGATGGTAAAGCATATACACGAAGCACATATCTCGATGTTGCAAGTTTTGCCCAGGCAAGTAGATTGTTCCCTCCTGAATCTTTTTGGACACAGTTGATTTTTAGAACACCTGTACAACGGACCAAACAAAATGGTTCAATTTCATATACGAACGAAATTCTACAGTTTTACTCGAAAGAAATATATTCAAATAATTGTTCAAATAAATGGACTAAAGATGATTTTATCTCTTTTCCTTTTAATAATTTTTTACAGAACGTTTTAGCAAGTTATTCTACAATGAAGTATCCTCAAGAAGTTAACCAAGAATATTTTTTTACATTATTACCTTTTATTGCCTGGTTTAATCATTCTCATCGTATTAATAATCCGGCATGTTCTGTTCATGATGCAATTAATCTTGCACTGGAATTGATTGCGGGATATACTATTAAAATATGAAGAATAAGTCTAATTTTATATATGCAATTTTTGCATTTCTTGTCCTGATATTAGCAATTGTATGGTTTTTCTTTTCTATTAACATTGCTTCAAAACGAGGAGTAATAGATTCAGAGCGCAACTTTTCATGGATCGTTCGTGAAACTACAAGCTTGGCTATCTCTGAAGGTTTTATGGCAGATTCTTTCGTACATGGTGTTGAAGCATTGTGCCAAAAATCACGAACTATTTCTGCTCTTATTCTTGCCTCTCCCTCTGGTATTGTTTTAGCTTGGCCAAATAATACTAACTCAATATCCTATGATATACATGGAAGGCCCATTTTTAATAATCTTCCGTTATTTGTTAAAGCCTTTAGTTCTACGCTTGATATTGGAGATGGTGCAGTTGGTTCGGTTACTTTAACTGCGGTTATGCAATCTTTAGAGCCTGATACTATTTTTATTGCAAGCAGAAATTCTTTTTTGCTTGTTCTCGCAGTCTTTATAGCAACCCTTCTTGTGCTACTTAGTCAAAGTCTTTCATCAAAAAAAACTAATTCTGTAAGGGTTGAAAGAAGTACTGAAAGCATCGTTGAGATTAATGAACCTCCTATAAATAAAACTAAATCTGAATCTAAATCTGAATATATCGATATCAATGATATTGATGTTCATGAAAAAGAATCTATACAAGAAACTAAAAATGATAGTGACATAAATAGCGAATACGAAACAGAAAAAGAGATTACTTATGCAGAAAACGATGGCAACACTGAGCAAATTCCGGAAGGTCTTTTTTCGCCTTCAACAGGTGTTGGTTGGGAGCAATATTTACCAGATAGACTCGAAGCAGAGCTTGCAAGAGCAGCATCTTCTGAACAAGATCTGTCTCTTTTGATAATCCGAGTTTCTTCATTAGTGCATACAGATCTTGTTTCAAAAAAAATTGCTCAGATTTTATTAGATATCTTTAGATTTAGAGATATGGTTTTTGAATATGGATCTAATGGATTTGCTGGTATGTTACTTAATGTAAATTTAGATCAATCAATGAAAATTGCAGATAAATTATATGCTGAAATTGTCGCTATTTTGAGCGATTTGGAGCATAACGGTAAATTGACTATTGGTATAACGACACGTACAGCGCGATTACTTCCAGGAATACGTATGATTGAAGAAGCTGCAAGTGCTGCGAGAAAGGCAGAAGAAGAACCTCATCTTCCAATAGTAGCATTTCGAGCGAATCCAGAAAAATATAGAAATTTTGTCGCAGAAAATATATAACTATTTTTTTTTAATTACAATTAATCTTCATATTCAATAGGTATAACCATACGATCTTTACTCAAAACAGTTTGTGGAAAAATTTCACGAGCTTCATTTAATAGAATTTTTAAGTCTGAATCCGTATAGCGTGGACTGTAATGAATTAAAGCCATTTTCTTTACTTTTGCGTCTAGTGCTATACGAGCAGCCTGAGTTGCAGTCATATGTTTTTTTTCAGTTGCTGTTTCTTCGAGTGAGTGCTCAAACATTCCCTCGCATACGAGTAAGTCTGAACCGGCAACCTCTTCTGCAATAGAAGTAATATATTTCGTGTCGGTAACGTAACTAAATTTTCTTCCTTTTCTTTGGGGTCCAAGTACTTGGGAGGGATGTACTTCCAAACCATCCGTTGCTGTTACCGTTTCACCACTTTGTAAACGAGACCATAAAGGACCGCAAGGAACATTGTGCTCTTTAGCTTTTTCTGGATTAAATGCACCAGGACGAGGATGTTCTTCAAGCGTATATCCAACACAAGTTTTTGTGTGTTGAAGTGGAAAAGCCCTTACATCAAAATCTGTCCCACTATAAATTATTCCAGGTGACGTAATTTCTGTAACAATAATTTGATAATTAATATACATATCTAGAACTTTTCGACTTGTTTCAATATATTCAGCGATTTTTGGTGGACCAAAAATATAGAGAGGGTCATCTCTATCAACTTGAGAAGAAAGCATAAGTAATCCTGGTAGACCAGTAACATGATCTGCATGAGTATGACTTACGAAGATAGCATTTATTTTTTTCCATCGAAGATTGAGTTTTCGTAAAGATACTTGCGTGCCTTCTCCTCCATCAAATAAAAATAAATCCCCTTCTCTTCTGAGTAATACTGATGTTAAATGTCTATATGGCAGGGGCATCATTCCCCCGCATCCAAGAATAAAGGCTTCAAGATTCATAAGAACTAAGTATATCTGAAACCAAGATGCTTGACAATGCAAGTGATTCTGTTAAAATAAATGTTATGATTAATACATTGATAATTATAGATCCACAAAATGATTTTTGCGATCCCCGTGGAGCCTTAAGTGTTCCAGGAGCAACTGAGGACTGTAATAGGCTTATTTCAATGATAAAACGCATTGATTCTCAACTTCATTCAATTCATGTAACAATGGATACGCATCATTTATTTCATATTGCTCATCCTATTTTTTGGGTCAATCGAGAAGGAAAACACCCAGATCCATATACCATAATTACTTCGGAAATGCTTGAAAAAGGTGATTTTAGAACTGCGGTACCCCAATATCAACATTATGCTGTTGAGTATGTCTTTCTTTTAGAAAAAAATGCTAAATATAATTTATGTATTTGGCCCCCTCATTGTTTAATAGGGACTTGGGGTCATGTTATATATCCATCTCTTTCAGATGAACTTATTCTGTGGGAAACAAATGTTCCTGGCAGAGTTGTTGACTACAATTTTAAAGGTAGCAATGTAAGAACCGAGCATTATAGTGCTATTAGAGCCGAGGTTTCAGATGCGGCAGATCCAAGTTCGAGAACTAATTTTACTCTGATTGAACGACTAAAGGCAGCAGATAATATTGCTATTGCTGGAGAGGCTTTGTCTCATTGTGTAGCAAATACTGTTCGAGATCTTATTACTTGTATACCTGCAGAAAAATTAATTGTACTTACAGATGTCAGTTCAAATGTACCTGGTTTTGAAAATTTAGGAAGTGATTTTTTAGCTGAAGTAGAGAAATTAGGTGTTCGTCTTATGACTTCCGAGGAATACCTCGTATAAATATTTTTTTTACACGTTTGTACCAAACCCCGCGAAGCGATTCTAGTACGCTCCAGAGCCCATACATTAAAGGTTTTATAGGAATATCAAAACTGCCTACGCGATGCACTATAGAGCCTCCAAACCCTGTTTTAAAGCGATATAATCCGTACATAGGATGATCTGGATCATCGGTCGGTGGTATACCGTAAAAATCGTACCGAGTACAACCGAACTTTTGGGCATCTCGAATTGCTTGCCATTGTAATGAATATGCTGGCATCAAATTTCTTTTAATATTTGATGAAGCCCCATAAAGGTATACGGCCTCTTCTCCACAAAACAAGGTAATTATTGAAGCAAGTTCATCACCTTCATGTCGAGCGACATAGATACGAACTGAAAGAGGTTTATCCCACGTAGAATTCGCCCATGTTGAGGATCGTTTTAATAATTCTTCATAATAAGAGCGACTATGAATCGCTATGCCATCTCGTGCTGCAGTTTCGACATATAAGCGATAAAAAATATCAATACCAGACTCAATTCCTTCTATTCCTTCCAAAAAATCTATCTGTAATCCCTTTTTTTCACCGAGTCGAATATTATAGCGCCATTTACTTTTCATTTGAGCTAGGAGAGCCTCTTCGTCTAATGAAAGGTCAAGGATAAGAGTATCTGGAGGCTGAACAGCTGCAACAGATCGTATTAGATTTCCAACTAATTTTTTGGGAAAAATATCAGTTTCTTTTGTAAAAGTTTGATTATTGAGTACTTCTGTTCCCCATGGAGGATCAAAACGAATATAAATGGTGTCTGTAGGTAAAAAAGCTTGTAATTCTTTTGCAAGTAGTTCTAGGAAATTTCCTTGGTGTTCTGGAGACAATTCTTTAATGTCTGGTCCCATAGGAATATATGCGATAGAAAAAATTCTTGCAACTTTTTTAACTAAAACAGATAAGAAAAATGATTTTGTAGTAGTAACTTTAAAATAGTGGGGAGTCCAACCATAGGAAGCCTTAAACTCTGCCCAAAATGGAGTTTGTAAAAAAGAAGAAGGCGGAGAACATTCAGGTTCCCCACTAATAGAGTTTTTTGTTAATTCAATTGGTATAAGTGTCATTATTATTATTTATGAAACTTCACCAGTAGTGATTTTTTTAGAAACTACGGGTTGTCCGTTAATTGTTAGTTTTTTATCATCTATCATAATAACATGATCAACTATTTTCATGGGAGCAGCAAAAAAGTCATCAGCATCTATACAATCAGGTTTTTTGAAAGACGGATCGGCGCCTTCAAGTATTACAGGAGTGCCAGGAGCTGCCCAGGAGGAATCTAAAACTTCTACATGTTCAATGCCATCAGCATCGGTATAATCGCCTGCTAGGAGCATTCCTTTTGATTCTACCCCTCTCATTTTTCGTGGTTTAAGATTATCAGCAATTATAATTGATTTACCTAAAAGTTCTTCTTCTGTAAAATAAGGAACAAGACCGGAAACTATAACACGCTCAATTCCAGAACCATCGTCTAAGGTTTCAATATACAGTTTTTCTGCATCTGGATGTTTTTCAATTTTCACTATTTTTGCAGTAATAAGAGCTATTTTTTGGTTAAATAGATCAGTAGCTTTTACTGGACTAGGTGTTTCAACAGTTTTTTCGGTAGATTCTTCCATTTTTTTATCCTTTCTCTCTTGTTGTGAGCCGGCATATGTATTTCTATATGTATCGGTAGTAGCATTATCCATAGGTTTGAATATAATTTCGGGCATTTTTACGTGAAGTATACCTTCTCTTTTCCCAAGATCATTCCAACTGAGAGTTTCTGCACTTGGTTTCCATGTAAGAGGGTTTTGTGCAGTACCTGCTTTTATAGCAGCTTCATCAAAAACTATTCCAGACCATATTTCTTTTCCTAAAAAGGAAGCAATTTTACTTGCATAGTCAGGAATAAACGGATGTACCAGAATTAAAAGATCTTTTATGAGGTAGCATAAATCGTGTAAAAGAGATTCCGCTCTCTCTGGATCTGTCGTTCGAGTTTTCCAGGGTTCTCCATCTTGAAATGCTTTATTTGCAACATCAGAAAGCGCAAAGGCTTCGCGAAATGCATCCCGAAGCTCAGCCCATTCAAAATATTCAGTAATTTTGGTAACAGATTTTTTTGTTTCTTCTTTTAGAGCATTGGAAACATTGCGAATATCTTCACGTGATGAAAGAGATCCATCTTTTTGAGGGAGATTTCCTTCGTAGTAACGAGCAATAAACGTTAGTGTTCGATTTACAAGATTTCCTAAATTTCCAATAAGTTCACTATTCATTCTCTCTTGAAAATCTTTCCAAGTAAATTGAGTATCTGATTTTTCTGGGCGATTAAAAAATATATAAAAACGCCACACATCGGCAGCTATACCTGACTCTTTTGCGTCTGAACCAAAGACCCCTACTCCCTTAGATTTTGAGAACTTACCTGATTCATAATTCAAGTATTCTGTACTCGACATATGGTATAATTTTGTCCAGTTTTTTCCAGAACCTATTAAACTAGAAGGAAAAATTACTGTATGAAAAGGAATATTGTCTTTCCCTATAAATTGAAAAAGCTCAACATTATCAGGATTTAACCACCATGATTTCCAGTCTGCTTCTGGGTTTGAACTTATACGATCAAACAAACAGCGTGAAATAGAAATATATCCTATTGGAGCATCGAACCATACATAAAAGACCTTTTTTTCAAATCCTTTACGAGGAACTGGAATTCCCCACTTAAGGTCACGGGTAATAGCTCTTTCATGTAAGCCGTCTCTAATCCATGCCTGAGTCATCTGAATAGCATTTTTTGCCCATTTACCTTTTACACTCGTTTCTTTCATCCATTTTTCATAATCGGGTAAAATTTTTGGTAAATCTATATACAGATGATTAGTAGTTCTAAGTTCAGGTTTAGCATTACAGCTTGAACATCTGGGGGTTAGTAATTCAGTAGGTTCAAGTAGTTTCCCACAATGCTCACATTGATCTCCGCGAGCATCTTCATAACCACACGAGGGGCATGTCCCTAAAACGTAGCGATCGGCAAGAAATCTGTCACAAGAAGTACAAAAAAGTTGTTCAATAGCGTGTTCGTTAATAAACCCATTTTTTTCAAGATCAAGAAACATTGTTTGTGTAACTTCTGTTTGCTGTGGTGTCGAAGTTGATCCAAAATGATCAAAAGCAATGTTAAACCATTTGTAAATATCGCTGTGAATTGCGTGATAATAGTCACACAATTCTCTGGGGGTTTTTCCCTCTTGTTGCGCTCTTGTTTCGGTAGCAGTGCCATACTCGTCTGTTCCACACACATAGAGGGTTTCATAGCCTTTGAGTCTGCAAAATCGAGCGTATACATCTGCAGAAAGAACTTGAATAAGATTTCCCAGATGAGGAATATTGTTTACATATGGAAGTGCTGAAGTAATAAGTTTTCTTTTCATAAACGGCATGATAAAATGTAGAGGCAAAACAGTCAACGGGGGAAGCTTAAAGAGCTTATTAAGAGTCTTTAAAGCATGAGTATTTAGGTCTTTATTTTCATGAAGACCATTTTTTCTGTTTCAAAATTAGGTCCTAATTCAACTTTCCAGTACAGAAAAATTCTTACACCAAAGATTGATGGAACAGGTACTATTAAAACTGAAGGATTTTCATTGGCGTCAAAGGTAAATCTACTGTCTGCATTGGGATCGTCAAAGTGAATCCATTCCATATCTGTAATATGAGTTTGTGTATTTATTTTTTCTATACGTTCATCATGGGCGAATACTTCAATGATTGGTTGATCAGGATTTATCCCTGCAACCCCCAAATCAAGCTCGATCATAAAAATACCCGAAAGATTTAATGGGCTTTCATTTTTCAAAATATATTGAACTTGTATTCCTTCATTTCGGAAAGAAAAAGTTTTTTTCAAGCTTAAAGGTTGCTGAAACGAACCATAAAAAACATTTGCTTTAAGAGTTATTTCTTGTCGTGCGTTATCTACGGATAATTCTTGATACATATCTTGTGAAAAAACAGGAGTAAATGTTGGAAGTTTTGCTTTTTCAAGGAGTTTTATTTCTTCTGAAGGAAGAAGGTGATCAATGAATAATCCTGCGCGAGGTAAATTTAAATCACAGTAATTTCTATAAACAGAAAAAACATCAAATTCAAAAATATAACCTCCTTGTGCGTGAACATAGAGGTTATGTGTTTCATACTGGCAAAGATACTCTTTAATCCCATCCATATCAAAGTCGATAGAAATGAGCGATGGACAAAACACACCCCGTAAGCGAGAGAGTTTTTCCGCTATTAGAAGGCTTTTATATGCAATAATACGGAGTTTTCGAGCATCATGTTCAGTAACATAAGAATTATTTTCTGAACGATACATAAGCGCATTTTGTGCGAGCCATAATTCTTCTCGAGCTGTCTTCTTTCTGGCTTTGTCTCCTCGGAGTTGATTAACAAGAATATGTACGTACATCATTTTAGAGTATAAAAACATAATACTTGGAGATTCAAGAAGAAGATATTTTATTGAAGTTCGACATAAGATTCTGGTATCATCTGGCGAATTAATTCGATCATAATCGTAGGGTGACATACCAGTGGCAAGATATGCTCTATGGTATCTTTCCTTTGTTTTTATTATTTTACCAGGTAAAGTAAGTTCAATTTTAAAATCAGTTTCTGTCATTTTATTTAAGAAACTTTCAAACCATGAAGATGCACTTTTTGAATCAGAAATAAAAAGAGATGGTAATGATTCACGGGCAATAAAAATTGTAACACAAATATCTTGATCATCTGTGCTAGAAAGAGAATCAATAAATGATGACACGGAGAATCGTTCTAGATATCGGTATGAGTTATCTAAGGGTATTGCTATAATTGTTTTGCCACTATCTTCAATCGTTACAGGTTTTAGTCCATTCACTCCCGGATAATCAGCGGTTTCAAGCATTAATTTGTCTAATAAAACAAACTCAATACCACAACTATTGAATGAACTAATCATGGAAGGTTCCCATGCACTTGATTCAATCCATGCGCCTCTAGGTCTTCTACTAAAATTTTTTCTAATAGATGTAGTGAGTAGTTCTATTTGTCCGACACGGTCTATTGGAGGAATTAAAGGAAATAAAGGAGAATAATATCCACCACCAATAATTTCAAGTTGTTTTCTTGCAGTCATTTCAGAAATAATCATAAAAAATTCAGGATGATGATGCTCAATCCATTCAAGAAATGTTCCAGAAAATGAAAGTGAAAAAGGTAATTCTGGAAGATTATATAATGCAGAAATTACAGGTTTATACGTGTTTTGATAGATTAGTTCACAAGAGGCAGGATTTAAACCAAGCTGAAAGTCACAATAAGTGCCAAAAGAGAGTTTTATTGTTTTTATCCCGTTATTCACCACCACCTCGTCATGTTTTTGAGTATATCCTATTTGGTCTGCTTTTTAAAGCCTAAAAAGTAAAAATTAACTAATCTAAAAGATATCCATTTTTACCAGTGGGACAAAAAGAATAATCACCAGAGTCAAGATGAGCTGCACACAAAAGCTGATTTTTTGAATTAATTGGAATAAGGCTTATTAATTGCTTTGGACATTCAGTAATACAGTTTCCACAGCCATTACAAGAATCTGTCACAAATATACTACCATTTTTAATAATGATAGCATCTGCGGGGCAAACATGAGCGCAAGAACCAAGTCCAAGACAACCGTATCGACAGAGCATATTTCCTTGAAACATGCTGTGTAAGGTATGGCAGTCGGCATAGCCTGATACCTGAAAAAGAGAGGGGACTTCTGGTGTAATTCGATTACAAGCAATTAAAGCTCTCGTTGTGTTTATATAAGAAATAGGAACAAAAAAATCACTCATTAAATTTTCTTTATCATTTTGTTTTTCTGTATTTTTATTTTTTAAAATAAAATGAGATATAAACATATAAACAAAGGTAAGAAATAAAATGCTCATAAATAAAGCCAGAATTTTAAGGAATATCATCATTTAAAAACCTCAGATAACCACCAAGATGCGTCTGTCGAATGAATAATGAGATACAAGAGACCCATTGATATAAGAGCAAGTGGCGGTCCCTTTAAATCAACCGGACTGGGAGCATCAATAACCTTCCCTTTTATAGCAAATAGAGTTGTTGTAATAATTAAAAATCCAAGTATTGCAGAAATAGCTATAATAAGAGAAAAAAGTAAGGTTGAACCTTCAGAAAGAGAAAGAAAAACTATTCCAAAATAAAAAAGCCTTTCTCCTGGATTTTGTTTTCTCCTTTGAGAAAAGAAAAGATTTGTCATTTCTTCTATAATTCCGCAGAGTAAAATAATAAATATTGGTGATAATTCCTGAAAAGTAGTAT
>DATFIA010000034.1:0-4596 GCA_035270545.1 Treponemataceae bacterium
AACTGCTGCTGGATCTTTTCCGTCTATTACTTTTTTACGTGCTCCGTTTGAGGCAATTTGCGCGAATTCTGTATCAACTGGGCCTGGGCATAGCGTAGAAACAAAAATTCCAGAGTCGGCAATTTCTGCAGCTAATGCAATACTGAAGCTTAATACGTAAGCCTTAGTTGCACCGTATACGGCAAAATTACCAAGAGGAATAAAAGAAGCAAGGCTTGCCACATTCACAAGAAGGGAGCCCTTATTCATATAGGGCACACATAGATGACAAAGACCAGTAAGGGTCGAAACATTTAAATCGATCATTTCTAGTTGGCGATCAAGATTTGTCTCCATGAACGTTCCGTAGGTACCAAAGCCTGCGTTATTTATAAGGGAATCAATACAAAGGCCCTCAGTTCCTGCTTCCAAAACTTCTTTTTCTAACAATTTTTGAAAGGCAGAAACGCCTTTTTTTCCAGAAATATCGAGAGACAAGGCTTTTGCTTTCGCTTTTCCATTTACGGAGAGTTCATCGACTAAAAGATTTAGTTTTTCTGTTCTGCGCGCAATAAGCCATATTTCATCTGCATTTCTGGTTTTCGATAATTGGAGTGCAAACTCGCGGCCAATGCCAGAACTTGCTCCTGTTACAATAATTATTCTTTTCATAAAAACTATACTACTGCTAATTATGGCCTATGGCTATTCTTTTGACAAAAGAGGAGTAATTCTCATATACTAGGTTTGTGTATGTGCAAAAGTATTTTTTAATACTAATACTTTCAAGTCTCTGTTTTTCTTCCTGTCTTAGACTTGGCAGTGATATAGAAAATTCTGTCATAAACAAAGGAATTATAGACATTGCGGATTACTCTGATGCTATAAAGCTTTCTGGAACTTGGGTTTACTGGCCGCATGAGTTTGTATCTCCGAATGTATTTATACTTGAGCAAAACGATCTTCAGTATTCTTTTTTTCCAGATACATGGGCACATGATAAAACTACTAAAAACAGAAAAAAAGGTTTTGCTTCTTATGCTGTAACAATTCAAGGGTTGAATCCGAGTCTAGAATATGCATTTTATGTTCCAGCCTATAGCAGTGCAGTTACCTATTATGTAGATGGAAAGGAAGTCTATAGTCAGGGAAAACCAAGTGCCAATGCAAAGGAAGAACTCGTTGATTGGAAAACAGCATTGGTTGCTGTTCCAAAAACCGGTGCAAAAACAATAACCTTAGTCATGCATATATCAAATTTTACAGATTTGCATCCTGGAGGAACAACTCCAATACAGTTTGGAACATGGGAAAAGATGAGCATTGAGAGATCTAAGCATAGAATACTATTTGTTATTCCTTTTGGAGCTCTTATATCAATTGGTTTATATTTTATTATTATGTTTTTGTTTAATCGCAAAGAATATACGGCCGTTTATTTAAGCATGCTTTGCTTTGTATTTGCTCTTAGAATAACCTGTTATGACGAATTTTTGCTCAGAGATTTTCTTCCTTGGATATCAAATACCATACTGTTTCGATTAGGTTATCTAACGTTTGCCTTAGCTGTAGTTGGCTTTTGTAAATTTCTTAAGGCTTTGTACCCGGGATTACTCAACAGAACGCTCGAGAGGGTTTGTGTATCCGGTTCTCTATTATATTGCCTTTGTATTATTTTCCTTCCAATTTCTTTTTTTACTGCCTTATTACAACCCTTTCAAGTTTTTTCTATAGTAAGTAGTGGCTGGCTTATATACGTTGAAATTCAAGCTGTGCGTTTAAAAAAAGAAGGGAGTCTTTATTTTTTGATAGGGTTTACCTTCTTTATTGCAATTGCCATTCGAGACGTGTTTTTGGTTAATCGTGTTTTTACTGGCACTCCTTTAGCCCATTACGGAATTTTAGGAATTATTGCAACAATGAGCTTGCTAGTCGCACGACGTTTTTCAAAAGCATTTGAAACAGTGGAAAGTGCAAGCGATGAATTAAAAGCATTAAATGAGTCTTTGCATAGATTTGTACCTTCCGATTTTTTGCATTATTTAGGGAAAAATTCTATTACAGAGGTGGCTCCTGGAGATACTGTATCTAAGGATATGTGCATTATGGTCGCACATTTTGGATATGATGTGATTGATTCACAAAATACTGGAAGTGTGGGTATGCTTGAGCTTTTTAATAATTTATTGCAGCGTATTAACCCTGTCATACGTAAATATAACGGCTTTATAGAAACGTATTTAAGCGATGGTGTAATAGTGCTTTTTCCAGATGATAGTCTAAAAGCAACTGCCTGTTCTCTTGAAATACAGGCAATTATTCAAGCTGAAAATAATTCGAGAAAATCGGGATTATTGCCGCTTCTTCGTTTTAGCGCGGGTCTTCACAGAGGAAACTTGACCATGGGCACTGTTGGGTTATCCCAAGGTTTGGGTAGCCTCGTCGTCTCAGAAGCTCTTACTATAGCGACTCGTATTGCCGCGTATAGTTTTTCTAACAAACTTTCTTTGGTTATTTCTTCGGAATGTGCTCTTTTTTTTGTTGGGCAAAAAGAGAGTTTTTGTGTGTTGACTCCTTTGGAAGAGATTCGCTTTGAATCAAAACAAAATACGGTCTCGCTTTTTGAAGTGAGCCCCATATGAAATCTATTAAAACAATTATTGCTTCAATTCTATTGTTTTGTTTTCTTCTTTTTTGTATTGCCTCTTTAATGTTGTCGAACCCTCTTTACAACAAAAGGTATTCTAAAAATATTGAATCGAAGAATGCATGGGTAGATCTTTCTACAAATGCTAAAGGAATAAACCAAATTCGAAGTGCTTGGTCTTTCGCATGGAAAGAATTTATTCCAAAAGCAGAACATATTCCTACCGGTTCCTATGCAGATCTTCCGGGAACATGGAAAAATATACCGGGAACTTCTCGGTTTGGTTGGGCTTCCTGGGGACTCACGGTTACAGGACTCGAACAAAATAGAATGTATGCAATTCGAATAGGGCAAACACATTCTGCCTGTAAAATCTTTATAAATGGTGAAGAATCCTATTCCATTGGTGTGCCTGGTACTTCTATAGAAGAAGAAAAGCCAGAATGGGGCTCTGTTCTTTGCAGATTTACTTCCACAGAATTTGGAACTGCCTCAATTGTTCTTCAAATTTCTAATTTTCATGATCGTACAGGTGGAATTACGTCTTCTATAGTAATTGGAGATGCAGAATTGTTGTACCGTATGGAGGATAATCAGCGATTAGTGGAAGGTTTGATATTTGGAATATTAGTAATAATGGGGGCCTTTTTTTGTGCGCTCTATGCTTTTAGGGCACAAGAATCTCAGTTTATCTGGTTTGCATTACTCTGTTTTGTTGCAGGACTGAGATCTCTGTGTTATGACGGGTTTACTCTTCTGTATATAATTCCTTCTCTTCCTTGGACGGTTTTTTTTAGACTAGGTTATCTCACTTTTCCACTTGCAATTGTAACCTTTCTGCTTTTTCTACAAAACGTTTTTCCTGAATTAATTTCGCTAAAGCGCACCCATTTTCTCCTGATACCTTCTTATTTGTATCTATTTATAATTGCTGTTTTCCCTGAGATTATAATTACGCTTTTGTTAAGCTCAATACAGATTTATTCTTTATTTATAGCAGTGTATGGCTTATCTATAATAATACTTGCATGCAAAAAATCGCTTACAGGAAGTTGGTGGCTTTTAATAGGCTTTGTTTTTGCTATTTTTTCCTTTATTTATGACGTCTTTGTTTCTCTGCTCTTTATTTCTGGAATAAGTATTAGTTCGATAGGAATGAATGTCTGCCTTTTTTGCATAGCTCTCATGGTTATTGAGAGATATGCAAATTCATTTAAGCTCGCTAGAAGCCTAAGGCGCGACTTGCTCATAATAAACCAGTCTCTAAAGCGTTTTGTCCCTTTAGAAGTTCTTGCTTTTTTGAAAAAGGATTCTGTTGTCGATGTAGAACCTGGACAGTTTGTAGAGCAGGTTATGACAATTCTTTCTGCAGATATTCGCTCTTTTTCACAGATTGCAGAAAAAATGACGGGAGATGAAGTATTTGTATTTTTAAATGAATACTTTGAGCTTCTTCTTCCTATAATACATAAACATGGCGGCTTTATTGTAAAATATTCAGGAGAGGGAATTCTTGTTGTGTTTTCAAGTGGAGGAGAGGCTGCTCTAAATTGTGCAGTTCAAATGCAATCTGCTATTGGTAGTTGGAATAGAACAAAGCGGAGCGGGAATCCTATTTCTGTTGGTATTGGTATTGATCTTGGAAAAATATCCCTTGCAACTGTGGGCGATGAGACTCGCCTAGGAGGAACTGTTTTTTCGAAGTATGTAAAGTCGGCCTTGCAATTTGAGGCTCAAACAAAACGATATAATGCGAACATTCTCATTAATGAAAATGTTGTGTTTGCTCTTCCTGACCCGCATGCATGGTTTATGCGGCCTGTAGACAGAATAGTCACAGATTCGTATGCTTCGTTTCTTTTTGAAGTGTATAATAATGATCCAGAAGAGTTACGAGAATTAAAATGGAAAACACAAAGTGACCTTGAAAAAGGTGTATATGCCTGGCATGCGAAGCAATATGAAGAAGC
>DATFIA010000035.1:0-3997 GCA_035270545.1 Treponemataceae bacterium
TAAATTATCATTGTCACCAATTTTAATTTCTTCATAAGAAACGGAATCGTTTTCGTTGATAATTGGAATAACGCCTTCATCTACAAGCGTAAAAAGAGTGTTCCGCATGTTAAGGGTCCTATGATCGTCTTGGAAATCTTCCTTTGTGAGTAATAATTGTCCAATATGCAAAGATTGATTCGCAAAGGCATTTCTCCAATTATCCATCAATTCTACTTGGCCAATAGCGCACAAGGCCTGTTTGTAATGAATATCTTTTTTTCGAGACCATCTATGCAAGGTAGAGAGGCCTGCTACCTGAGCACCTGAAGAGACTAACACAATTTGTTTACCACTTTTCATTAAGCGGGAACATTGGGCAGCAAAGTCTGCCATAAAATCTAGATTGATGGTCCCATCTTTTTTTGCAAGGGTATTCGACCCCAATTTAATGACAATCTTGCGAGAATTCTCTATGGCGTTTTGAATCATGGACGAACCTGTCCTTTTCCGTCTATAAGATATTTTATGGTAGTAAGAGCCGTAAGACCCATTGGGCCGCGTGCATGCAATTTTTGAGTACTAATACCGAGTTCAGCTCCCATTCCAAATTCTCCGCCATCTGTAAAACGAAGAGAAGCATTCACATACACACAGGCAGCATCGACTGCTTGTTGAAATATTCGAGCATGAGAGAGATTATCTGTTACTATTGTTTCAGAATGTTTTGTGTTGTGGGTGTTAATATATTCAATAGCTTCTTCTAAAGAATCGACAACCCGGATGGCTAAAATATAGTCGAGAAATTCAAAACCCCAATCTTCTTCTATTGCATGGATTTTATTTTTTGCATCTGGAAGATATGAAAAAGATCTTTCGTCGCAACGAAGTTCAACTCCTCCAATACGACCCGTTTTTTTCTCGTATTTTTCAAAAGCTTTTGCAAGTAAGGGTAACATTTCAGAGGCAATATCCTTATGAACAAGAAGACATTCAAGAGAATTACAGGCTGCAGGTTTTTGAATTTTTGCATTTTCAGCTATAGAAAGAGCCATTGGTATAGAAGCCGCCGAGTCTACATAAACATGGCAGGCACCAGAACCCGTTTCTATTACCGGTACTTTGGCTGTTTCGACTACTCTCTTAATTAAGCCAGCCCCGCCGCGAGGAAGTGCAACATCAATTTTTCCCCGTGCATTTAATATCCAGTCAACATCGGCGTAGGCCGAATCGCCAAATCCCGGTTCACTCAAAGCGAGAGCATCTACTTCGCCACCAGAAGCCAAAAGGCCTTCTTTAATTGCTGCAACTATAACTCTATTAGATTCAATGGCAGAAGAACTTCCACGAAGTAAGACCGCGTTTCCACTTTTATAGGCAAGAGCAAATGCATCTACGGTAACATTCGGGCGAGATTCATATATAACAGCGGCTACCCCAAGAGGGACTCTAACCTGTCTAATTTCAAGACCATTGGGTACTTTCCACCCGGATACTACCTGCCCTATAGGGTCAGTTTGTTCTATAAGTACTTTGAGGGAGTGAATAATATCGTCTATGGAAGATGAAGAAAGAGCAAGGCGTGCAATAAGAGCCTCTGTCATGCCCGCTAAACGAGCACGCGCGACGTCTTTACTATTAGCCTCAAGAATTTCTGCACGCTTGGAATCGAGAGAAGTGCAGACGCCAAGAAGTGCGCAATTTTTTTGGTCTGCTTGGCACAGTGCCAGGCGACCGGAAGCCGCCTTTAGGGCGACACAGACGGCATCTAAGTTCATGAGATTCTCCTAGAAATTAGCGAGGAAACAAATACCGAGCAACACGGAGACTCGGCATTTTTCTTCAGACCATTCCGCGTGAGGGGGAAGTTCATTAATGTAATACCAGAAAAAACCAAAATCGGGGTCTATACGTACAGCATATTCAAGAAAAGAGTCTTGTTTTGCCTGATTTCCAAAGAGTAAATAAACCACATCTCGCAAAACAGGAAGAAATTCAGATAAAGAAGTATGATAATCGTGTCGTGAGAGATTCTCGCACAAAGTATTAATACGAAAGAGCATTTCCTCTTTCATAGATTCATCGGCTTTTTCAACCCAGGTTTTTTGAACCAAAAGTTCAATGTTTTTCTGAAAACTCGTAACGAGTTTTTTTTCAGATTCATTTCGATCATCACTTTTTTTAACCACAATTGAAGAAAATTCTCCTCCATCACCAAAAGCAGCTGCTAACACAATAGCAAGCTCAGAAAGTAAGGAATCGTCCGTTACCGCTATAAAGCGAGGAAGAATTTCTGTACTAGCTTTTTTAATTACAGGAGGCATTGTATCATCAGTCTCAAAGATAGAATTTATCATACCTAAATTTGGCTGTTTTTCATTTTTATGTCAAGTCGCCATACCAGCAAAACGACTCTTATTGACCTTCGAAACTCAATTCGGTACCTTATATATATGAAAATTATGCAATTAGGGGACGAAGTCCTCAGACAAAAAGCAAAACCCCTTGAGGAAGTTACCGACGAAATTCGGTCCCTCATTAAGGATATGTACATTTCTATGGTAGAGGAACAGGGAATTGGTCTCGCTGCTCCTCAAATAGGGCAAAGTATCCGTTTATTTGTTGTCAAATCTGATGATGGAATTGAAAGAGCCTTTATTAATCCTCAAATTATAGAAACAAGCGTAGAAACTGAAAGCTATGAAGAAGGTTGCCTCAGTGTGCCAAAATCATGGGAAGATGTGATACGCCCCTCTCGTATTACTGTTCAAGCCTTAAACGAAAAAGGAAGAAGATTTACCCTCGAGGCAGATGGTCTTCTTGCTCGTGTAATTCAACACGAATATGATCATCTAGAAGGTATTCTTTTTATAGACAGAATAGACGCGGCTAAAAAAGCCAAAATTGAAGAAAAATTCAAAAAAAAAGCTGAAAAATTAGCCCAAAAAAAGGAAGCGTAAAAAATACAATGCTAAGAGTACTTTTTGCCGGAACTCCAGAATGTGCAGTCCCTTCTCTTGAAAAAGTAGCAAGGGCACACCATGTAGTAGCAATACTTACGAATCCTGCAACAGTACAGGGACGCTCAGGTAAACTCGTTTCTTCCCCAGTTGCTCAGGAAGCAGAACGCTTAATAAATGAAGGATTGCTTCCTCGAGACACGCCTATTATAACGCCTAAAAAAATAACAGACTCTGTGAGAGAAGCGATTGCAGCAACAAAACCAGATATTCTAGCCTGTTTTGCTTTTGGTAAAATCTTTGGACCAAAAACTCTATCTCTTTTCCCCTTAGGTGCAATAAATGTGCACCCTTCTCTCCTTCCACGCTGGAGGGGCTGCGCTCCTATTCCTGCAACAATACTTGCACAAGATACCATAACGGGCATAACGGTGCAAAAAATGGCTCTTGAAATGGATGCGGGAGATATTCTTCTTACCCAAACAATTGATTTAGATGGAAGTGAAACAACAGATTCTCTTCTTATTCGCGCTGCAGATGAAGGAGCACAAATGCTCGTTCAAGTTCTTGATGGAATTGTTAAAAATAACATAATTCCTATACCCCAAGACCATACTAAAGCTACTTTTTCATCTATGCTATGCAAGGAAGATGGTGAAATTACGTGGAGCGATACGGCAAAGAACATTGACGCACGTATTAGAGCTTTTACGAGTTGGCCAGGAGCATGGACAAAAACGAAGGATAGGACTCTTATAATTTTAAAAGCTCACATTGTACAAAACAACGAAGATGCAGATCTTTCTACCTCTCCACCAGGTACTGTTTTAGGTTCAGATAAAAAAGAGGGAATTCTCGTCCAAACGGGTAAAGGAATTATTGCTTTAGAAAACCTTCAATGGAGAACAAAAAAGCCCCTTGACTGGAAATCATTTCTTAACGGTACGCGCGATTTCTTCGGAACCGTTTTAGGTATATAATGCACTTACAATCATTTTTTAATTAAGGAACGTTACATGAAGTTCAATCTTTCCGACTACCTGATCGACATAGACAAC
>DATFIA010000036.1:0-25442 GCA_035270545.1 Treponemataceae bacterium
AGCTAATTCTTTTCCTTTCTTTTTACATTCTGTAAAGTGTTGCAATTCGAGGGAAGATCTAAACGATCTAAAGAGTTCTCTAATTTCATCGTGTTTTCCCCACATAACCTTTGAGGGACCACTAAAACCTACATTCTCTAGAAAAGGAAATAGTTGATTTTCCTTTCGCGCATAGTGGACTTCTACAAGAGCAACTGAAGCTAAGGCTTCTTTAACGTGCTCAACGTCAGAAGCTGTATTGAGGGAACGTAATTCTTTGAGGAAGTATTTTATTTCTTTTTTTAGAGCTGCATTTTCTGCTCGGTATGTTGCAACAGGATGCCCTGGAATCTTAGAAAGACGAGCACTTTTTTTGTCTATTTTTTCATTTTTCTTTAGGCTATCTTCAAAAGCGTCTACATGAATTTCACATAGTTTCTGTACTTCAGAAACGGCCATTCCCTCACTAATGAGAGATTGTTCTGCTTCGGCAATTTCTTCTGGACTTATATCTTTAAGCAAGGAAGCAAATCTCTTCTTCATTTCCTTTTTTGCTTTATCATGATCTTTCGCCGTATTTAATGTGCGAATAATTTCTTTTAGTTCTGCTTTACGTTTGCTCGTATTATTAATATTCTCCGACACTTTTCTTCCTCCAGTGCTGTTATAGTTAAGTTAACCTACTATAACATTAACTAAAACAAGAGAAGAAAGCCACTGTTTTTTAGAAAAAAAATTAAATTTTTAATAACATTGTTGCAATACTAAAATACACAATCAAAGCAAGTGAATCGACAATTGTTGTAATAAGAGGTCCTGCCATAATGGCGGGGTCCATTTTAAGCTTTTTAGCTATTAAAGGAAGTATGCCGCCAACCATTTTAGCGAGCATTACGGTAACAATTAAGGTGAGAGAAACAGTGAGGGAAACCAAAACACCAACACGATCAAATAGCATGTTTTTTAGAAAGTTTACGAGGGCAAGGCCCAAACCGGTCAAAATACTTATTCGAAATTCTTTCCACAGAACTTTCCAAATATCCTGGGTTGTAACATCGCCAGTGGCTAAACCGCGAATAATAAGGGTAGAAGACTGGTTTCCAGAATTTCCTCCGGTATCCATGAGCATTGGTATAAAAGCGGTAAGAAGTACTACCGATTGCAGAATATTTTCAAATCTTGCAATAATTCCGCCGGTAAAAGTTGCCCCTATCATAAGGACTAATAACCAGGGCATTCTTTGTTTTGCTAAAACAAATACGTTTGACTCTAAATACGCCTCTTCAGATGGAGCTAAGGCCGCCATCCTCTGAAAGTCTTCTGTAGCTTCTTTTTCCATAACGCCCATGATATCGTCTACGGTAATAATACCTGTAAGGCGCTGCTCTTTATCGACAACTGGCAGAGCTAGAAAACCATATTTTCGGAATATGTTTGCTACTGTCTCTTGGTCATCGTGAGTATTAACATAAATTACTTCTTCATGCAAAATATCTGCTATTGATATTGTTTCTTCGGAAGTAACCAGATTTTTAAGAGAGACTATACCAAGGAGTTTTCTATTTTTATCTGTAACATAGCAGGTGTATACCGTTTCTTTTGTTAAACCTATTTCTTTTATATGAGCCAAAGCTTCTTTTACGGTCATTTCTTTTCGAAGCTCAACATATTCAATAGTCATTAGACTACCAGCAGAATCTGTTGGATATTTTAAGAATTTATTAATGATATTTCTTTCATCTTGAGTGGAGTTTACAAGAATTTTATTAACCACATTTGCAGGCATTTCTTCTATAAGGTCAATCATATCGTCGAAAAAAAGCTCTGCTAGTATAAACTGTAATTCTTTGTCTGTTACTGCATTTATAATATCTTCTTGTTGGTCTGCGGAAAAGTGAGCAAATACGTCTACAGCAATATCCTTAGGAAGCATCCTGAATATAAGCAAGGTAATATTTGGATCTAACGGATTTAACAACTCTGCAATATCTACTTTGTTAATCTCTGAAAGTTCTTTTTTTATTTTTATATATTTTTTTTGCTCTATCAGTTCAAGGAATTCTTTTTCGTCCATTATACTGCCTCCTTGTTTGCAGAGATTTTTATTCTATCAGATAATCGTCAAAAAATCAGATGTTTTGCCTATCTAACATATATTAAATTCCACCAAAATTCTCTGCATTTGCAAGGTACACATAACGATCTGGGTCTAAGGGGTAGTCCCAACAACCACTATAATGCACCACCTTTCCCCCAAGTCCTGTCTTAAAGGTATACAGACCGTACATTGAATGGTTTGGATCCCCGTTTGGAGGGACGCCCATAAGGTCGTATTCTGTACAGCCATGAGATCGAAGTAAGCGAATAGCTTCCCATTGAAGACCATAGTTTGGCATACAATTTCGATGTTTAGTGCTCGATCCCGCATAGAGATAATAGCCTCGCTTGCCTGCTGCGGCCAAGATAAGACCTGCGAGAACTTCTCCATCTTTTAGTGCATTTAGAACAAAAAACTTTGGAGTCTCTCCATTAGTTGAAGAAAAATGAGTCGCTGTTTCAAACAGATTCTCAAAATAAGATAACTCTTCATAAAAAAAGTTTTTTCGCTTTGCTGTTTCTTCATACAGAGGAAACCAAGATGTTAAGCCCTCTACCCCTTCTATTCGATACTCAAGACCACTTCGATATGCGCGGCGAACACTATTTCTTGTTGTTTGACGCATTAGAGAAAGTATTGCCTCTTCGCTTTCTTCTAGATTAATGATCACTGTATCGGGACTTAAATGATCAAGTGGAGATTTTCGAAGTTTTCGAAATCGTGTTCCATAATTCATGCGAAGTTCACGAATTTCCACACGAGGAGCTCCCTTCCATTGACCACTCGAACTCCAGTACTCACTGTCTGTAAAGGGAGAATAAAAAGCACTATCGTAACGAATGCACACAATATTTTTAGGGAGAAGCTCCGCGAGTTTTTCGGAAAGATCCTCAAGAAACAAGCCTTCTTCACAAGCTTTTAAATTGAGATTTATTCCTCGCGGTACATAGGCATATCTGTCGCCGGAAGTTCCAGTTCTCACGAGAACAACAAGACCAAAGGGCAAACGATTAGGAACGTCCTCAACTAAAAAAGAAAAACATTCAGTTCCACCCTCGTTCCTAAAAGCAGCCCAAAAACCACTTTGAAAAAGAGAATTTTCATTTGGCATATCCTCAAAAGATATGCGAGAGAGTCTCATTACACTATCCTTAGAATCGCTAAAACGCGTTATTGTATGTTATTTATTTTCCTGGAGCAGGATTACCAACAGAAGAAGTCCGAATGTCGTCGACAATCAAAAAACTTTTAGGATCGAGACTCCTAACAATGGCGGATATTTTTGCTACTTCTCGCCGACGTGCTTGTACAAATAAAAGCTGAACGACTCCATTACGGCCGGTCCCGTCGAATACTGTTACACGGTAGCCTTTTTCTCTCAAGGCTTCAGAAAGAAGGTTCCCTTCTGTTGAGAATACCCGAACTACCTGCTCACCAATTTTAAAAAAGTTTTCTACCGTTATACCCACAAAGGTCCCAGTTGCAAAACCGAGGGCAAAAGCAAAGGCAGTTAAGGGAGCTGTCACCTTAGAAATAACTTGAGAGACAGCGTATACCCATATAAGGGCTTCTACAAAAGAAATGAAAAAAGCGGGAAGTTTTTTACCCCGAATAACCATTACGTGCCTGAATGTTCCAAGGGAAACATCGGAGACACGGGCTACAAATATTATCAGCGCTAACATGAGCTGAGATGAATCAAACACAAGCAATACCTCGTGCACAAATTTTGCCTAATCGCAATAGAGGGAATATACCTAATATTTCATTTGCGGGCAAGAGACAAACCCGAGGTAACATTTTCGTAGTAAATTACACTGTATACACTACTATTTTATTTTTTTCAGAACGTTTTGCAGAGTACATAGCTTTATCTGCTAAAACTTGTAGTTTATGCGCATTATTTGTATGGTCTGGAAAAATACTAATTCCTATACTCGCACCCGCTAAAAGTTGTTTACTATTAAACGAGATTGGTTCTGTAATCGCTATTAATAACCTATGTGCGGTTTTTTCCGCTTCTGCTATGTTTGTTAAATCCGGAAGAATTACTAGAAATTCATCTCCCCCAATTCTGGCTGCGGTGTCGTTAGGGCGAATAGTTTTCTTCATACGAAGAGCAACAGTCTGTAAAACATGATCACCTGCATCATGACCATTTTCGTCATTAATCACCTTAAAGCCATCTAAATCTATAAACAACAAACCAACTTTTGATACATTTCTCGTTGCAGATTTCATAGCAATATCCAAACGTTCAGAGGCAAGTCGAAAGGTAGGCAAACCGGTCAAAATGTCATGATCGGCCAAATGTTCTGCAGCGATTCGAGCTTTGTTTAATTCTCGCAGCGTTTTTTCAAGCATATCGAGCGCATAGCTCACATTTTCAAGATCAGTTTCTCCAGAAAAACTATTTTCTGAAGAATCAGCTTGTAAAAGACGGGTTCGGACAATAATTTCTTTTAGAGGTAACGCAAAACGCTTTACAAGTAATATTTGAGTTAACACGTACAAAATAAGTATTGCAAAAAGACCTGCAATATTAATTATCATGCTTCGAAGAGCTACATACATCTCATGTGCAACATATGTATTTGCGGTTGAGTCCAATGAATCGATCATCTCAATAATTGAATCCAATGCTTTTACCGAAGATTCTAAATAGGCATCAAGAGCTAAAGCCGGAGGTATTCCTGTTCGCAAAGCTGTGCGAAAAATTTCTTGATGCGGATACAGTTCTTCAAATAAATTTGTATATACACGATCTAAGGAAACCTCAAAAAGATTGTTTTCTAAAAATCGTCCGTTACTTTTTATTTCACTCCATAACTGTAGAGATCTTCCACGCAAAATCTCCGCTTCTTGCAAAACGGTTGGATTCGGTATTTTACCAGCAAGAATAGTTCCAGATAACAAACTCGATTCAGAGCCAACAAAATTCCTAAACTGTAAAACACGAATTCGAAGATTAGCAAAACGTCCAAAGCCGTAATTAGCATCTTCGAGCTGAGAGGCCTCAATTAACAACAATTCAATGTTTTGCACCAACTCATTTGCACTAGAAATCCATCTAGTAGAAATAGTTTCACTTCTATCCTCTAACTGCTTTTCAAAATTGCTGTCTACTTCCTGGCGTAATTCTTTAACCACTGACCATGTTTTAGCGAGTAATGAAGATTCTAAAGGAAATGCACTTTGTGAAAGATGTATAACTTTTTCGATTGAAATATCAGCATTTTCGCGTCGCTCAACAATAAACAGCATATTTTCTGCTGTTATTCTTTCATTTTTTTTCAATACAACAGTTGTTCGGCCACGCTCAAAGGCAAAATGTTTAACAGCACTCAAGCTATGCGTTGCTATTTCGTTCAGAGCAACAACCGTCTTCGTTCTTTTATACATGGTAAAACTTCTTATTAAGCCTGTGGAAGCAAGCATAAGAGCCACCATTGCGATAAGGGCAAAAAGTCCGAGAACAAGCTGTCTTTCATTAAAAAAACTTCTGTGCTTATTTTTTTTCATTAGACCATTATTATAAGGGAATTTGTCAAAAGCACCAGCCTTATTCTTTTAAGATATATAGACTGAGGCAGAACAATTAGGACCGCAGGAACGGTCCTAGGGACTATCACAATAGTGATAGTCCCCAAAAAAGGGGAGAAATACAACGGGCGGAGCCGCCGCCGAGTAAAAATTTTGCTCGGCGGGAGGACGGTATTCCGGCCTCGAGGCTCCGCCCGGCTCTCTCGCTCCCCTCCTTGCCCGTTCTGCCTCAATCTAAGTGTTTATAAATCTTGTTGGTATTGTGTTTCTATGGTAGAGTTTCCTTTAGAATGGATTTATTCGTAAAAATTAAAGAAACAGCCTTTGCTATAATACCAGTGTCTCTTATTGTTCTTGTCCTCCACTTTACAGTGGGGCCTTTACCTCAATCAATTTTGCCTGTTTTTCTTTCAGGTTCTATACTTGTCATTTTAGGACTCGCCTTATTTCTCGTAGGTATTGACCTTGGAATTGTTCCAGTAGCCACTATTCTTGGAGCAGCTCTAATCCGAACAAGAAAATTACCTTTAATTCTCGCAAGCGTTTTCGTCTCTGCCTTTATTATTACAATGGCAGAACCAAATCTCATGGTTCAAGGCGAAGTGGTACAGTCGGTAACGGGTGCAATAACTGCGAGATCACTGGTATTTTTTGTATCCTTGGGCGTTGGATTCGGTCTTGCTCTCGCTATTTCTCGAACAATTTTTAAGATTCCCTATAGGGCAATAGTCGTTACCACCTATATTATTGCATTACTACTCGCCACTCACTCAGATGCGATGTTTACAGCAATTGCATTTGATTCCTCTGGTGCCTCAACAGGTTCTTTAACGGTTCCTTTTTTTCTCGCTCTTGGAATTGGTATAAGTGCGATTCGAGGAGACTCGAGTGCCATGGAAGACAACTTTGGAACAACAGGAATAGTTGCGATGTTTCCAATCCTTATTGTTCTTTTAATGGGTCTATTTTCAAATTCAGATACAAAACCTCTTGCAACCGCTTTGGAAGTTTTTTCTTCAAATGGAGTTTTTTCTACCTGGGGGCGAGCTATACCGGGTATTTTGAAAGACGTTTCATTTGCTCTTATTCCCTTAGCTGCGCTTATTATCTTTTTCCAAAAAACGCTTTTACATGTTCCAAAGTCTCAGTTTAGACGCATTATGATTGGAATGATATACGCCTTTGCAGGTCTTGTTTTATTTTTCCTTGGTGCTAATACGGGTTTTATTCCAACGGGAAATGCACTTGGAAAAGTCTTAGCAGAAGGTGAAATCGCCTGGATTCTTATTCCCTTAGCAGGTCTTTTGGGTGCATTTATTGTATGCGCAGAACCGTCAATGTGGGTGTTAACAAAACAAGTTGAAGAAGTAACTTCGGGTAATATTTCTCGCCCTGTACTCACCGCAACTGTTGCAATTGGGGTGGCAACAGCTGTAGCCTTGTCCCTTTTGCGTGTTCTTTTAGGGTTTAGTTTATTATGGCTTTTGGCGCCTTTGGTTATTTTAGCCCTTTTCTTAACCTTTTTTTCTCCAGCTCTATTTACACAAATAGGCTTCGATTCAGGAAGTGTTGCGACTGGCCCCTTATCTAGCACATTTATTCTCACCTTAACGGTTGGGGCCTCCGCAGGCTCTGGGGGAAATCCTGCAACAGATGCATTTGGCTTAATTGCTCTCATTGCAATAGCCCCTCCAGTGAGCATACAAATATTAGGATTTTTGTATCATCAAAAAGAAAAAAGAATGCTACAGCGCCAAAAGCTCGAAGGAGTTAGCAGTGATGTTTGAATGGAAAATCGTTACTATTGTAAACCATGGCCTTGCTCACCGCCTAAACGAACTTGCGGTTAAAGCGGGGGCAAATGGAGGAACAATTCTTCATGGCAGAGGTTATGCGAGATCCCCTCTCTTACGCACTATTGGGCTTGGTGGTATTGAAAAAGACATCCTTATAACACTCACAAGTGAAGATGAGCTTGAGCGCATTACTACTGCTATAAAAACAGCACATATATATCCGCGGCATAACGCCGGAATTTCTTTTTGCATTTCTATTGGAGGATCCAAAATGCCCCTTGATACCGAACATGAACTTATAACAGTAATAGTAAACCGTGGTTACGCCGATGATATTATGGACGCAGCACGTAAGGCTGGAGCAAATGGCGGGACAATTCTTCATGCACGGGGAACTGGAAAACCAGACGATGAAAAGTTTTTTGGAATTACCATAGTTCCGGAAAAAGAAGAAGTTCTTATCTTGGCAGAAATGAAAACCTCTGCGGCGATACAAGAAGCAATTCAATCTCTTTCATGCCTTACAACACCCGGAATTGGCATTATGTATACCTCACCTGTATCCCGTTTTATCCAATTAGGAAAATAAGGAACCACGAGTGAAGCGACTCCGTTTCAAATTGCACCTTTAAGAACCAATAAACCCTGACGATTTTATTCCAATATATGCTATTAAAAAAGTTTCAGTGTATTGTGTTTTTTCGAAACAAACCGATCCACAGATAATTGAGCATTGGAAAGAGCATTTGCTGCTATTCAGAAAAACAGTATATATATGAATACACTTCAAACCTGGTTTCCAGAATTGTTAGAAAACTAAGATAAAATTTTTTTGTAGACGTCTATGTATCGTTTAGCCATTATTTCTTTACTAAACCGCTTCTCTACTGTATTCCTGCAATTTATGCGTTTTATAGTTTCAATAATTTTCACTTTTTCAATAGCCTCTTCTGCATTTTCGACAAGGAATCCATTTTCGCCATCTGTAAGCAATTCTGGCATGCTGCCTTTTCGGCACGCAATAACTGGAGTACCACAGGCCATTGCTTCTACAACTGCTAAACCAAAGGGCTCGTTAAAGTTAATTAGGTGAAGTAAAACAAGGGCATTTCCTAATAAGTCTTCACGCTTATCTTTCCCAACACTACCTATATATTCTATTTTACCCTCTTTCAAAAAGGGCTTTACATAGCTATTAAAATAATCTCCGTCCTGAATAATACCGGCAATAATTAATTTCATGTCGAGGGAGAGTGCAATTTCAACGGCTTCTTTTGTTCCTTTATCTGGGTGTATACGCCCATAATATAAAAGATACTCGCCCTTTGGCTGGCTGTTGAATGCAAAATTGGCAAGATCGAGCCCATGATAAATGGTGGCGGCATAATCCAATTCAGGGGAGCGGTCTGCATCGCTAATAGAAATATAATGGGTGTGTCCATTATATTTTTTAAAAACAGGCATAATTCGAGGCGAAGAAAACCCATGTATTGTGGTAATTACAGGTGTTTGCACGAGTTTTGAATACGTTAGTGGTAAAAAATCGAACTGATTATGAATAATGTCGAATTCGCTCGCTCTTTCAAAACATTCTGAAATATGCAGGCATTCATAAACCTTGGCGTCAAGGCTCCGGTCTTCTTCATAACCTGTAGGACATACAGAGTGTAAGTGCGCCCTTGTAATTGAATTTGCTGTTGCAAAAAGAGTTACTTCTATATTATTTTTTACGAGCTCCTCTGTAAGCAAGGAAGTAACTAATTCCCATGGCCCATAATGAACAGGAGGAGTCCGCCAGGCTATTGGAGAGAGCATCGCAATTTTCATATATTAACCCTTCATTTCCTCTACCAGTTCATCTATGCTAATAGTTGCAAAAGTTGTTACAACATCTCCAATGGCATAGGGTAAGAGTAAGGTCCGCCCTATTACCATTGCACCGCAAGTATAAATTACGTTTGGTACGTAACCAGAACTTTCTTCTTTTGCTGGCTCAAGCAAGGGCTTTTTTAATCGCCCAATTACGCGCCAAGGCTCATCTTTATCTAACAAAATAACACCGAGAGAATAAGTTCTAACAGCTCCGACCCCGTGAGTAAGAACAAGCCAGCCTTCATCTATCTCCATAGGGGAGCCACAGTTGCCAATCTGTATAAATTCCCAATTATAAGTGGGCTTTATTAAGGGTTTGCTTTCGTACCAAAAGTAGGGATTATCGGACGACATTATATATAACGATTCGTTATCCTGACGCCCTAGCATCATATAATTACCGTTTATTTTACGAGGGAAAAGGGCCATTCCTTTATTTTTTGCACCGGGACCATTTAGTGTTGAAATATTGAATTCTTTAAAATCATGTGTTTCGAGCATTGCGGGCATAATGGTTTTTCCATCGTATGCAGTAAAAGTTGCATAGTAAATAACACTACCATCATCTTCTACAAATTTTACAAACCGAGCATCTTCGAGTCCATTACTCTGAGAGGGAGAAGCAGGATATATTGCTCGCTCAGTTATATTTTCTGTAGAAAAATTTAGGGTAAAATTTGAAAGGGCTAGCAATCTAATATTATTTAATGCATTTTCAAGCTCAATTTTATTATTGCTCACATTAGTACTAATCATTTTGCTAATAGCCTTTTCAAGGTCTGCAAAAGAAAAATGGTCGGGAAGTGTGTCAAATACCGGCTTATTTAAATTATAAAGAATTCCTAATTCGTTCGATTTTTTAATAAAGAGATTTTTTTCATACATATGCTCTTTGCGTTCTGGCTCAAATATAATAGGAGAGTTTTCAACTAATGTAACATTTAGTTCTGAGTCAATTTCTCCTTCGGTAAAGGTAATCGAAGAGATATGACCCTCTCCTATAGCTCGTAAGCTCATAATAAATTTCGTTACACCCTCTTTATCTTGCACTGGATGGGGCACTATAGATGGATTAAACAATGCAGTAGATTCCAAAGAATATTGATGAGTAAAGAAAGCCCCAATAAATTGTTTTCCGACCTCTGTAAGTTCTAGATTGGAAGGTATGCGGGTTTTTATAATCTCATAGTGCCTAAGAAAAATACACTTCATAATGTTATTTGGAATATCTATTCTGTCATAAATATTTGCAAGAATATTTACCCGATCTGCCTTAGGGGTGGAAAAGATTCTAAAAAGAATATGTTCTACTTGAGCCGGATTACCAGAAACAAAGGGGCGAAATAGAGTTCTCTTTGAAGAAGGATATATTCGTATTGGAAGTTTATTTACGTGTACCATATTTGTTACCTATTATTCCGAAGATAAAATGAGATATTCATAAGCGACATAAGCCATGAAATTGTTGACTCAGCACCCTGATTTAAATTTACACCATTAGGATTCAAACCGTCGCGACAGCCCCCTGTTCCAAAATCGTACAAGGGTTCAGAGCAGTCGTTGTCTCCTGTAAACCAGGAAAATGCTTTTAAAGCATATTCGGCATATCGGCCATCTTTGACATATGCTTCTGCTTGAAGACATGCATCTATCATTCCATGGGCTTCAAGAGGTTGCTGGTCAAAGCGGGCTTTTCCCTCAGGGGTAAGCCAGCCGTCATTACCAATGGGAGAAAAAATATCCCCGACAAACTGTTTAGCAATTAACCAGTCGAGTATTTTTAATCCACGGTTAATAATAGCTGTGTCCTGTAATAGCATTCCAGAAAAAATAAGGGCCTGGGGAATTCGACTATTGGCATAGGTAATAATGTCTTTATACCACAACCATTCTTGGTCTATTGATGTGTCAAAATTTGCAGAGAGCTGATTCGTTTTTTCTTTTAACATTGCAATTACAGAAGATTCGCCATGAACCTGTGCATGATACACCATGCCAAGGATAAGATAGGCTAAAGCTCTTGGATGTGTAATATGGTCTACTTTTTCTAGACTTTTCTTAAAAAGATTATTTGAATGACGATAAAAATTTCCGACATTGGTTGTAGCAGCAGTATATCCTAATGCCCACATTGTTCTGCCAGCACTATCTTCAGAACCTTCTTCATCTAACCACTGTCTTTCGTAACTCATAAAGTTTCTGAATTTTCCATTATCCGAATTATAGGCGTAATCTATAAATGACAAGTACACACTTGTGAGTCTATTTGCTTCGTCTACATCTTGTACTTCGTTTTGAAGCATAACAGAAAGAATTAGAGAGCGAGCATTATCGTCAATGCAATAGCCGTGACTACGGTCGGGAATATTAAATTTTGCATGCTGTAAAATTCCAGTGTAGTCGGTTAAAACTCGAAGTTGGAGAAGATTTAAGGGAGGTAATGAAAGTTGAGATTCGTCACCTGAGGCAACTTCATATGCAGCTTCCATTGTATCGTTTTCAGACACAAGGACCTTTAGTAGTTTAAGATATTTTTTGCCAATATTTGGCCAGTAGCATTTCTCTGCAAGGGTAAAGGCATTTTTCGCGATAGCTGCTCTTTTAGATTTATCATCGAGAAGTTCAGTTATTTTTTCGCTTAATTGCTGTGAATTATTAAAGTCAAAAAGCATTCCGCGGTTTTCGGCGAGCATTTCCCTCGCATACCAAAAGGGTGTAGAAATTATGGGTTTTTCTGCGCCCATGGTATAAATCAATGTACCAGAGGAAATTTGTTTTTCACCTAAATAGGGGATTACATAAATATCGCATAATTTTAAGTATGTATATAATTCTTCATTACTTACAAATCTATTTATAAAAATGACATTTTTTTCTAGGCCTAATTTAGTAACAAGTCGTACAAGTGAATGTCTATATTCTTCTCCTTCACTTTTTACAACATGAGGATGCGTTGCTCCAAGGACAATGTATACAATATTAGGATGTTTTTTTATTACTTCTGGTAAGGCATTAATAACGACTTCAATAGATTTATTTTTTGAAAGAAGTCCAAAGGTTAATAGTACTTTTTTTTCTTCTACACCCAGTTTTTTTCGTAAAGCTGGTACACCTTCTACTGCTATTTTATGAACACCATGATGTATATGAATACTTTTTGATAATGGGAAATCATAGATTTCTTGGAGAATATCTATTCCTTTTTGGGAAATACTAATTATTTTATCTGATAAGTTTGAAATCTCGGTAAGTACTTGTCTTTGGTTTTCAGAAGGTGTATCTAGAACTGTATGCAATGTTGTAACAACAGGCATTCTGAGTCTTTTTAAAAGTTGAATAATATGGCGGCCATCTTTTCCGCCAAAAATACCAAATTCGTGCTGTAAAATAACAGCATCGAAATTGTTTGCATTCAAATAACTTGCAGCATTAATGTATGAGGCAATTTCATTTTGCTCTATTTCAAAGACAACCTCGGAAGGGTAAGCATATTTGTTTAAGCCATCGTTAATGGCAATGACAGCCGTTTTTACGCCATTTTTTTTAATGCCATTATTTAAATCATGAGTAAATGTAGCTATGCCACATTTGCGAGGAGGATAATTACCTAGTAAGGCTATTTTCTTCATCTGACCGCCTTTTGTGAGTGTAGTAATTTTTTAATCGAAAAAATGGTGAGTAGATCGGGATGAAAAAAAATGTTTTCGAATATATCTATATTATACAAAGAATTGATTTATGTCAAACTCACGGGATTCTCAGAAATGATGTATCTTCGCCTATGTGAATCTTTGTGGGCGGGAGGTCGGTATTCCGACCTCATGGCTCCGCCCGACTAAAGTGGCCCTTTGTTGCCCGTTCTGCCTCAGCGAAGCGGAGTAACTTTTAGATCATTAAAGGCAATACTTACTTTGTTTGTACGCAGCGCAATATAGGAGCCCTTGAGTAATGAAGGCTCAAGATACAATGAATAATAATGATCTTCCAGGGTAGGGTCGAAGACTTTTACCTCTCCAGAATCTGTATCAACTATTATTTTAAAATAGAGTGATTCTGAGAGATAGTCTAGAGTTTCTTCAATTGAGTCTGCAGGTATTAATTCTTCATTATATTCCCTCATGAGAGTCATAACTGAATTAGATTCACTTTTATAAACTTGTGCGCGAAGGCCATGAAAATCTGATGTAGAGGGAACAATTGTGTCGAGATTAAACCATAAAAGATAGGATTTTCCATTACCCCAAGAAGGACCTTTGGCAGGTTTATCTATGCCAATATGGATGCCAAAGCCTGCATTGTATTTTCCCATGTCAGCGGCTCTTTGGTCGGCAAAACCGCCAGAAAGGTAGGATGCGGTATACTCAAGTTGATATACCCCAGATTGAGGAAGTTTCCGGTTGATCATTGCAAGACCAGTTTTACTATTACTCTGTATTAAAGCGTTCTCGGCTTTCCATGTTCCATAGGCAGGAGTCCAGCCAGTCAGGGTCGAAAAGGTGTCGGTTACAACAGGTTGGGCAGAAAGAGCAGAGATTGTTACGAATAACAATGCCAGAAAAACAGGATTAAATTTTTTCATTCAATGTACCCTCTTTTTTATCTGAACAAAATCACTTCACTTGATGCCCGTTTTTTTCTGTACTACCACCTGGAATAATCATGTTCACTATTTATTGCTCGGCAACGCCGGAATTTTTATTATCAAACAGAGTCTTATATTTGTCAAATACTAATTTAGTCATTCACTACAAGAGGGGAACCCTTGTTCCCTTTTGTAGAACAATAGCAGTTAAATCGTCGTTCAAAGGAATGTCTTTGGTAAAGGCGTAAAAATCGTTTAAGACAGCGTTGAGTTTATCTGCTGCAGTTCCTTCTCCGGACTCTGAGAAGGAGCGAAGCAAGCGCTCCATTCCATATTCTTCATCTTGAGCATTTCGAGTTTCCACCAAACAGTCCGAATAAATAAGCAAGGAGTTTCCTTCCTTCATGGTAAAGGTAACGGTTGTATAGCCGTCAGAAAGAGATGGGATACCCAACATTCGACCCTTGTGATCCTTACCCTCTATTATAACAGGTCGAGTTTTTCCAGACTTTGCATTTCGGTACAACATGTCCGGGTGAGCAGCATTTACATACTCAACTCTGTCACCTTCAAGGCGCAATAAAATTCCAGTCAAATAATTTTCAATATCGCCTTTTTCCTGAATAAGCAATTTATCAATATTGCTCAATATCGTTGACAATGCTTCTTCCCTTTTTTCTTTAAACGTTCTGAACACAATATTTTTTGCAAGCATCGTTACAAGACCTGCAGCAATACCGTGACCACTGACATCAAATAAAGACAAACCAGTAAGTTTATTTCCGTTTGTATAAAAATCGTAAAGATCGCCAGAAACACCAGACATTGGCTTAAAAACAAACGAAATATCCCAGCCCTCTACCGAAGGCGCATTTCGCGGGAAAAAGCTCTGTTGTACAAAAGCTGCCATCTTCATATCTTGATCTGCTCTGAGACGTGCAGTAATTAGGTCGTCGTTTATAACAGTTAGTTTATTGTTTGCCTCTGTAAGCTGCCCTGTTCGCTCATCTACCTTTTTTTCAAGATCAATATTTAATTCTTCAACGTCCTTGAGCGCTTGAGCAAACCTATTTGCTAAAATAAAAAGAAGCACGAGAATAACTATCTGCCAACCTAAACTTGTAATGTAGGGCCAGTCATACAGATTAAAAACCTGATGAATAATAATGTCAAAGATAACCGTGAGCATGAGTGGCGATATGCCCAATAGAATTGGAAGAGCATTGGGGTTTTTGCGATAAATCCCATTTAAATCCATATACAAAATATAAAATAAGGGTGGAAAGATAAAAAGCTGCGTAAACAACCGAATAGAGCGAAGGTAACCATAATCTGGACTTATAATAATCCAGACTAATGGAATGACAAGGAATACAATTCGTATAACTGTAATAAGATGCGATTCTTTCCGCTCAAGGTATTCTCGAACAAAAGAAGAAAACATATAAAGAATTACAAAGGGCATTGCATTTGCTACTATTTTTTGAAATAACAAAAAGGAAATAAAAGGAAAGGGATTACCGGGCAAGTCTGTAATAAAAAAATTACTCAAATAAATAGCTGAGATCAAATTAAGCAGAGCAAAAAGGAGGTTTGCAAACTCCTTAGGTCGTTTAATATAAATAATAAAATGATACAAGAACATAACAAGCATTACCGCAGCACAAAGCAGGTTTATAGTTACATTCCAAAACTGCTCTCTAAAGGCGACATTGCGAGAGACCTCGAGGGTGCTTATAAAAGGATTCCCAGATATAGCACCTTCTCTATCCAACCAAATATGCACCAGGAGCACATTTCCTTGTTTCTGTATAAGATCTGCGTTCAGCGGATACAAACGAACCTTATTCCATTGACTAAAGGTATCTTTCTTAAATAAACCTTCCCCACCTATAAAAACGCCATTCAAATAGGTCTTGTCGGCCATGGCAATTCTACCCATGTAAGCGCCAAGGGGCGCATCTCCCCATTCAGGCAGCATATCAAATTCCAAACGAAGAAAAATAGTTTCTTGGCCTTCAGGGATAAGATCTTCAAGATTTTTCAGCTTTTCCGAAGGTAGCGAAATAAAGGAGTTTGCATCACCTGTAAAACTATATGACCAACCCTCTGTTAAAGGAAGCCGAGAATTCGAATAGAGCCGCAAAGATTCACCTTTTAGCGAATTACAAGAAAGCAAGGCGGCAAGGTAGAATCCAAAAAATATACCGCAGACAGTTCTTGATTTTATCATAAATTAAACACCCCAACAAATGATTGTATAAAATCTAGTATTGCCTTGCTTCGCTGTTTCTGAATAGTAAGTATTTCTACTCTATTTTTAGTAAATTTTACCTAGTATCCCCTTACAAAATAGCGAGCATACACTAAATACATCAATTCACTTAAAAGAGGAGCCTTCAATGAAAAGAGTACGAATGCTAAGTCTGGCTATGGTTCTTGCAGGAATATCCCTGCTGGTATTTCTTTCCTGCAGCCAGGGATTATTTAACACTGATGTTCAGGGTGTTCAGGAATCTCAGGATAAAACAGACGTAAGGGAGAGAGCTATTGTTACTCTCGCAATTACTTCTATTAGTCCTGCAAACAGTAGCACCAATATTTCAATAGCAGAATCATTGGCCATAAGCTGTAACACAACTGTAGATAGCTCTTCTTTAAATACTATTCAAATAACTCTTACAGATAATTTAGGAAAAAACTATGAAGGCCGCACTACTGTGGATAGCACAAAAACAAAGATTCTTTTTACACCTATTTTTAAAGCCATACCAACGGGAAGCGGAGCAGAAGCAACTATTTTATTTAGCGGCCCCAAGCAAGCCTCTACATATACCTATAGTATTTCTGGTTATTTGAAAGCCACAAATGGTAATACCCTTAGCATGAATCACAGCATTTCTTATACAACATCTAATTTGGATTTCGGTATCTGGTGGTTTAATGAACATGGAGAAGCAGAAAAGTTTATTGCCGGAAAACCTAATTCAAATTATGACCCGCAAAAACAAACGGTATTATTTGTGCACGGATGGGAAAAAGATAGTGTTACAAATAACTACTGGAGAGAAAGTCCATATTTCTGGAACGATAAATACGTAAGCAATCTTAATCTTGGAGCTATATGGAAGCAAAAAGGATATAACATTGGCGCCTTTTATTGGAACCAGTTTGCAGATGAAGGTGAAGTAAAAGATGCAGAAGCAAAGGTTTGGAAAGGTAACAATGGTCTAAAAAATATGCGCTACAAACTCTCTAATGGCACCTATGTATCTTATAGCACAACAAAAAGTATTACCGATCTTTTTTATGACAACTACCTCGCCGCCCTTCAAAACAATACTTCTGGAAACATTAGAATTGTTGGACACTCATTAGGAAACCAGCTAGCGACATCTGTGGCGTATAAATTAGGATTAGCTATAAAAAAAGGAAGCCTCCCGTCCTATTACATGCCAAGTCGTATTGCTTTAAACGATGCATTTTGGAGCACAGGAAATAAGAGTTACTTAAGCAACAAATGGACCGGTGCAGAAGCTCGAACCCAAGTCGATTACTTAATAAAAAACTTTGGTGTAGTTGTTGAACAATCTAAAAGCTCAGCTCTTGGAGGACTCCTTGTAGGCGATGACAATGTCGACATGCGGAAAAAGACTGCGTTCTACCGAATCTGGCCCGAGTTTATGCCTCTAAAAGACTCAGCTTTTCAGCACGGTTATGCAAACCTTTGGTATTTTTGGTCCATAGGGGGAAGTATCCAAACAGAAAATGGAGATCTTGGCGCGGCAGCTTCTAATGCGAGTATTGCATCTATGATGAATTACGGTAAATCGACTTTGTTTCAATGGTATAACACAGGCACTGGTAATAACACAGCCTCTCCGCTGGACGACACCTTTATCCGAAAATCTGGAGTAAGCACTTGGTAGCATAATTTTCCTTTTACAAAGGAAACACTGTACCTAAGTCAAAGAATATACAAAGGGGCTGTTCAACAATTATTTGCTGGACAGCTCTTCTTTATATTAGAGAATTCCGGACAAGGGGAAGACGCACAATAAAAGTTGAACCTTGCCCGGGAGAACTCTTTACTTCCATTTCACCTTGATGATTTTCCGAGATAATAAAATATGAAACACTGAGGCCAAGCCCAGTACCAACCCCGACTGGTTTTGTAGTAAAAAATGGTTCAAAAACACGACGGCGCAATTCTTCATCCATGCCTGGTCCGTTATCACTTACTTCAATACATATCATATTTTGCTCGCTATCAACATAAATATGTATTGTAAAACAAGGTTCAATCGTTTCTGCATCAAGAAAAGCTTGGGCACCATTTCGTAAAAGATTTAACACTACTTGCTGTATCTGCCCTGAATCGCAAGGGACGAGAGGTAAAGACTCTTCATAATTTCTTTTTATTTTAATATTGCGAAAGTCATAACTTTTTTTCATGTCATAATCGGTAGCGGCTAATTCTATCGCATAATCAACTAATTCTCCTACATTATTTCCAGAAACTTGATTCGGACTTTTTCGGGCAAAACTGAGCATGTTGTTAACTATTTTACCTATGCGAGAACCCGACTCTTTAACCATATCAAGCATGCGAAATATACCACGCCTTTCCATATACATACGTAAAGATTCAAGAGAAATTCCGGCCTCGGCAGCAGCATCTCTATTTGCTGGCAAATCTTCTGAAAGTCTTGTATGAATAACACTTGCAGTTTGCATCATTCCCGAAAGAGGATTATTTATCTCATGAGCCATACCAGCTGCAAGCCCACCAACAGAAAGCATTTTCTCAGACTGTATCATTAAGTCTTGCATGTGTTTGTGCTCTGTTACATCGCGAAAAACAAGAACAACACCTTCGACCTTGCCGTCTTCAGTGCGAAGAGGGGCCGCAGAATCTGCAATCTGATACTCTAAACCTGAACGCGAAACGAGTAAGGTATGGTTTGCAAGCTGCTTAATTTCTCCCGTTTCAAGAACGCGGAGAACAGGACTGTCTTGTTTTTCTCTAGATTTTTCTTTTAGAATAATAAAAACATCATCAAGATTTTGACCCTGAGCCTCTTCAAATGTCCAACCTGTAAGGAGCTCTGCAATCGGATTCATCAAGGTTACGGTAACAGAACAGTCCACTGCAATAACTGCATCTCCAATAGAGTGAAGAATAGTCGAAAGTCTCTCTTTTTCTTGCGCCTGTGCTTTCAAATGGTTCCACACAGAATTTTGCATAATTTGAAAAGATTGAGCAAGCCGAGTGAGTTCATCTGCACCAGAAACATCCATCTCTTTTGAATAATCGCCCTCTGCAATGCGACGAGACGCATCATCTAGAAGCACCACTCTACCGAGAACCCGTTTTCGCCCCCATAGCACCATAAAAAAGACAAACAAAACTAAGGTGGCCAAACTAATAGTAAGAGAGCCAATAAAAAACCAAGTGTCTTTCGTTATTTGTTCATTTGCCATTACAGAAATTTCTATCATTAATAAAGACATTTCATGTGAAATTAAAAAAGCCTGTGCTACGGTTTCCTTGTATAAAGGAGTGTTGTCTTGTTGAGTATTTATTTGATCAATAAGAAGATCTACGATAAATAAAAAATCACCCCACTTGTTAGCAAGAGAATTAACTAAACTAAATTGAGAATTCCATTTATTTAAACTTTCAAATGCCTTATCTGTTTTGAAATCTTTATACTTCACTGTTAACTGACGAAAAGAGCGAGGTCCCGGATTAATCAAGTATTCTTCAAGCATTACCTTTGTAGTTTCGAGAGACCACTTTGCCTCATTGAGAACTTTCTGAAATTCGCTATTCTGTTTATACCTTGTAAAATTTGAAGAAAAAGCAAAACCGGTACGAAGTCCAAAAAGTGCCAAAATAATCATCATAATGGTAAATGTTTTTTTAAGGAGCATCTGCTTCTCCTAAACCAACAATAGACACCCGCCGCTTGAACTCTTGAGACAGGGGCCTCCCATCTATTAAGTCGAGAAAATCTATAATGAGAGGTTTTTCTCTTATCCGCTCTTTATACCAAGAAGCTTCTTGCTCCATAGAAAGCAAAAGACTTTGCGGAAGTTCAAGATGAAAAATATAATCGTCCCATTCCTTAAATAATAAGTCAGGAGATAACGATAACGCCGTCGCAACTGTTTTCAAAGAATTCGAAGTGTTTTTATTTAACCTGCTAATAGCTTTATCTAAAGCAAGCAAAAGGGCAGAAAGATCTTTTGAGCGAGTTTCAATAATTTCAGATCGTGTAACAAGAAGCCAATACATATCGCGACCCATATGGGCATTTACCACTCGCGCATTATCTCCTAAAAGGCTCATAGCTTCAGAAGTAAAGGGCTCCCAAGAAATAATCGCATCTACTTCTCCATTCGCTAAGGCTCCAGATAAATCGGCTGGGTCATAATACAAAATCTGTACTTGGCTTTCTACAATATTATTAAAAAGAAGCAGCCGATACAACGTAAAATCTGCAGCACTATTTGTGGCAAGACCGATTCGTTTTCCAACCAGATTTGCAGGATTTTCTAACACTTGGGCATTCATAACTAAAGATCTACTTTGATTCCGGTTAAGCACTGCAATTATTCTAAAATCATCTCTTTTATACGAATTAACAATGGCCCTATAGCCTGGAACAGTGACAAGATCATATTTTTTTGAAAAAAGACCATTCATTAAGTCAACCGCAGAACTTTCAACTTCTGTCTCAACTACCAATCCTTCTTTCTCGAATAACCCAAAGCTCGAAGCAAGAACAACAGGAGCAGACTTAATGCTTTGATTTATACCAACCCGAAACGAGCCATGATCTTTTTCATTTCGTGTACACGATACAAAAAAAAACGAAAGCACAAAAAAGACGGCCAGCTTACGAGTCACAATAGTGATCCCTAATGTTATGAATAGTTTGCAAATTGCTAAAAAATATTTCTATTATCTCTGGATCGAAATGTACACCAGACTGAGATCTAATATAGTCTAGACATTTATCTATTGGCCAAGCTTCCTTATAAGGACGTTTACTTAATATTGCATCATACACATCTGCCACGGCAGTAATTCGTGCTTGCAAGGGAATTTCATTCCCTTTGAGACCAGAGGGGTATCCACTTCCATCCCATTTTTCATGATGATACAAGGCAATATTTGCCGCATGCTCAAGCATCTCACAATTTTTGACTTGATCTAACCCTGTTTTTGAATTCGAAAAAAAGAAATCTGGTAATTTATTTCCCGAAAGTATTGAATGGCCGTACTCGCAATGCCTTTTCATTTCTGCCCATTCCAATGGCTCAAGCGAGTCTGGCTTAAGCAAAATATGATCGGGTATGCCAATCTTTCCAATATCGTGAACGGGGGCAGCAAGCTCTATGCAGGCAATATCTTTTTCTTCCCATCCGAGACCTCTCGCAAGACAAGCACAAATGCTACCAACTCGTAAAAAATGATTCCCCGTTTCAAAATCTCTATATTCAGCAGCTTGAGAAAGAATTCTAATTATTTGTCTTCGAGACATTTTAAGTTCGAGGTTTGTTTCCTCTAATTCCCTAGTCCGTCGCTCAACCTCTTCTTCCAAATGCTCCTTATATTGTTTACTGGCTTGAACCATTTCAACACGTGTTACAGCTTTATTCACTGCATGGAGAAGAACGGTCATATCTTCTATCGGTTTTAAAAGGTAATCCCAAGCACCCCGGTGAAGAGCCTCCACCACGTCCTGTATTCGTCCCGTACCTGAAATCACAATGACAGGAATATCGGGATACGTTTCGACACATCTTTTAAGAACGGCAAGACCGTCTACCTCGGGCATACGAAGATCTGTCATAACAATATCAGGATGCATCCTGAGTAAAACCTCAAGACCAACTGCTCCGTTTTCTGCAGTAAATACCTGAAATCCGTAATCTTCAAGAAAATCTCGAAAACTCTCACGAATGACAGACTCATCGTCAATAACTAAAATTGAATATTGAGTATCTTTTTTTTCCTGCAAGGTAATCATTAGTCTAAAGTGTAAACCAAGCCATATCATTTTTCCACAAATAAAAAAAAGTCCTTGTCCTCCTATACATTTTATAGTAGGCTTCATTTTATTACCAAATTTGTTACAAGGAAGACTTGGAAATGGCCATCTCAATTAGAGACATAGCAAAAAAAGGGAATGTATCTGCCGCAACCGTCTCTCTCGTACTTAACGACGCCCCCGGCGTTTCTGAAAAAACTCGTCAAAGAATTAAAGATATTATTTCAGAGCTCAACTATGTGCCAAACGCCCGCGCCCGGTCCTTCTCGGTTGGAAGAGCTGGAGTCATAGCTCTTATTACTCCACCCTGGAAAGCCGCCTTTTCCGACCCCTACTATACAGAAATGATCCGTGGAGCACTGGAAGCAGTTCGAGATAAAGATCATCAGCTCATGCTCGAAATTTGCGACTCAAGATTCAATGAACACCGACTATGGAAAAAACTTTTCGAATCAAAAAAAATTGATGGAATGCTTATAGCCACGCCCTATCTCGACCAAGACTATGTTGAAGAACTGCATCAAAGCGGTTATCCAACTCTTCTTATAAACGGCGAACGCCCAGACCTTCCAAAAATGCATAGCATTAGTTACGACGACTATCGTTGTGGCCAAGAAGCAACAAATCATCTATTGCAGCTCGGTCATATCCGTATCGCTCATATCTGTGGACCCGCAAACCAATCATCTGCACTACATAGAAAGAAAGGATATAAAGACGCCCTTACCAAAGCCGGCCTTCCGGTAATTGCTGAATATATAGAAGACGGGAACTACATGCCTTTAGAAGCTAAAAAGGCCCTCATAAAAATCCTTGCTCTCCCTGAAGGGAAAAGACCCACAGCATTCTTTTGTGCCAACGATACTATGGCGGCTTCGGTTATAACCCACCTCCAAGAACTTGGGTACAGAATCCCTCAAGACTTCTCGGTCATTGGAGTAGATGACAATATAATCTCCCAATCAACTGAACCAAAAATTACCACCTTCCGCCAAGATATTTTCGATATTTCACATAAAGGAACAAACCTCTTCCTAGAATCCCTCATAGAAAAAGGGGAAACTATACCCCAGGTTATACGCATCCCAATGGAGCTTATTACAAGATCCTCATGTGCTCGATGTAAGAATTAAAACTGAGGCAGAACGAGCCACATAATAAGAAAGTGGGGATTCTCGCAGCCGCTCGAAGAATGCAAAAAGGTAAGAGAAGGCTGTATTTCTCCTTACATACCCTTTCTAATAACCCATAAATAATCTTTTCCATTTCATTAAGACAATAAATTTTATCAAAACCGTCTCTCATTTTCCTAAAATTCTTATGCGTAAAAAAATATTGACACTTGAACTTTTATCAGTTACGATAATGAGTGTAGGTACACGCATTCGAGTACTAAGGATTAGGCAGATGACTGTAACAGAAATAGCAAAACGTGCAGAGGTGTCAATTGGTACTGTAGACCGGGTTATTCATCACCGAGGTCGAGTATCAGAGAACACGCGCGCGCGAATTCAGGCAATCATCGACCTAGAAGGATACCAGCCTAACCCTCTTGCTCGTCAACTTAAACGGAATAAAGAATATTTAATCGGAGTTCTTTTACCCGAGCTCGAAAAGGAGAGTAAATACTGGGTATTAATGTGGGAAGGCCTACAGAAGGCTGTTGAAAGCCTTTCTGCCTTTTCATTTTCTCTGGCTCTTTTTACCTTTGTCCGCTCAGATGTAGAATCCTTAAGAGGCGCTTTTGATCGTATGCTTAAAGCAAAATGTACTGCCTGGATAATAGCACCGGTAATGCACGAAGAAATAACAGCCCTCCTAGTCAAAAAAGGATCCAACACCTTATACGCTTTTGTTGATTCACCTGTGCCAGATTTTGGTTCGGTGGTAACTGTTGCCCAAAATCCCTTTAAGGGCGGGTTTCTTGCTGGCCGTATGATGAATCTTCTTTCGAATTCCCCAGGGCCCTTTGCGGTTCTTTTACCGTATTCAGAGGCCTTTAATCTAAGTGAACGAGCACGGGGTTTTCGGAAATGGTACGAACCGCGTACCAATGTGCAGATTTTTGATATTCCTTGTTCGGAAAGGCATGAAGAAAAAATAGATGACTCATTAGATTTTATTTTAGCATCCTGTCCCAACCTACAAGGAGTTTTTGGAGTTTCTGCAGCAGTTCACCTTGTAGGGGACTGGGCTGTACAGAGAAAAGTAAAAGATCAAATAACTATTGTTGGTTTTGATCTAGTTCCAGAAAATAGAGAAGCTCTCGTAAGAGGATCTATTGATTGTCTTATTTCTCAGAGACCTGAAGAACAAGGTCGTCTGGTATTGCAACAACTTTATAAAAAAATTGTTCTTGATGCTGAGATAGGACAACGTATAGAAATACCGTTTGATATTTTTTTCAAGGAGAATCTTGTATGATCAGACCTGACGAACATTTTGTCGTAGGAGCCGATTTTGGATCTGATTCGGTTCGTGTTGTTATCTTAGATGCCGCTAATGGTGCTGTTGCTGGCTCTCATGTATCTTATTACCCTCGGTGGAAAAAAGGCCTCTTTAGCAATCCTAAAGAAGATCGATTCCGGCAGCATCCATTAGATTACATAGAAAGTCTCACTGAGGCAGTAAGGACTGCAGTCTCTTGTGCTGATACAGCACGTGCAGATACTGCACGTGCAGATGTTACGCACTCAGACGCTGTTAAAAAAACATCATCTATTGCAAACAAAATACGTGCGATCAGCATTGATACCACTGGCTCTACCCCAGTTCTTGCAGATTCAAACGGAACACCCCTTGCACTGCTAGATAAATTTGCCGAAGATCCTGACGCTATGTTTATTTTATGGAAAGACCATACAGCCGTAGCGGAAGCAGACGAAATTAATGAGATTTCTCGCTCTTGGGGAGGTACCGATTACACCAAATATATGGGAGGAGTTTATTCTTCAGAATGGTTTTGGGCAAAAATACTTCACACAATACGTAAAAATCCTTCAGTAGCCGCCGCTGCAGTTACAGCAGTTGAACATTGCGACTGGATTACAGCAGAAATAACTGGCACTACTGCTCCTCAAAAAATAAAACGAAGTCGCTGTGCCGCTGGTCACAAAATAATGTGGCACGCCGAATGGGGCGGATATCCACCGAGAAATTTCTTTGACCGCTTCGACTCTAAGCTCTCCGATATTAGAGATTCTTTGGGTTCTGAAACCTGGACAACAGATGTTTCTGCTGGAACACTTACTCCAGAATGGGCAAAAAGACTTGGATTACCAGAATCGGTAATTGTATGTGTGGGAGCATATGATGCTCATATTGGCGCTGTTGGTGGAGATGCAGCTCCTGGAACCTTAGTAAAAAGCATAGGAACTTCTACATGCGACGTTATAATTGGACCTAAGCCCGATAAGGGAGCTGAAGAAAAACTCATTGGCGGAATTTGCGGACAAGTAGACGGATCGGTTGTAGCTAACTGGATAGGCTATGAAGCAGGTCAATCTGCC
>DATFIA010000037.1:0-5669 GCA_035270545.1 Treponemataceae bacterium
GTGCCAGTGCAGCGCTATCAACTCGATAACCATTTGGGATCGGCAAGCTTGGAACTTGATGATAGTGCGAATATTGTCAGCTATGAAGAATATTACCCTTACGGTGACACAAGCTACCGAGCCGGAAGAACCGCAAGCGAAGTCAGTCAAAAGCGATATCGTTATACAGGCAAGGAAAAGGATGAAGAATCTGGGCTGTACTATCATGGTGCTAGGTACTATGCCTGCTGGCTCGGTAGATGGACGGCGAGCGACCCTGCTGGACTTGTGGATGGGGTGAACTTGTACATGTATGTGCGGGGGAATCCAGTTAGTGGAGTGGATCCGAGTGGTACACAGACTGTTAAAAATGATGATCAATTAATTAATGCTCCTAAAGTAAAAGAAAAAGCTCAAAGAACTGTAGGTAGTGACAATCTAGCGAAAGCTTTATTGAATGCTGAAAATGAAGAATTGTCTGTTGCTAGTGTCGATAGCTTTGCAAATGAAGCGAAGGAAATGGTTACATTTGTAGCTAAAGCCATAAAAAAATATAAAATTGACAGGTTTATAGAGAAAATGGTTTATCATCATTTAAGTATGGTTCGTGAGAATGAAAATGATAAAGAAAATCATAAAGAAATTTCTGCAATAGGAACAAACTTAAGAAATTTAAATACGATTTATATTGGTTTTTATGATAAAGAAAGAAAGACTCACACAATGGGATCTGAATTTGGAGATAGTTTAAGCGTCTCAACCAAAGCTTTTAAAAATAGTAATCCCAATGAAAAATTGTTGGTTTTTCACTTACATCCATGGCAAAATGCAGGAAAAACTTCCTTTATTTTAGGTCAGAAAGAAAGAAATTCGATGTTCTCTTTTCCTGGAGATCATGATAATATGAAAGATGGTCAAATATGGGTTGGTATTGAGGTCCTTACAAGAAAAGATGGATCTTATTTCTATGATGTCCATGTTAGTGGAAAAGCTTTGGGAATACAATCAATTCCTATTTATAGGGGCGAAATTGATGTCAATAAATGTGCTCCTCAACTTTTCAAAAAAGAAATTCAAATGACAAAATAATTGTTTGCCAAAAAGAAAGGCTTCTAATAACGATGCGATTACTTGTAATATTGATTTTGCTGTTTTGCGTCTTTGCAAATTCTCGTTCCTATACAGTATTTGCACTAAACGATGATTCTCCTTATTCTCGTCAAGATTCGGCCTTATTTGTGTCATCAAAATTTATAGAAATAAAAACTCCTTTTGAGAAATCTGTCATGGATCGAATTTTTTATGGAAAGACACCTATTCTCATAGATACGTTATCCAAGTTTATAGAAAAAAAAGAATATGGACGATTGCTTGCAGATGGAAAGAACGTTTCGAGGCTGTTTTATATTGATTCTGTTTTTCTGGTTTATGATATAGGGGATTCATGTGAACAAAAGGATGGCTTGTGTTCCGATTACGAGAATTTTGTTGGAATTGACGGAAGCTTAGTCTATGTCCAGACAAGGGACTTTATTAAACGTTCTGATCATCCATATGACTGCCATGCTTTCTTAAAAAAATTATCGGCACAATATTTTCTTGTAAAATCCGATTTTTATTACAAGAAGTTTTATAATGACGATTCTTTAATTACGAATAACAAAATGAAGGTTCATCGAAATTTTAGTTGCAGGGGCTGGGTCGGTTTCCCCTTGAATGAGTTTGAAAAAGATGAAATTGATTTTTTGAAAAAAGATGAGATAACGCCATGATGAAAAGAATTGTTTTGCCACTTCTGATTTTTTGTTTCTCTGTTTTTGCAGAAAGTGAAAACATTCAATGCGGGTATGTACCTTGTCAAATCAAGAAGGCCGAGGCAATCTCTTTTTGGTGGAATCGAATTGCTTTTTCAAGAATCTCGAAAGAATATGTATTTGGCTGGTATTTCGAAGCCATCTTTGATACGTATATACGGACGGATTTCGATACTGAAAGTATAGAAAGCTTTCGATCTATAGACCATAAGTTTATCCACACGATAACAAAAAGCTGGTCGAGTCCTCTTGAGTTGGATGAGGTCAAAAAGTCAAAAGACAAAAAAATTATTTTACGAGAACCTGTAGCAGAATGGTCTCAGTTGTATATTTTGTCAAAGGAAGCAAAAGAAATTGAGCGTTTTTTGAAAAAAGTTGTTTCTAACCATGAAATTTTGAATGCGGATTCTCTTGTACGAGATTTTATCAAAAAAAGGCCTTCGTATACCAAAAAAGCAATGCTTTTGGAAGAAGAATTTTACGAAAAAATTTTTCAGTATTTTGATTCGGCAAAAACATTGAATGGTGTATCGAAAAAAAAATTTCCTCCGAAGATGAATACTCGAGATGGGTTGTTGGTGGTTAATAATGAGTTGTTGAAAATGGCTGTATTGAGTTCTGATTCTTTGGATGTAGATTCTTTGTTTCGCTATGTTAGCATGATTCCTCCAAACAAGGGCTCAAGTGCTTGTATTGATTATCTGATGAAGCTTAATTCAAAATTTTTGTTTGTCAAATTTGGGAAAGACCCTTTGTCTTGTGATGATTCAAAGCCTTGGATTGCCATCAACAAAAACTCCCTTACACCTGAAGAAAGAACTTTTTTAGATAATCTTGTGAAAGTCCCTTTAACTCCGTTGAACGAAACTGGGAAACTCATCATCCGGAAGAATTTGTAATTTTTCCTAACTGCTTCCCAGCTGCAAACAATAATCCTATATTAACTTTATGCCTTGCGTTTCATTACAGAGAAAGAGTAGCAGATTTCAGGAGGAAACTTCTGATATTGAAATGCAGTTGTTGAAACTGGGCCTTTTCTTTGAAGATTCAATTTACTTCAATAGCAGTGCCATGCGAAATTACACCCGCGAATGGCAATACGACAGTGTCGGCAACATTTTGTCGCTAATCCACAATGCGAATGGAAATGCATGGACACGTAGTTATGATTATGCAAGTGACAGCAATCGCGTAAACTCCACAACCGTAGGGCAGACCACTGTGAACTACACTTACAATGCTCATGGCAGCATGACTAGCATGCCACATTTACAGGGCATGCAGTGGGACTTTGCAGAAAAACTAAGCCATATCACACGAGGCACAACCGAGGCGTATTACAACTACGATGGCGGCGGACAGCGGATTCGCAAGGTTGTTGAGAAAGGCATTGTAGAGACTAGATTGTATCTGGGAGGATTTGAAATCTGGCGTAAAACTGTAAATGGCGTTTTGAATACAGAACGTGAAACCTTGCACGTAATGGATGATCAAAAACGCATAGCACTTGTTGAAACGTTGACCATTGATAATGGCACTAATGTTGCATATCCCTTACCTGTACAACGCTACCAATTCGATAATCACTTAGGCTCAGCCTCATTGGAACTTGATGATTTAGCGAACGTTATTAGCTATGAAGAATACTATCCCTACGGTGATACCAGTTATCAGGCTGGACGTTCAGCAAGCGAGGTAAGCCAGAAACGGTATCGTTATACGGGTAAGGAGAAGGACGAGGAGAGCGGTCTGTACTACCACGGGGCTAGGTACTATGCCTGCTGGTTAGGTAGGTGGACTGCTGCTGATCCGATAGGGCTTGTGGATGGGGTGAACTTGTACGTGTATGTGCGGGGGAATCCGGTGAGGTTAAGTGATCCGAGTGGAAAGGCTGGGGTAATGGTACTTGATGAAGTTGAAGTAAAGGGGCAGGGGCCTAAGCAAAGTTCAAGCTCATCAAGCAGTAGTTCTTCTTCGGCAAGTTCTGCAACAAATTCCAAGAGTAGTTCGACCGCACCAACCAAAGAAACATCGTTTGACTACGGTGGATACAGCTTCAAGACTAAGGAACTACGAGATCAGTTCCAGACATTTGTAGAGAACAAATTCAACGAAGAAGTTATCGTCGCCAATGGTTTCGACATTCCTCTACCATCTTACAGTGATGAACCCGGTCAAGATGTGCTTCGTAACCGTGCTGTTGGTGAACGACTAGAAAGTTCTCGTGATGATGCCTTTGCCCAGAAGACTCAAGAATGGCTAGAAAAGAGCCATCAGGGTCTATGGAAAGAAGCCAGAAGGCTCCAAGGACTTCCAAGAGATCCCGAAGCCTACATGTGGTACATGGCTGGTAAGCAATCTAGAGCCATGGTTGCCGAAGGTACAAAGCAGTTGATGTATGGTGCTTTGATGGAAGCAACTGGTGCTGGGCTTGGTGCGTTGGGGTTGAGACTATTAAATCGTACATTAAACAAACCTTTTAATCCTTTCAAAGGAAAAACGCCAGCAGAAATTGACAAAATGTTTAGAACAAAAGGTTTAGAACCTGTTGGGCCTGATCCACTTTCTGGATTGGGTGGATATAAAAACCTTGAATCTGGAACGAGCTACCACATTGATCTTGGCGGGACATACAAAAAAGGAACAGAGTTACCCCATGTTGATGTCAATCGTCCAAAAGGTTCAAGCCTTCCAAAACGGAAATTCCCACTAGGAGATAATCTCTATGAATAGTAATAAGCTGTTAAGCTTTGAATTGCGAGAAACTAATGAAGAGTTAGAAATCCATTGTAACCAAGAAGGTATAGATACATTGATTCGCTGTTTAGAATTGGTAAAAAAGCATAAGACCCATGAGCATCTGATTACAGATGCTTGGGGAGGGGATGAACTGACATCAGAATTACAAGGACAAGGAAATAAACTGGTGAACAAAGTAACTATCAGATATTGGCCATGATGGTTGTAAATGTTACACACATGAAAATCCTCATCATCCTTCCCACTCCCACTTTGCAACTCCCCATCCATCTTTGCGAAGATTCGTAGGATGGATTCCAAGCGTCGCCCCGTCCACCTGTCCATAAGTAGAAAGATCAATAGTCAGCTCAGTAGAATGAGCTGAAAAAGCGTCAAAAATGCCGTTTCCATGCGTCGAGCAGCGCAAAGTTATGGACAGTGTATAACATCCCCTTACCCGAAGGCTGGGTTGCTATTGTGGAACTAGTCAAGCGGATTTAGATTCTTCATAAAGATTACCACCTCGCTGGAATCTGCTGATTGATTTGATAGATTGAGCATACCACCGAAACGGGGCTAGGTATTATGCCTGCTGGCTCGGAAGGTGGACTGCTGCTGACCCAATCGGTGTCGGGGATGGGGTGAACTTGTACATGTATGTACATGGGAATCCAGTTAGTGGAGTGGATCCGAGTGGAACAACAACGGAAGAAAAAGTAGACGAGGGCAAAGTATTCCCCACATTTGAAGAGGTTGAGATAAAAGGAGAGGGTGGTGCTAATGAGAAGAATGGCTCTGTAAATGAAATAAAAAATCAAATTGAAGATGAAGACAAGATTCTTTTTGATGCATGGCTTTATGAGCTTATAAATGAACCAATGGATAAAAATTTATATAAGGAATATGTTATCATTAGCCCCTTGTATCAAAGTCAAAGTGAAAAAGAATTTTTCATTCAAGAATATATTAATGTATTATCTGCAGCTGGTGATGATACTCAATGGTTAGAAGAATTAAAGAATATTGATTTTAAAACCAATAACGCTCACTATCCAAAATATATTATGTCTGATAATAAAGCTGTTCCAACTCCAAGAGCTTGGCATGACAAAAATGTCATCAATTTTAATACCTGTC
>DATFIA010000038.1:0-9870 GCA_035270545.1 Treponemataceae bacterium
TTTTTCTGTTTAATTTCAGTGTATCTACTTTCTTCTTGCCTTTCTTGTAAAATGGATAGCCCTATTGTTACCTTGTGGGGTGGTGATATTAAAAGCCCCAAATTAATTTCAGTGATACCCGAAAGCGAAAATAGTATCTGTCTAGAATTTTCGCTCCCTGTTTCTATAAAAAAGGCAAGCATTCTGTTCAAAACGGAAGAAAGCCCTGCAACCGCCGATATTAGTGAGCCTTCCAAGAAAATTCATCTTGTTATGACTCAAGGACCACTAGCGGGTCGTGAAGCAATTCTTTGTGGTACAGTTATTGACTCAGGTGGTAACACTCTGTCTTTTGCTGTTCCATTTACTGGGTACAATAATCGAGTAGCTCGCTTGCAAATACATGAACTTAGACCGGCGTATACAAAACCAAAGGTTGAGTTTATAGAGTTTCTCGTTTTGAGTGACGGAAATCTTGGAGGTGTTGAAATTTGTAACGCTGGGAATATTGCGTCTCCTGTGTGGACTTTTCCTGCCTGTGAGGTTTTAGAAGGAGATTTTGTCGTATATCATCTACGATCTGTCGAAGAAAATCTTGTTAATGAAACCGATGAAGTTTTAGCCCAAGGAATTGAGTCTGCCGGAATCGATGCTCGATCCCCTGCCAGAGATTTTTGGGATGTCCAGTCTAAGGCTCCCTTAAAAAAAACAGCTGTAATTCTTGTGAGGGAAAGAACTGGAGGCAAAATAATGGATGCCTTGCTTCTATCTGAATCTGAAAAAACAGCATGGCCTTCGGATGAACTTTCCATTGCTGCAGAAGAAGCGGTTTCTGCAGGAGTCTGGGGTCCTACTGCTCTTGTAACTGATGCTTGCTGTTCTACTGGTTCAACCGTTACAAGAACCATAGGACGAGACAGCTTTTCTAACAAAAAAATAAATACCAATAGCGCTTCTGACTGGCAAATTTGTCCAACGAGTAAGGCGAGCCCTGGGACCGATAACCACCCGCATACAGCCCTGTAAGGTTTACATCCTGCCCATATAAAGGATACTATGTGTGCGATAATGGGAGGACTATATGGCAGAGTTGTTAGCACCGGCGGGAAATCCGGAAGCGCTGGATGCGGCGATGCATGAAGGAGCAGATGCAGTTTATTTGGGACTTAAGAGTTTCAATGCACGATTACGCTCTTCAAATTTTGCCTGGTCTCAATTCGAGGCGACCGTTGAAGCTTTACATAAACGAGGAAAAAAAGTTCTCGTTACAGTGAATACGGTACTGCAAGAAAGCGAAACAGAACGAATGTATCGCTTTTTAGGCTATCTTGATCGTATGGGACCTGATGGTATAATAGTGCAGGATTTTGGAGTATTAAATCTTGCTCGAACATATTTTCCAAATTTGAGAATTCATGCATCTACACAGATGAATATCGCAAGCGCACGTTCGGCAAATGCTATGAGTAGAGCTGGAGTGTCACGTGTTGTTTTGGCTCGTGAATTGGGTCTCTCTGAGGTCCAACAAATTCGCGCGAGTACATCTTGCGAGTTAGAAGTATTTGTTCATGGGGCTCTTTGCGTAAGCGAGTCGGGACTTTGTCTTTTTTCAAGTTTTCTTGGAGGTAAATCTGCTAATCGAGGCATGTGCACTCAAGCATGTCGTCGCTTGTATACAGCAGAAGTTTCTGGCGGTAATCGTCAGGGATACTATTTTTCTCCAAATGATTTGCAATTAATAGATAAGATTCCAGATCTTGTTCAAGCAGGTGTAAATTCCTTTAAAATTGAAGGGCGCATGAAGAGTGCGGAGTATGTAGGAACAGTTGTTTCTGCCTACCGCTATGTTTTGGATAATTGGGAGCAAGATAAAAAAGCTGCCTTAGAAACGGCGCGAAGAATTCTTGCAAACGATTTTGCAAGGTCAAAGACTCGTTACTGGTATGATTCTTCTAAGGCTGAAAATGTATTAAATCCTGACCAAGCAGGTGGAACAGGTATTTTTCTCGGTAAAGTAGATAAAGTTCTTACCGAAGAGGATGGTCGTTTTGCCTTGTTAAAGGGTGGCACCTACGAACCCGATGTTGGCGATTCAATACGCTTGCATAAAAAAGATGATTCGGGCCGTGAAAGTCATAAAATTCAGGAAGTACGAACAGAAGGCTATCAAACATTGGTAGATATTCCTGCTGGTTTTGGATCTGGTGATTCTGTGTACTTAATTCAAACTAAAAGCATGTCAAAACGCTATCCTCATGTTCTTACAAAAGAAATGGGGTCGTATCGTAGTCAGCCCGGTGGAGAAAAATTACCTACTTTGAAATTAGAACTTCCACCTGTTCCAGAAGCAAAAACAGCAGCAGCGCGGGCTACGATTGGAAAAAGAGGAGCGGGAAAGTTATCTGATTTTCCTGAAGGCGTGTATGTTCAAGTTTCTACAGTTGAAGATTTGTTTTCAATTCTTTCAGACCGACCTGTACGCGCTATTTTGGAACTTACAAGTGAAACAACTCCTGCTTTAATAGGGGAGGCGGAAGGGGATCCGCAAGTATTGCCATTTTCTCGGCGAGAACTAATTATTTCATTAGATCCGTTTTTGCCTCAGGCAAATGAAGAGTCTCTTTCAAAGACTCTCGATATTCTCGTAGAAAAGGGCTATTCCCATTTTATTGTGAATAATCCTGGGCATATTGCAATGTTACGAAATAGAGGGCTTAAGCTAATAGCTGGTCCATATTTATATACTTTCAATCGTTGGGCTGCAGACTGGCTTACAAAACAAGGTTTATACCATATTATTACGCCTCTGGAAAACTCAAGGGAAAATCTTGAATCTTCTATTGATCCTGCATGGAGAAATCAGGTTTTTATTACGGTTTATTCGTATCCTGCTTTATTTCGCATGCGATTCACGCTTCCTAAAGATTATAAATTTACCTATTTTTCAGATCGCCAAAATGGAAATTTCAAAGCTCTTTCTACGCCAGACGGATCGTATGTTTTTCCTGAGCAGCCTTTTGTGCTTGCAGATAAAACGATTGTTTTGAAAAAAGCTGGATTCCACCGGTATCTTGTAGATTTTTCTAAAACTCGTGTAGATCGCAAGGAATATCGCTTAGTTATGGATTCAATCAGAAAAAATACTGTTATTGAAGAAGTATCTCGGTTTAACTGGAAAGAAGGGTTTTACGATCCTGACCGAATGGAAGAACTTAAAGCAATGACAGAGCGCGCTAAAACACGTAAACCAGCTGATGGAAAACAAGGGAAAGGTGGCTCTGCTCATTCTCAAGGCAGGAGTAAAGATTCCAAAGCTACTGGGCCTAAAACAGCAAGAGGGGCAGGACCTAAAGGTCCAAGACCAACAAGAAGTGCAGGTCCTAAAGGTAAGCGTTAGTAACAAGAAAGCTTTTAATTTAAGTTTGATATTATTTTAATAATGTAGAGTTTAATGTAAGAGAGAAGAGAATCTCTATTCTTTATTCTCATTAGGCTCGGGGTGTCTACAAGAGTGACCGCAAGGTTTTCAACACGTGCGAGATCGAATGTAGACGCCTTTATTGTTTTAAGTATTTGTCTAATATAGTCTCTAATAAGTGAGTTTACATCATCTGTCAAATTTTCTTTTATATGTGGATCAAGATTTCTGTTCCATAAATCTATTTGTGTAGACATTTCTGCATCCAAATTTGATCCTTCTGGAATTAGCTTTTTTTCAATTTGTTTTGCCACATGCTTAAGATCTTCTTTTTTCTTTTTCTGAGAATCATGATGATCTGGCCTCGACTGAGTTTCTTTTTCTTGCGTATTGGACACTATCTTTTTTGTTTTAATACTTTTTTTCGTTCTGGGTCGGTGAAAAAAAGCAAGAAGAGATGAAATAATAGGTAAGGTATACCAAAATGGAAGCATGATTCTCGTGTCAGTGAGTAGTTCTTGACGATTAAGTATTAGGAGTTCACTCAGCGAAAGAAGTCTTCCATGGTCAAAAAGTTTGAAGCCACTTTGTTCATCGGTTTGAATCCCTTCCATTGCTAGAAGAGGAATAAAACTGGCATTTAATAGGGAATGAAGAATTGGAGTAAGCGTTTTACAAAGACCATCTAGTTTTTTTTCAAAGTCATTTTGGTTTTTCATCGCATCTTCTTGACGATAACCGCTCATCAGTTGATACCATTCTTTTGTAATAGAGTCTTTAAATGTTTTTCTGCTATCATTGCAAAGTTTTACTAAAAGAGGAACAATTTTTTCTTTTAGCACAAAATAGCGGTTGTTATTTGCCTTAAATACGAGAAGGATTGGTAACGAATTCAGACCACCTTCTTCTGTTTTGTCTTTTATAAAAGATTCAAGATCATTTTTTTTATATTGCCCAAGTAGGGGAACCCCGCGAGAATCTGTAAAACGAGATATTGTTTCCATATCAAAAAATAAAGGCGGTTTTTGGAAGGCCATTTCAAGATTCTTTAAAGCTGTTTCTCTTTGCAAGTCTTGTTGCGATTTATTTTTATAATAATTATTCATGTATTCAGTAATAAATATTGATTGTAGAAGAGATGTTTCTTCTGGTGTCTTTTCACTCTTTTTTACATAATCCTGACGAATAAAAGAACATAAATAGCTCCAGAATGTAAAAGATTCATTAGAATATTTGAGTGCACGCAAGGATTCGCTTGGTCTGGTTTGAAACTGTATAAGATGATTCTTAATCGCAAGTTCTTTTCCAGGGTTTGCAACCATGAGCCGTTTTTGAATGTAATCACGAGAGTCATCTTTACGAAGAAATAATCGAATCTTCGACATAGAGATATCTAAAAGCTTTTCTGGTGAAATAGAGCCAGGGTAAAGCATAGGTGTTGTCTCGTCTGGAAATATAAGTTGATTTAAGAATGCGTTACTTCTTTCTTGATTTTCTATTTGATCTGTAAAATCAGTGGTAATATATACTTGTTTGAGAAATGCTTGAGGAAAATCTTGAGGTAATTCGGATGAGAGTGGGAATGGAACTTCTGTACGCTCTTCAATTTCCTTAAATCGATTAAGAATCTTGTCTATGTAGAATTGAGGAACAAAGACGAGCTTTCTGCCTTTGTTATCTGTAGAAAGAAATATTTTAGCAGCTTCTTCTAGTTCTTCTAGTTTTTCTAATACTACTACGTAGGTATTTTCAAGATACATGCTCATTTCTGGAACTTCTTTACTATAATGACGTGCATACTTTTGAATATATTCACAGAAATCGTGTAATAAAAGTGTAGGAGTATTTTGTTTGCCAGAGTATAGTCTTAAAAGTACAGATAAATCGGTAGGAGCAGCCATGAAATCATTTTACTATATACTTTGTGTTTTCTCAATGATCTTTATGCCATTGACTGCCGAAGAAAGCATTAATTCGAGGTTCCCAGCTGTTTTATCTGAAGGAACCTACCCTGTTGAAGGAATTTCAGGGTTTTTGCCAAATCGAATCCCCTCATTATACGGAAAATACCGAACTCACGATGGGGGTCTAGTTGAAGTTTTTGGATCTACTGAACCTGTTGTTTTTAGTGCTGACTTGTGGAAAAAAGGAAAGATTGGAAATCTTTCAATTCAAGAGGGTCAAACTGTTTCTTCTGATAATGGAAAAAAAAGGCTCGTTATTGCAATTGAACATCGTATTACTATGAGAAACACTCTCTCTGATCGCTCTTTATGGCGGTTTTTCTTCGTCTTTGATACTAGTGATACCGATACTTTCAAGCTTTCTTTTATCAACACTTTTTTAGATCGCACAAGTTTTTATTTTTCTGCAGCTCGTTACCTTGGGGATCTTAGTTTTCCTTCCAAGTTGTAGATATTGGCTTCCCCTGCTAAAAATACGACTGTTCAAAAACACCGATAGACGTTATTCTCAATATTAACCTCATGTTTAGGAGTCGACTCATGTTTGCCAGAAGATTCGCAGATTTAAGGCCCTATATTCCCGGAGAACAACCTGTTGATCGCCAGTATATAAAACTGAACGCGAATGAAAATCCATATCCACCATCTCCGGCAGTTGATTATACTATAAAAAATTTCGACTCAGCACTTTTCCGTTTATATCCTGATCCTGATTCAACTGAGTTGTGCAAGGCTATTGCCGAAAATCTTGGCTCTGGTGTAACACCAGACATGATTTTTACTGGTAATGGTTCCGATGAAGTCCTTTCTTTTATTTTTTACACTTTTTTTGATTCAGATTGTCCTCTGTATTTTCCAGAACATACCTATAGTTTTTATCCTGTATATGCAGGTTATTATGGCATTCCGTATGAACGAATCCCCTTGAAATCTGATTTTTCGATAGATGTTGAAGCTTTCTTGATTGGAGAAAGTTCAGGTATTATTTTTGCAAATCCAAATGCACCTACTGGTATCTTTTTGCCGGTTGAAAAAATTCGCGCGCTATTGGAATCGTATTCAGATAATAAAGTTGTTGTAGTTGACGAAGCGTATATTGATTTTGGAGGAGAATCCGTAATTTCTCTTCTTGAAGAATTTTCCAATTTGGTTGTTATTCGTACTTTTTCAAAGAGTTACTGTTTTGCAGGGGCTCGTTTGGGATATGTTGTTGCAAACCCCTCTCTCATTCAAGCTCTTTTTACTACAAAAAATTCTTTTAATCATTTCCCGGTAGATGTCTTAACTCAAAAAATTGGAATTGCTGCTTGCAAAGACTCCCTGTATTATATTGAAATTAATAGAATAATTGCACAGACGCGAGATAAATTTGCGAGTACTCTAATAAAAGCTGGTTGGGATGTCCTGCCATCTAAAACTAATTTTGTATTTGCCCGTAAAATAGGATTAGAGGGTAAAGAAGTGTATGAGAAAATTAAAGAAGCGGGTATTTTAGTACGATTTTTTAATATTCCAGGAATTACCGAGTTTGTTCGTATTTCGATTGGTTTACCAGCAGATATGGATAGGTTGTTTTCTATAATGCAAAAATTGTAAAGGGTTATCAATATGTCAACAATTAAAGTGCTTATTATTTCAGATGGCCATGGAGATTTGTCTCAATTAGATGCTATTGAACCGGTAATGAAACAATGCGATATGGTTCTTTTTGGGGGCGATTTTGCAGAATTTGGGAAACCGGAAACTGGAATGCCTTTCCTTGAGCGCCTAGCAAAAATGCATGACCATATTTTTGCTGTTACAGGCAATTGCGACGCCATCGATTTTAAAGATGTTCTTGAATCTCGTGCGTTGAGCATAGAAGCTTCTCTTTCTTATTTTAATGGACTTGTAATGGCTGGTTCCGGTGGAGCTTCTCCTTTTGGAGGCCTTACTCCGAACGAACGCACTCAAGAAGAACTGGTAAGCGATCTTAATCTTGTTGCAGAAAATTCAGGAATAACTGATGAAGACGGCGAAAAACCAGAAGAGAGCTCTTTATGGGATTCGCTTATATTGATTACACATAACCCACCCAAAGATACAAAATGCGACCGTATTACATCTGGTGCACATGTTGGCTCATCTCTTATTCGAGAATTCGTTGAAAAATATAAACCCTTATTGTTGGTCTGCGGTCATATTCACGAATCCGCAGCAGTTGATCAAATAGGTCCAAGCTGGATCGTTAATCCGGGACCTCTTCTAAGCGGTCAATATGCAATCGCTGAAATATCTGGTGGAGGCAAAACAGCCTTCTCTATACAAAAGATTGAGCTTAAAACGATTCTTCAATAGAACGAAGCATGCGGAAGAGAATGGTATTAACAGGAACTGGAATACCGTGTTTTTGCCCCAATTGCATAACAGTGAGCGAAAATAGTTCTACTTCTGTTTTTCTTCCAGCTTCAACATCTTGGCACATAGAGGTTTTTCCCTCATCTGCAAGGCTATCTATTATTCGATATATTTCTGTGATGTCGCTTTCATTCAAAAGTATGTTTTCAGCGTTGGCAATTAATATTACCTCATTCATAGCAGCGTCAAAGAGTTCAGCTGTTTCTGGTATTCGACTTGAACTTTTAAGGAATTTATATGGTTGTCGTAGTATTGCAGTTATTTGATTTAAACCCACATTCATCATAAATTTAAACCAAAGACGATTTAGCATGTTTTGGGGTACTTCATATGCAATATGTGCTTTATTGAAGAAATTCGAGATTGCCTGTATGCGAGGACTCCATAAATGCGGTACCAAACTGTTTTTAGGATCTCCAAAAAAAATAGTTCCCAGCTTGCTATACGTTGTAACGTTTTCTTTATGTCCTGCGTCTGTCCCCACTATCATTGCTAAGGGTATACGATGTTCTCCAAATGCAGCTCCAATAATTTCTTCGCTAGAAATACCGTTTAGAAGAGATAATATGAGTGTGTCTTTGCCTATATGATTTTGAAGGTCAGAAATAACTAATGAAAGATGGTGAAATTTGCAGGCGATGATTACAAGATCAGGATCGGTATGAGAGTTAACATCGGTTAAAGAAAAGCTACACTTTTCGTTGTTTATTATAAACCCCTGTGTCTTATAGCGTTCAAGTCTTTCTCCTCCAGCAAGTATAGATACCGTGTTTGGCGAGTTTTTTTGTATAGTTGACGCAACCATTGATCCAATTGATCCAGCTCCAGCTATTAAGACTTTTTTAATTTCTTTCATTAGGTATTCCTTCTTGTTCTTATATGCGTATTTCAATACTATACGTATATGATATCACCATCAATCCTGCTTCCAGGTGTTTCTTTGTCTCTTCTTCCTTTTATTGCACTTGTTGTATATTTCAAAATATCGCGAATTATTCACCAAATGGGAAATAAGATTGATTTCTTTTCTCACAAAATTCGGTATCAGTTTTTTGGAGTTCTTTTAATTTCACCTATACTTATAGGTCTTTTGTTTTTTCGAAAATTCGATATTTTAACTAGTATCGCAATCTGTGGAACAGGACTTATTGGTTTTTATATCGCTATTCACGATATTACCTGTTCAAGAAAATGTGGGATTTACGAAAAAGGACTCATGTGGAACGGTACTTGGGTTTTTTTTGACTCAATAGATTCTTGGGAACGCACCGATCCATTTACCGTTTCTGTAATACTGAAAGACCGCTCGCTTAAACACCTTTCCTTCTCAAAAGAAGAAATTTTAAATAAACTAGAACCTTTTTTACCTTCTGAATAAAAGGCTTGATAACTGCTGCCAAAATTGTTGAAACAAACTCTTCTTTATGCAGTCAAATGAAGTGCCACCCACCCTTGCCCTGGCTGACCTTTCGTTTTTGCTTTTCCCGTTTTGAAATTTAGTATTGGAGGATTCCTTTTTTTCATCTGCCATATATCTTCCATCCATTCTGCCTTGAGTTTTTGATGAGCCCATATGTGACGTCGAGTATACAATTCTTCATATGCCGCTCGAGCATCAGGGGTGGCGAGTAAGTTAACCATATCAGCATGGCTCTTTTGCCCCTCCCTTAGAGTCTTATTAGTAATTCGAAAAGGTTTTCGAAAGGTGTGATACCCAATAGTAATAGCCATGCGGGACAGAGACATTGAAACTTCGCGATCTCCTCTGACCGTCTCTCGTGCATGGGCTGCAGAATTCTTTCGGATTTCACGGTCGAAGTAATTTACCGGAAAGAGCGGGTTGTTTTTTGTTCGAGCAGCGCGTGAACTCACCGTTTTATGCTGAACAAGGTGTAAGTCATGGAGATGACGCCATTCAGGTAATTCTGCAAGGGCGACACCATACTCTTTTTTTTCATCGGTGTGAAAAGTAAATGGAGAAAGAGTCGGACGATTCATATATAAAGAAAGAACATCACGAAAAATCGTTTTGCAATCATCGATGAGGGCGTGTTTTTTTGGCCGCCACACTGCATCGATTACAGTCCTGTTTTGTTTTTGAACCGCAGTCAT
>DATFIA010000039.1:0-43710 GCA_035270545.1 Treponemataceae bacterium
GAACCACGAGCTTGACGAAGAGATCCTTCAAATTTAGATTGCTTTGTATAATGTTTACTTTTCCTATTTGGATTATTAATCTTTTTTTTCAATACTGAACCATAATCCATTAGTGCATAATACCAAGTTCTAGGATCTTCCAAATATACGGTTTGTTCAATAAGAGATAAAATCTCTTTGTCATCTACACTTGGAACATCTGAGAAAAAAAAGAAAATAAATACTGAACGAATATTAGTTTCTATAAAAGTATGGGGTATACCATAGGCAAAGGTAGAAATTGCTCGTGCTGTATACGGTCCTATTCCGGGAAGAGAGTCTAGAACATCAGGGTCTTCAGGTACAATACCTGCATAATCTTGTATAATTAACTTGGCAGATTCATGTAAAAATCGAGCACGTCGATTGTATCCTAAGCCTACCCACTGAGATAAAACGTCTGAAAGACTCGCTGTTGCTAGGGACTCAAGGGTAGGAAATCGTTCATGCCATTCAAGATATTTAGTGAGAACTCTATTTGTCTGTGTTTGCTGCAGCATAAATTCAGAAACCATTATACTATAAGGATTTCTAGTTTCTCTCCAGGGAAATGTGCGTGATTCTAAATTATAAAAATCAAGTATTGCAGATTGAAATCCCTGTATTTCTTTTAATGAAAGACTATTCACGTGCAACAAAACCCTTTTCTATAAGAACGTTTAATATGGTACTTACAATATCTTGGGGACTGTTTTTTTCAGTGTCGATGACAAGATCGGAAAAAGAATAATTTGTATTGTCTATATCATAAAGTTCTTTATAACGGCGAGTGTCTTCGGCATCTCGCATCGCTGTAAATTTTTGGGTTTCTTCTAAGGTTCCACCTTCACGGTTCATAATCCTTTTTGCGCGCACTTCTTCAGATGCTGTTAAATAAACTTTTAAGTCAGCTTCTTGTAACATCCAAATAGCTAATCGTGAACCGAGAACACAAGAAGATCTACGAGCTAGTTCAATTTGTTTTGTGTCTACCGAGCGGTCAAAAGAAAAATCTGTTCGTGCCTTTTCAATAATTTCAGGTAAAGGTAGTCGGAGTTCCTCAGAGAGACTTCTAAAAGTATAATTTATAAAAGCTATATCAAGGGTCTCGGCCAATATTCTAGAAACAGTAGTATTACCACAACCTGATCGGCCTGAGATTGCTATTCGAACTTCTTTTCCTTCATGAACATAAAAACCAGAAATCATTTTATTTCTCCGTATTATTCAATATTACGCATTTGTTCGCGGATATTTTCAAGAGCATCTTTTGCATCAATTACTGACTGCCCTACTTCAAGAATTTGGTTTTTAGAACCTATAGTATTAACTTCTCTGTTTATTTCTTGGCAAATAAAATCTGCTTTACGACCAGGAGCTGGGTTTTCTTCTATTTCCTTCCGTAGAGACGTCAGGTGGGCTCTTAAACGTACAACTTCTTCATTTATGGTATACTTCATTAAAAGAGCAGCAGTCTCCTGCATGACCCTTTGTTCATCAATATTATTTCCAAGCATCTCTTCAAACTTTGCTTTAATATTTTCTTTGAATATTTTTTCCATTTCAGGAATCCAGTTTGAAACGACACGAGTATCCTCTTCAATGCGATCAATCATTTCTATTACGTCTACTTTTAAGGCCTTACCTTCATTTAAACGAGAGTCTTCAAAATCTACGAAGGCTTTTTCTAAAATCGGCAAAATAGCATTCCAGTATATTTCAATGTCGATACTTCGCTCAGATGTTAGAACCCCTTCTTGATCTATTATAAGTGATATAGGAATGATTTCCGTGTGACCCAAGGCATCTGCAATTTCTGTAACAGCTCCCATATAAGCTCGTGCTGCCTCAGGGTCTGAGGTAACTTGAAGTTTAGAAGATTTTTCACGAATTCTAATTGAAATTTCAACTTTTCCTCGTAAAATTCTTTTTTGAGCATACTCTCTAATTCTTGTTTCTAGACGAGAAAGCCAATATGGTAGGTTAACAGAAAGTTCTAAAAATCGTGAATTATAACTTTTCATCTCTACTGAGATAGTCGAATCAGTATCTGCTACTTCACTGTAGGCGTAGCCAGTCATGCTTTTCATTTATTTCTCCGGTCTTCTAATATTGTTCGTCCAAGTTGCCAATTATCGCCCGCACCCATTGTAATAAAAAGATCCCCATCTTTTAAATTTTCTGCAAAATATTCTCTAGCATCGTTTATTTCCTTAAAATAATGAACTTTTTTATGTTTTTTTTGCATTGCTTCATATAACAACTGTCCAGACTCAACATCTTCTGTCTTTTCTCTTGCTGATGCATAGGTTTTATGAAGTATAACTTCATCTACTGCAGTAAACGAAGTTGCAAATTTATCTAATAAGGCTAGAGTTCTTGAATGAGTATGAGACATAAAATCGACAACAAGACGTCTGTGTGGATAAAACTCTTTCAATCCTAAAAGAGTGGTTGCAATAGCAGTTGGATGATGCCCATAATCGTCTATTACAAGAACTCCCTTCTCTTCTCCTATAATTTCACTCCGTCTACGAGAACCGCTAAAGGATTCTAATGCGGCTCGTATTTTTCCAATATCAGAAAAGTCAGGTTTTTGTTTTTCCAATTTTAAAAGACTTATTATTAGAGCAATAGCTCCTGCAGCATTTCTTGCATTATGATGTCCGGGAACTCTAATAGCAAAATCGCCTGAAAATCCTCTTAAAGAAAATACAAGTCTTTCGTTTTTAACCCCTTTTATGGTCAAACGATAGTCGCCAAGAGCTCTTTCTCCATATCCAGTAAACACAAGATCTGGTCTACTTGAAAAAATCATTTGGGCTGCTTCGCAAGCACCAGGGTCATCTGCGCAATATATAAGTTCGCCAAATTGAGGTAAAGTATCAATATATTGCATAAATGCCGAAAGAATAGCTTCATAAGTAGGATAATAATCTTGATGATCACTTTCAATACTGGTAAGGAGTATTTTCTTTGGTCTAAAAGATAAAAAATGGCGCTGATACTCACATGTTTCTGCAATGAAATACTTATTTCCATTTATCATTGTACAGTGATTATCAAAGCTCGTAATAATACTTCCTGCAAGAGCAGATCCATCCATTGAAAGATATTTGAGAATGGTTCCAGCCATTCCTGTTGTGCTTGTTTTTCCATGAACACCGGCAATACCACAAGAATAGCTATGTTCTGAAAATTCCCCCAAGGCTTCGGAATAAAGCATAATAGGAAGACCACGTGTTATGGCTTCAATTAATTCAGGATTTGTAATTACCGAATATGCAGAAGAGTGAATTATCAAAGAAACATCTTCTGTGACATTTTTTGCTTCAAAAGGAGAAGTAACAGTAATTCCTAAAGAAGAAAGAATGGAATCGGTATAAAAAACTTCAGGGACATCGCTCCCCGACAAAAGAGCTCCTCTGGCTGTTAAAAGCTCACATAAGGCAGCCATGCCTGTTCCTTTTATACCAACCATATGAATTCTAAAACCAGTGAGGTTTTTAGGTAATCTGAAGTGCGTCATTGGTCTATAATACTAAAAGAGGTACTTTACCGCAAGGTGTTTTTATTGCATACTCCTGATCATGTTTCCAAAAAGACAAACTGAACTTTTTTGTGAGTGGTTAGAAAATTTTCTCGATTATGAACGTTTACCAAATAAAGATGGTTTTTCACTTAAAACAATGAATTTTCTCGTTCAACGTTTTCAAAATCCCCAAAAATCTTTTAAATCGATACATGTTGCTGGATCAAAAGGCAAAGGTTCAGTTTCTTCAATGATTGCTTCAATTTTAGAAACTGCAGACCATAAAACAGGACTTTATATATCCCCACATCTACTTGATTTTTCGGAACGTATTACACAAGCAGGTATTCCTTTTACAGAAGAAATTTATGGTAAAGCTGGAGATATAGTTGTTCCCTTGGTAGATTCAATAATTCCAGCAACTATACCTGGACAAATACTTCCAAGTTGGTTTGAACTGGTTACTCTTTTTGCTTTTATTACTTTCAAAGAAGCAGGACTCCCATGGGCTGTTATAGAGACAGGACTTGGAGGGAGGCTAGATGCAACTAATGTTATAAATCCCGAAGCCTGTGTAATAACACCAATTGAACTTGAGCACACTGAATATTTAGGAGATACACTTACTAAAATTGCTACTGAAAAAGCAGGGATTTTTAAAAAAGGTGTTCCCGTTTTTATATCAAACCAAACAGGAGAGGCCATGAAAGTATTACTCGAACATGCCTCTAATCTAGATTCACCTGTTTTTAGAATGGATCATCTAGTTAAACACCTTTCCGCACAAACAACTAAAAGCGGCCTCGATGTTTCTATCGAATTTAATAATATTGCTGGGGGAGCAATATTTGCTCGCCCTATTTCAACTCGTCTTGCACTGAGTGGGCTTATTCAAGCTGAAAATGCAGCATTGGCCTCATATACTATAAAATATCTTTTCCCCGAGATTAGTGAATCTTGTATCGAATTAGGCTTATCTCGAGCATGGATAGCAGGACGATTTGAAATAATAAAAGAAAATCCATTTATAATTCTCGATGGAGCTCATACCGTTAAAAGTATTGGTCTTTCTCTAGAAACATTTAAATCTCTTTCAAAAGGTGATGCACATCTTCTATTTGCATGTGCTGCAGATAAAAATGTAGACAGCATTGCTTCTTTATTTACTGAAGGTTTTAATCGAATTACGATAACCCGCCCTGGTGAAAAAAAAGCGAGCGACTATGTTCATGCAGTCAAAGCGTTTTCATATCTACATGATAAATCAAAGTTAGTATGTAATGAAAATTATGTTGAGGCAATTACCAATGCAATAACTGTCGCCCAAGAAGAAGGTGTCCCCCTCCTTATTACTGGGTCATTTTATCTGGTGGCGGAAGCGAAAAAGATACTTTCGTTAATGAATCTGGATCAAAAAAACTAATACCAATAGCATGAAGTTGAAGCGGAATACAGTTCGTGGAAAGACTTACATTTGTATTATATAAAACATCGCCCATAATTGGTAAACCAAGATCGCTCAGATGAACTCTTACCTGATGCCTAAAGCCTTTAGAGAGTTCACAGCTAACGGAATAACAGTTTGCATTATGAGTAATTGAAATAATGCGAGTATTATACACTTCGCCTGCTTTTTCATATCCTTTCATACCAACTTGTACTGAACGCACTTTTTTTCTTCCCGGTCCCCAGGCCTTAAATCGACCTGTTACCAAAAAAGGTGTTTTAGATAGAATCGATTGATCAAATAAAGAATCTATACTACAAAAAGCGTGATAATTTTTAATTATTTCACCTTTTTTTTGAGCTTCTAAAAAAATATCAAAGGTATTTTGATTTAATGCAAAAAGAACCAAACCAGAGGTATCTGTATCTAGTCGATGTATTAATCCTTTTTCAATAGATTTTCGTCCCTTTACATTGAAACCCTCTGGATACTGGCTTAAAAACCAACTAACTAGAGTATTTTCCTCATTTTCATGTAATGGAGCTGTTGGCATCTTATGGGGCTTATGCACAAGACACCAGGTTTTAGATTCATGCACTACAAAGGGAATAAGACTCAACGATGCCAACCTTCAGGGTACAATTTGTGTAAACGATTCATAACCTTTTTAAACCTTACAGGTGTTGGAGCTGTAAAATTACTTCTTTTTTTATTTCCAGGAAGAAAAATTGAAAGAAATCTAGAGTGTAACATTAAAGTAGCACTGGGAAACAGGGAGTCTTTTCTTCCGTAGATGGGATCTCCTAATATTGGCGTTCCCAAATACTTACTGTGAATACGTATTTGATGAGTTCTCCCAGTATGGAGTCTAAAAAGAACAAGCGCATAGTTTCCGTAAATAGCAATTATACGATAATCAGTGTGAGAATATTTTCCTTTAACTGGGTTATCTGACCACGTAAATCGTTTTCTATTTTTTGGATCTCGTAAAAGATGTGTTCGAACTTCCCCTTCAAGATATTTTGGAACACCTTGTAGAATTGCTGCATATACTTTCTTTACTTTTCGAGAGCTAAATTGTTTTTTTAACCACTCTTCGGTTTGAAAATTAGATGCAGTAATAATAATTCCAGAGGTATCTTTATCTAGGCGATGAACAATTCCTCGGCGAAAATTATTTTCATTTTCACTAACATTCCAGTGTCCTAATAATGCATGAACCAAAGTTCCACTCCAGTTTCCTGCAGCTGGATGAGTTACCATACCCTGTTTTTTATTTACTACAGTAATATTAGAATCTTCATATAAAATATCCAAAGGAATATTTTCAGCTTCAGTCGTATGAGGAATAGGATCTTCCCAAACAAAGAGTATAAGATCTCCATTACGAACTGTTCGAGACAATTTAGCTGTATTGCCATTTACCATAACAGTAACGGCACCGTTTTTTAGACTCGAGCGACTCACGCTCCCACTATGTAATGCACAATATTTGTCAAGTCTTATTCCTTGTGCATCAATTCCTGTTACTTTCAATTCTTGTGTAGGCATTATAGATTATCCTGTAAAATCAATTCGTCCGTGGAATCGGACAGAGGTACTATAGTTATTGGAGAAATTTCATTTCGTTTCTTTTTTTCTATAGTTCGGTTATCTTTTGAGCGACGTATAGCACGCCATGAAAAATCAACAATTGCGACTCCTATAGAAATACCAATTGCAGAAAAAAAGATCGTTTTTTGTTCATCTTCTGTAAGAGGTATAGCAGACTCGGCATTTTTCATGGGCCAAGGAAGATATCCTTCTTGACCCTCATGTGAAAAATAACGGTAGACATCGTAATAGATTGAAGAAAAAAAAGTAACAAAGGGAAGTGATCCAAAGGAAAGGATTTCAGCGCGGCGCAGATCTTTTTGCCACTCTGGGAATTCTGCTGGTCCGTAAGGAACTGGAGTATTTGTTTCTGCAGAAAAAATTGATGCATAGAGGCAAAAAAAAAGAATTACTGCCACTAAAGATTTATTCACTGCTGACGTTCTCCAAAAATAGCTGTTCCAATACGTATCTCTGTAGACCCTTCTTCTATTGCAATCTCAAAATCTGATGACATTCCCATTGAAAGACATGAAAAATCAAGCATTGGATATCTTGAAATACAATCTCTTTGAAGCTGAGAAAGGGATTTAAAAGATGATCGAACACGAGATGTATCGCTCGTAAAAGGAGCCATAGTCATGAGTCCTTTTACTGTGAGAAAGGGATACTTTTCCAAAAGATCAATTGCAGAAAAAAGGCTATCCCTAGTTTGAAACCCTGCCTTTGATTCTTCTCCTGTATGAAATTCAAATAAGATTGATACGTGTTTTTGAATACGATTAGACTCTTTTCCAATTTCTTCTAAAATTTCACTTCTGTCTACAGACTCTATACATGAAACAAAAGGAAGTATTTTTTTTACTTTGTTTCTTTGTAAATTACCAATTAAATGAAGTGAAATTTCTGAGTTCGATTCTAAAATTGAGGGAAATTTTTCTAGCGATTCTTGTACTCTGTTTTCACCAAAGATTTTTTGACCACAAGAAACAGCTTGCATAATTTCATCTATACTATGAAATTTACTGACAGCAACGAGTTCAATAGAAGACGGATTTCTTCCACATGCAAGAGCTGCCTTTTGTATAGACGAGCGAACCCGATCAAGATTTTCTGCAATACTCATAAGCGTGCCACTACATTAGAAAGACGCAAGAAATCGTCTAAGGCAAGTGTCTCTGCCCTGCAATTACTATCAATACCGGCTTCTTCAAGCAAACTATAAACAAGTTCATCCTTCGATTTTTCATTTTTTAATTGTAAAGCAAGCCAAGCAGAAAAATTATTTCGTACGGTCTTCCTTCTAGATGAAAAAAGGCCTCGAAGTAAGGACATAAATAATTCAGGGGATTCACACGAAGGCCAACTATCTTTACGAACAAGTTTTACAGCGCGACTTGCCACATTTGGTCTAGGCCAAAAACAGCCGCCTGCTAGATCCATTATAGTCGAAACATCATACGCCCATTGGCATAGAAGTGAAAAAGAAGAATAATCTTTTGAGTTCGGTTTAGCTGCCATTCGTAACGCTACTTCTTTTTGAACTGTTACAACCATTGATTCAAAACGGACACCATCGCTTATCATATCTCCTATAATAGTTGCGGCAATATTATAGGGAAGGTTACCAAAAAGATGTTTGGGAGTTCCTGTTTCTGCATATATTTTTTTCCATGTTTTTAGAAAATCACCTTCAACAAGGGTAAAGTTTTCTTTTTCATTAAATAGATCTTTGAGAACTTCGCAAAAGCCTCGATCTATTTCGAATGCTGTTAACTGGGCTTTTTGTTTAAGTATTAAATCGGTCATGGCCCCAAGACCTGGACCTACTTCCCATACAGTGCAATCTTCTTTTAATTCCAAAGCAGCAACTAATCTTTCCCTGCTCATTCTATTAACAAGAAAGTTTTGGCCAAATTTCTTTCTCATAGCCATATCGCTAGAATCGAGAAAGGCTTTAAGAGCTAATGGGGAGTCATAATCTGGCAAAGCTGTCATCAGGTGTCCTCCGCTTTTTATACCTCAAAGAAAAAACAGTTAAAAAGATTCCTGCAAAAAAGGGTATAAGAGCTGCACATATTGTACTAATCAATGTACTAAAAGACAATGGGGGGATATGAGCAAAAAATGAAGCAGGAATAGCAACAGCTTGATACACAACATTTAAACAAAAGCCACAAAAACTATGTAATGGCGGAATCAATAGGGCTATAGGAATACAAAACATTCCAAAAATAAGAAATATTGACGCTAATGGACTTACTAACCAAGAGGCAAAAATGCCAATAGGACAAAGTATTTTGAATGTAAAAGACACTATTGGGGCAGTCATTAATTGAGCACCAATAGAAGCACTAAAACCTGAAAATATTTTTTCTGGAAGTTTATTTGTATAAAAGGAAGATAATGCTCCCCCAAAAACGATAATACCCCACAAAGCAGAACAGGATAATAAAAAGGCCAAAGATAAAACATCTTTGGGAATAAAAATTGTTTGAATAATAGTAGTTGCTGCTAATATGGGTAATACAGACACAGGTATTCCAAACAATTGAATAACTATTGCAAGAACAGACATTATAAGAGCTCTATTAAGGGATGGAGAAGAACCTGCAAACCAGACAAAAAAACACATCGCTATGAATGATAGTTTAATACCGAGTCTTTTCCCTCCTATACGTTTTCCTATTTTTATAGCTACAATACCCATTAAAGACAAATGCATTCCAGATAGGGCAAGAATATGTGAAAGACCAGCACGCCTAAAAGCTAATGAAAGCTCTGGAGATATAAAATCTCTGTTTCCTGAAAGTAGCGCTAAAAGAAAGGCTCCTGAATCTTTCCATTCATATAAAAGTTTGATAAGGGATAGCCGTAACAAAGCTCTTGAAGAAGAAATAAAATTATTTGAAATGTTGAGTTCAGGTTGTAAAAGATTTGTTCCAATAAAAAATGAATGGTCTTCAGAAGAAAAAGAGCCAGAAACACCAATATTTAATCCTTTTGATAAATACTGCCGCTGCCCGTTCTTTGGAGAAATACCTCCAGGTAAAACTGAGCGAACCTGATCACAAGAAAGTAAAAGGCTACAATTTCCTTTTGCTGAATAACGGGCACCAGAAATGACCTCTACTGTATCTAATGAAACATCTAGCCGATACCATGAGCGTCCCCAAGATTGTGGATCACTAATTAGAGTGCCGTAAATACTTACAATTTGTGATTCAGAAGATAATGTTTTTATTGGCGAAGTTGTAGTAAACCAATTTAAAGCACCAAAAGAACCGCAAAAAATACCTAAAAAAAGGCAACTACATTGTATTAGAAATACAGAATTTATATTAAAAAGAAACGGTATACAAAAAAAAGTAAAAATAAAGAATAAACAAAGAATTGAAAATAGTAATAAAAATTGAGAAAAAAAAAGACCTTGTTTCCTTTGAAAGAAACTAGATGTTAATACATAAAATACAGTAAGTGCAACAAGTGCAATAGAATAAAGAGGAGAAAATACTGTTTTTTTTCTTACCATTGCAGCCTCGCGAGTGCATCGCGAGAGGCCTTTTTTACCGTTTCGGGATAATCTAAATAGCCGACATACAAGAGATAGTCAAAAGCGGTTTTGTCACCAAGGTCTCCCAATGCCTGAATAACAGCGAGCATTAGTTGCTCGTTGTATGTTTTTTTTTGCTCAGTTTCTGAATTGAGCAATCCAAGAAAAATTGAAAGGGCCTGAGCAGAATCATTTGTTCCCATAGAACCCATACAGTGAATAACTGGAAGTAAGGATTCAACACTTACTTTCCTTGTCTTAAACTCACTTTGTACAAAGTAAAAATATTTTACTACACTAGGAGAAGCTTCAGACCATTTTAATACAGTTAGTTCTTGCAACGCTTCTTGAAGCAATGTGGATACAAGTGATTGAGACGTAGATTTAACAGAAGACTGATCTTTTCCACCATATAAAATATCAAGAACTGCAACAAAAACAGCCTGTGATATTCTTCCACGGTCTGATGGAGAGAGATTTTCTTTTTTTAATGCAAGATTAAACGCCTGATACATTATTAATACATTAGGATCTTCAATTTTGCCTAAAATTTGTTTAGTATAACCTTCATCAATTTGATTTATTGCTGTTTCTGCAACTTTAATTAAGCTAGAATCTAGAGAACTTATAACAACACGGAATAATACCGGGAAACTAAGTTGATTTTTAAGCTTTCCTAAGGTGACTACACAAGCAGTTAATGTTTTTAGATCAATATTTTTTTGATTTTCTGCTTCATCTAATGCAGTCGACAACCAATTTATGAGAAAGGGACTCTCGTCTGTATTATGTATTGCCATTTCAGAAATAGCATTTAAACATGCTATTCGAGAACGAGAATCTGTTACAGAAACAAAGAGTTCTTTCAATATTGGTATTACAGTTTGATCTTTGTATTGTGCAGATTTTGTAGCCGCAATTGTAGAAAGATCCATTAATTGAGAGTCATTTCCCAAAATTTGCAAATTATTTATGACAAACCTCATTGCATCTATATATAAGGGACTCATGTTTACCGTAACTATTCTAGATGCATCATTTATCAATTCTATTTTAGTACTTAAACTTGCACGAACAAAATTTCGTTGATAAGAAAGGACAACAGGATCATTTGATTGTGCATAGATAAATTGAGAAAAAACAAGTGCTATTAAAAAAAAGACTTTTTTCATACGATAAACCCTCCATTTTCGCTGATTAATTTTCTGCAAAATCGGGCAGTTCAGGCAGATCTTCCTGAAAATTGGAAATAAGATCATTATTATTTTCTTGATCAGTATTATTATGAATACTGGTATTTTCAACTATAGCTGAATCTTTTTTTCCATCCTCTTCGCTTAGCATTATAGCATCAAATTTTTCTTTTTCGGCTTCGGGCAACACATTGTACACAAAAGTAAGAATTGCATTTCTCATGCGTTGATTTAATTCAATACTTTCAAGATGAATACGAGATTGATTTGTCTCTTCATTAAATTCCATGGCCCGTATAGTACCTGGCATAACTATGACAATGTCGTGAATTACAAATTGAAGTTTAATTTGAAGACCCTTCTTTGCTTTTCCACCAATAATAATCATTGCACCATCTTCAGAGAGATCTTCAATTAAGCATTTCATTCCTGCTTCAGCTTCAAGAAAATCGTTCAGTTCTTCACCAGGTTTTATTAAAAACATTTGAGCGTAAATTGAACATTTTACGCGAACAGATTTACGTTTTTGCGATCTTTCCAGCATTGCTGAATGTGCAACATGTAAAATTGCTTTATTGCTTGGTTCTGGATTTGGAAGAATCACCGTATCAAAAGTATAACCGGCATCCTCTTGTCTCCAAAAATAAATACTAACAGTTTTATGTATCCAACTAATTGCAGTAGCTGCAATTTTAGGGTTTGAAGGATAATCTAAAACCAATGCTCTAGCAGTATTTTTTAATACTTTAGAACTAAAAACACCGACACCCTGTACAAGGATGCGAATACGTTGGCCGGTTTGAATATCTTTGGTAGTTTCTAGTCCCTTTTTTTTTCTGGATTGTTCCAATTCTATTTTAGTTCTGTAAGCATATAAACGAGAAAGAAGCACCTGAGTTTTTAAATCTGTATCTGTACCTGTTAAACGCGATTTCTGAACGATTTCAGCTGTACATCTGTCCAAAGCAGGAAGAGACCAAAATAAACTCGTTAAATTCTCGAGACCAGCGGATCTACCAATTTTTCCAAGAAACAGAATTTGACCTATCTTAAAGCCTGAGTCCATTCCTGTTGCAAAAAAGTGTATAAATTCACGAATATTTTTTCCTCTTTCTGTCATCAAAAAAGCGATAACAGAAAGAAAAAGAACAAAAACAAGGCTTAAAAGAGCATAATACATGGTTACCTTAAATAAGTCCTGCTACAGCTGAACCGAGTGTTACTGCATTATCCATAGTAACAATCTCATACCAAATACCTCTCTCTTCAATTAAAACTTCATTAAGGTATCCTGTAACACGTTCTCGAAGATTATGAGTTTTAAGAAAGGTAGTTCCCTCACAAACTACACAAACGGGTTTGGCAGGATTGAAACCCTTTCCACTTTTAATAATTGCGCAAGCAATATTTGCGGCAGCTAAACGAGCAGAACGTTCTACAAATGAATCTAAAATGCGAAAAATAATTTCTCTGTCAACTTCAGTTCCATTTTCAAGGATTTTACCTATTTTTGTATCAGTTCGATACGGACCATAAAAAAACTGATCCATATCTTTTAATTCAAAAGTTTCAAGAGTTGCTAATTGCTTTGCTACAGGATTAGAAAAAAGACCATCCTCTGATGCAGAAATAAGAGCTAGGCGAGCAACAGGTCCAAGATATGCCCCAGAGCACATTTTTTCAAACCCATAGAGACCTGGTGAATTGGTCGTTAAATCAATTTGTTCATCAAATTTACTTCTTGCAATCTTATTACACTTACCAGATTCACATACAACAATTTGAGAAGCAGGAGGCACAGTCTTTGAATTAGCAATTTTTTGAATCTTACCAGATTCAATATAAGCTGCATTCATTCCTGTTCCCAAAATAAAACCGACATAGGAATCATATTCCCTTCCGTTAGTAGCTACAGAAGCCCCTGCAAGAAGAGCTGCGGTTGTGTCATTTAATAGAACAACTTTTTCGGGCCGTTTCCATCCTCTTTCTACTAGAGCATCAGATAAACTTTCTCCCACTAAAGAACCAATAACTTCTTTGGCTTTAATTTCTTTTGAAAATTGTATAACTTTTCCATCACCTTCGGGAGTAATTGTCATAGCATAGGAAAAACAAAAACCAATACGATCGGCCTTGTTTTTTAAGTTATCGAGAAAAGATGCAATAGTTTGAAAAAATTCTTTTTTTGAGTATTCTCGATCAGTTGCAGGCATAGCTGTTTTTTGCATATCACTAATATTGGGAATACCATTTGAATCAAAAGTTACAAGACAGCAGCGAAAATTAGTTCCACCGGCATCTATAACTATTACTGAATTATTTTTTGGAGCTGAGAGAGGTTTTGTTGCCCAGGTTGGAATCATATCCAAAGAGGGACCTTGTCCCGGTGGGTTTAAGGGATCTGAAATTAGCCCCTCTTCCATGTCGTACATCATTGTATTAATAACAGAATTTACATCTGGACCACCAGATTGAAAATTATGTCTACCAAGAAAAGCATTTACTGCGTATCGGGGATTCATTACAAACCTCTTTATACTGGAATTAATTATTATTTAATTCTATCATTAAACTTGATATAATACCAGTAAAGACAGCTTTTTATGATCCAGAGAGTTGGAGATATACTTGATCTGCTAAGCCAAAACCTGCATTTTTTGTCATATTTCTTGAAAGTTCATCGTAGAACATATCATTATACATTCCGGATGCAAAACTTTCATCTCCACCGAGAGTACTTTTAGATACTGTATTTTTCATAGAAGAAAGCATTATCTTTACTATATAAGATTCTAATTCCAAAGCTTGCTCATATAACTTAGAGCCCTTGTCTATTGTACCTTTTTGTCCCGAATTTGCAGCTGCCCCCACCGGTTGTGCATGTCGCTCAGCATCTGTTGGCGCAGTCAAAGCAAAAGAACTTATAAAATCTCCTGGAAGACGAGGATCATTTGAAATAGATGACGAAGAAAGGCCTGCTGGAAGAGAGGCCTTTTCTTTGGGTGTATCCATGCCCGACTGTATTCCGTCAATCAAAGCGCTAAATTTTCTTTCTGTCTCACCTGCTTTTGCATTGTTTGCGAGAATATTTAAAGAACTTGAAAAGCCAGCGCCTGTTATAGATTTAGTAAGCATAGTTTCACTCATTTATTACTACCTTTTAAGACCTGCAGCAGTTTGTAACATACTGTCACTGGTTTGTATTGCTTTTGAATTAAATTCATATGCTCTTTGAGCCACAATCATACTAACCATTTCGCTTACTGTAGAAACATTAGACATTTCAAGAAACTTGTGAATAGACTTTCCGAACCCTTCAAAACCAGGACGACCGGCTATTGAATTTCCAGATGCAGGAGTCTGTTTGTATAAATTTTCTCCAATCGATGATAAACCAGCTGGATTTTGAAACCGATATAATTCTACTTGGCCTACGTCAACAGGATCATCAAGGTCTGCAACTCGAACAGTAACCCGTCCATCTTGGCTAATAGTAATGGTATCTTGTCTATATCCTTCTGGAAATGTTACCTCGGGAATTACTTTTAAGCCATTCGATGTTACCAATTGTCTCTCTGAATCAATTTTAAATGATCCATCTCTTGTATATCCATAGGAACCATCATATTGAAGTACTCTGAAAAAGCCTTCTCCTTGAATTGCAACATCACTTATATTTCCGGTATTTTGCAGTGAGCCCTGATCAAACATTCTCAATGTTGAAGCCACTTTTACACCATGTCCCATTTGGACACCTACGGGTGTAATGGTATCTTCTGTTGCTGGGGTTCCAGCTGTCTTTATTGTTTGATATAAAAGATCTTCAAATTCTACACGCTGCTTCTTAAAACCAGTTGTGTTAACGTTTGCAAGGTTATTTGATACTGTATCAATATTGGCCTGTTGACCATTCATTCCAGTTGCAGCTGTCCATAAACTTCTGACCATAGTTATCTTCCTTTTAGTATAAAAAATTAACGAACCTTAACTACTTCGCCCCAGAGCTTGGCCATCATAGTATCTTCGGATTGTATAGATTTTTGATTTGCTTCATAGGCACGATTCACTTCGATCATTTGCACCATTTCATTTACAACATTAACATTTGAAGCTTCAATAAATGATTGAGTAACCAAGGGTCGGTCTGGACCTTCAGCTGCAAGAGCTGGCCCTGAGACAGGACTATCCTTATATAAACTTGATCCTTGTTTTGTAATATAGCGGTCATTTTCAAAATGTACCAATTTTAAGCGATCTAAAAGTACGGAATCTTGATCTGTATTTGAAATGGGTCTCACATATATTTCACCATTTTTATTTACGGTATATACAGTATCTTGTAAAAAAAGGCGTCCGTTTTCACCAAGGACAGGAAATCCTTCCTTTGTCATAAGGTAACCTTCTTGACCTACTGTAAAATTACCATTACGGGTGTAACGCTCTCCATTAGGAGTTTCAATAGCAAAAAAGCCTGAACCTTCAAGAGCCATATCTGAACTAGAACCTGTTGGCTTAAAAGATCCTTGGGCAAAATCGGTAAAGAGTTCGTTAAGTTCCACCCCAAGGCCAATTTTACCAATAATAGGAGCTACGTCTGCTGAACCAAAAGGGTTTTTATATACTCCATCATCATCTAAACGTCGTAAAAGTAATTCAGGAAAATTCTTACTCACTGTCACGTCTCTCTTATAGGAAGTCGTGTCAACATTTGCAAGATTATTGGAAATGGCATCGAGCCGTTGTTGTTGCGCATTCATTCCACTAGCGCCTGTATACCATCCACGTACCATATTGAATCTCCTTACTCGTATATTATCGGAAACAACTATGATGAATCTTAGTTGTTTCTTATCATAGATTTTTGACAAGTAATTGAAATCGAGAAAAAAAGAAGAATTTAAACCGGTTAATCTTTTTATTTCTATGGCGGTATACTGATCTCAGCATTATAATATGAGTCAATTAAGTCACAATGAAGGAGATCAAAGTGTCGAAAGTTTTATCCATCATTCTTGGTGGTGGTAAAGGAACCCGCCTCTATCCGCTTACAAAAGAGAGATCTAAGCCAGCTGTACCTTTTGGAGGCAAACATCGCATAGTTGATATACCAATATCTAATTGTATCAATTCAGGTTTTAATCAAATTTACATTTTAACCCAGTTCAATTCGGCTTCGCTTCATATGCATATTGCTAGAGCATATAACTTTGACACCTTTTCAGGCGGATTTGTAGAAATACTAGCGGCAGAACAAACTTTTGAACATTCTGGTTGGTACGAAGGAACTGCAGATGCGGTACGAAAAAACTTTCTTCACTTCAAAACTCAAAACCCAACCCACTACATTATCCTTTCAGGGGATCAATTGTACCATATGGATCTTGACGAGTTTTTAAGAAAACATGAAGAATCCGGTGCTGATATTACTATTGCCTGTACAGCAGTAACAAGATCCGATGCTTCTGATTTTGGTATTCTTAAGGCAAATAAAAAAGGTATTATTACTGAATTTATGGAAAAACCGGGCCAAACAAAAAATATTGATGAGTGGATAATTCCAGACGAAACTCGCTCACCTGCTGCAATTAATGGAAAAGATTATTTAGCGTCTATGGGTATATATATTTTCAATGCAAAAGCAATGGAAGAATCATTAAACAATACGCTTACAGATTTTGGAAAAGAAATAATACCTGCATCTATTAAACAATATAAGGTAAAAGCTTATGTCTATGACGGTTATTGGGAAGATATCGGAACAATTAAAAGTTTTTATGATGCAACGCTCGATTTAACAAGCATTACTCCTAAATTTAACTTTTACAACGAAAATGCTCCCATTTATACTCATAACAGAAATCTTCCTTCTTCAAAAATAAACATGGCCTCTCTAGAACAAGTTACTGCTAGTGAAGGTTGTGTCATTACAAACGCGACAATAAAAAGATCTGTTATTGGAATCCGTTCTACTATAGAAATTGGAGCATATCTTGAAGGTGTTATTTGTATGGGAGCAGACTGTTACGAAACAGACGAACAACGTGCAGATAATAGAGCAAAAGGAATACCCAATATTGGTATAGGAGAGCGCTGTGTTATTAGTCGCGCTATTATCGATAAAAATGCTCGTATTGGAAAAGATGTTTCTATAGGGATGGGTAAAGTTCCAGCTGATGGCGATTACGGCACGTACCATGTTGTAGATGGAATCTATGTTATACCAAAAAATTCCTGTGTTCCCGATGGGAGTATTATTTAAAGATTGAACTGACCCCCTGAAGTGTGTACTTTCAGGGGGTTTTTTATTTTCTAAATTTTTGAGAAATTTCAGAAATAATTTTTATACCCTCTACAATTTCTTCTTTTCCCCTGCTGTAATTTAAACGAAGACAATTTTCTCTATGGGGGTGGTTTTTCCAAGCTTGTTCTATTTCTGATCCACTGTCTCTACCAAAGAAAAAATATTCTCCTGGAACAATTATAACACCGCGTTCTTTAAGCCTTTTATATAATTCAAGAGAAGATATTGAAAGATCTGGAATTTGAAGCCAGAGAAAAATAGCTCCTTCACTTCTATGAATTTTCCATGGTCTGCCAAAAAAAGCGTCTTTAATACATTCTTGTGCAAATAAAGATTTTTCTCTATAAAACGGTTGTACTATTTTTGAAGCTAGGGTTTTAATTTCTCCGGAACGAACTATACCTTCTGCGAGAATTTGACCAAGGGAGCCAGAAGCAAGAGCTGCAATAGAGTTTAAGGCAGAAAGTGCTGTAATAATTTGTTTTTCAGCAATTATTATTCCTGTTCGTAATGCAGGTAAACCAATTTTTGAAAGACTCATAGATAATATAGTATGGTTATCCCAGTATGGAACAGGGGTACCCTCAAGCATATCAGGAAAAATAATATCTGGAAAAGGCATCCCATACGCATTATCAATCATAAGTGGAATAGCATACTGAGCGCAAAGAGACGCTAAGGCTGCTATTTCAACATCTGTTAGTACATTTCCTGTAGGGTTCGTAGGTCTAGAAACACAAATTGCACCAACTTCAGGATGCGTACTGAGATATTCTGTTACAAGGGGAATATCAATGTGATATTTAAAGGTATGAGCATCATGATCAATCATACGTGCCGGTAATGTTACAAAGGTATCTTTTTCTATTCCTTGATCTGCGTAACCTACATACTCAGGTACGAGTGGAAAAAGTATTGTTTTTCGTTCAGGAGTTGTGCCTGAAAATAAATTAAACAAGTAAAAGAAAGCAGTTTGACTTCCATTAGTAATGGCAATATTTTCTTCACTTATGTTCCACCCATATTCTTTACGAAAAAAATTAACCAAGGCTTCTATAAAACGTATGCGTCCTTGAGGAGCATCATATCTGCTAATAGCCTCCTCAAAAGCGTCTCCATTTGCTAGGAGGGCTTCCATTTCACGTCTATATACCGCTTCAACGCCTGGTATTCGTGCTGGGTTTCCTCCGCCTAGCATGCAAGGATTCACTCCTGCAGGAAGAGGTCTTCCTAAATCATCCATAAGTTGTAATATACCGCAATCACCAGTAAGCTTTGTTCCAAAAGAAGAAAAAATCATAATGTAAAAAAGTATATCAGATCATCACTTTTTTGTGCACGTCTGTTCAGTCACAATAGTAGATTCTTGTACAGAAATAGGAAGAGATTTATCTAATTCCTTTATAGATTTCCCTTGTTTTTTTATGGATATAATAATCTTTCCAGATCGTCCATCTATTCTCACTGTATCTCCTGATACAACTTTAGCCGAAACAATGAGAAGTGCAATTGGATCTTCAATCTCTCGCTGTATAAGACGGCGCATAGGTCGAGCACCAAAAGCGGGCTCATATCCATTTTCTGTAAGCCAAGTTCTGGCAGCTGGTTTAATATCGAGAGAAATATTTTGTTCGGCAAGCCTATTTTCGAGTTCTTTTATCTGTATTTTTAATATAGAACTTACTTCTTCATTGGTTAAGGCATTGAAAACAATAATATCATCTACCCTATTTATAAACTCAGGACTAAAAAGCCGTTTAAGTTCACCCATTGCACTAGACTGAATCTCGGAATAATCAAGAAGGCCAACTTTACCAACACTAAACCCAAGTCGATTTTCATGATTGATAAGTCGAGCACCTGCATTACTAGTCATTATAATGATAGTATTTCTAAAATTAATAACATGACCCAGATTATCCTTAAGTTCTCCTTCTTCCATCACTTGGAGCAAGAGATTAAAGACATCAGGATGAGCTTTTTCAATTTCATCGAATAATATTACTGAATATGGATTTCGTCTGATTTTTTCAGTTAATAAGCCACCTTCTTCAAAACCAATATATCCAGGAGGTGCTCCAACCAGACGAGATGCATTATGTTTTTCCATGTAATCGCTCATGTCTATTCGTACCAATGATTCTTCGGTACCAAACATGAATTTTGCAAGGGTTTTAGCAAGAAGAGTTTTACCAACTCCTGTGGGTCCAAGGAAAATAAAAGAACCTAAGGGACGCTTTGTTGAAGAAACACCTGCACGGGAGCGACGTATTGCATTTGCAATAACAGAAATTGCTTTTTTTTGGCCAATAACAGATTTATGTAATTCTTTTTCTAAATGAATGAGTCTTTGAGACTCAGTTTCATTAAGAGAACTAACAGGAATACCGGTAATTTCAGAAATAACAGAGCATATATCTGAAGGATGTACAATATTTACATCTTCAGTTTCTGGATTCTGCCAATTTTTTCTAATGGTGTTAATTTCAGATTTAAGCCTTCTCACCTCATCTCGAATAAAAGCAGCTTTTTCATAATTTTGATTTTGTACTAATTCTACTTTTTGCTCTGTAAGTTCAGTTATTTTTTCTTCTAATTGATTTAATTCATCTGGACGTACATCGCCTTCTATTTTTTTCATTGCACCAGATTCATCGAGTATATCTATAGCTTTATCTGGAAAGAAACGATCTGTTAAATACCTATTTGAAAGTTCTACTATTTGCTCAAGAGTTTCTTGTGGATAACGTACATTATGATGAGTTTCATATTTTGTACGAACTCCTTCCAAAATTTTTAATGTTTCAACTGCATTTGGTTCAGAGATTAAAACTCTTTGAAATCTTCGCTCAAGGGCAGCATCTTTTTCAAAATATTTTCTGTATTCTCCAAGTGTTGTAGCACCAATACACTGCAGATCTCCGCGAGAAAGCGCTGGTTTAAGCATATTAGATGCATCCATAGCTCCTTCAGCACCACCAGCGCCTATAATTGTATGTATTTCGTCTATAAATAAAATAATATTTTTTGATTCAGAAATTTCTTTCATTATTTTTTTTAGGCGATCTTCAAACTCACCTCTATATTTAGTGCCTGCAATTACTGAAGCAAGATCGAGAACTAATAATCTCTTACCAACAAGATTATGAGGAATATTTTCTACGATTATACGTTGTGCCAAACCTTCAACAATAGCAGTCTTGCCTACTCCCGGCTCACCAACTAAAACTGGATTGTTTTTATTTCTTCGAGAAAGAATCTGAATTACTCTTTTTATTTCATTTTCTCTACCAATAACTGGATCCAAAAGGCCTTCGCTGGCCATAGCGGTAAGATCTTTACTATATTCTGAAAGTAAACTAGCAGTTTTCTGTATTGTCGCATCTCCCGTTACATTTTTTTTCTGTCTCGATAATATTGAAAGATCACGAGTTCCTGTTATTTCCATTACCATTTGTCTTACTTCATCAATTGAAATTGATTCTCTTTCAAAGAAAATACTCGTTATACTTTGAGTTTCTCTAATACAAGCAAGAAGAAGATGTTCTGTTCCAATATAATCGTGTCTCAAACTTCTGGCTTCAATTGATGCAGCATCTAGCATCCCACGTAATCTGCGAGAAGGAGGAATATCACCAAAAATAACAGTTCCGCTTCGTGGAGACATTGCTTGTTCAAGCTGAAGTTGTAGTGAAAGCAGATTTAATTTTGCTTTTTGAAGCACCATAAAACCCTTACCATCTGCGGCCTTAACCAGAGCAAGCATGATATGTTCTGGTAGGAGCTGATCTGAATTTGAGCGTTTTGCTTCTTCTTGTCCAAGTATAGTAAGCAGCCTTTGAGCACGCTGCGATAATCCTTTAAACATTATTTTGTCTCCTCTCTTGAATGTCGGCGTTCTTTAGTACTTCTTGAATCACCATAGCACGAAGACGATCAAGCTTCATTTCTTCTACTGTAACATCATCTTCAATAATAATACTTCCTGTAGAAATAACAAAATGAATATGAGCAGGTTGAATACGATATAAGAGAGCTGTCAAATCTTTATTGTCAATGCCGGTAATCATTTTAAGGTTAATGCCTAAACGAATTTTCTCAAGAAGAGACACACCTTCTGCGACTGAAATAAAACGAGCGTATTTAGCTGTAACAATAGCACGGTATACTACATCTTCTATTTCTGTTTTTCTTTGTGACAAAAGCTCTATTCTCGCTTTTCTTTCCAACTCAATTAACTTTTCAACACCTTGTTGCATAAGTTGTAATTGACTATTTGTATCGCCGTTAGAGGCTGACTGTAAGGACATTTGGTATAACGAACCAAGAGAAAATTTTACGTCTGAACCATAAAATCCAGTAATTATAAAACCTTGTCCGAGAAATTCGCGAATTGCTCTCTCTATTAATCCATTCATTGAAAGAGAGGGGAGACAAAATAAAACAGAAAGTTTTAAGGCAGATCCAACATTAAATATATTTGAAGTTGCATACCCAAAGCCTGGAACAGAACTAAATTGCATTTTTTTTTCCATTTGTGCATCTAATGCAAAAACTTCTTTGGAACACTGTAATAAGGCAGATCCTGGATAAAAAGCCGCAATACGTATATGGTCTTCAATATTAATTGTTGCAGAAACAACTCCGTCGTTTCTTAAGATAACACCTTTCCAAGGTTCTACGCCTGAGGCAGACTCAAGAATAGCACGTTCACAAAGAATCCGTTTTCCTAGACTATCTATTCCTGAAAGTCGAATCATTTGAAATCGTTCAGGTTTTTCAAGATGATTGATTGCATCAAAAATAAGAGACTGTACTCGCTCAGCATCATCTGTTTTCAAGTAAGCAGGGAATACAAAACCGCTCAAATTTCTAATAATACGAGCTCTACTTGAAAGAGCAACGTCAGTGTCAGGCCCATCTGAAATGTACCAGACATCATTTGTGTCTTGAGACGAGTTCATTTGTGTTCTCCAAAAGTTTTTATTCTGTCCCTATAATATGCAGCCATTTCATAATCTTCGTTTTCAATAGCATTTTGGAGCTCTTTTTTCAAACTTTCAGGATTAATTTTAGGAGCAGCAGTTTCTTCAGGTTTAAGGGGCATAGAACCAGTATACGAAAGTTCAACGCCTTCTTTTCTAAGTAAAGAAACAATTTCTCCTCTAAAATGTTGATAACATTCTGAACAACCAACTCTATTTTGTTTTTTAATTTCAAATACGGTGACTCCGCATACCGGACATGTTTGGGTTTTAGGATCTTGAATTGAGGGGTTTTCTAGAATTCCAGAAAAAAGTCCACCCAAAGAAATATCCATACGATTTTCACTTGTTGTAAAACCTCTTTCCTGTGCACAGATTTCACAAAGATGTAATTCAATTGAACCATCTCTTGAAACTTGTTGTACAAAAATTACTGCAGATCTATCCCGACAAATATCGCATTTCATTAGTATTTCCTCATTGTATCTAAAGGACGTTCTTGTCCTGCACGTACTGCTGGTAAAATTGAAACTAAAACAGACAAAAGCAAAGTTCCAATTCCTATAACGAGCAATTCAGCGTAATTAAGTGTAACTGGAATAACCTCTAGATAATAAGCAGGATCTAATAATTTTACTGGTAAAAGTAATTTCCCGGTAATATTACCGCCACTAAACATATATACCAAAGATACGATCATATTAATTAAACGTTCAATGAATTTTAATATTTCATTAATATGAAGAGCACAAAAAATTCCGGCAGGAAGCCCTACTATTAATCCACCAAGTCCTGTAAAAAAACCTGCTAAAATAAAAGCAAAAGTAATACCTTCAGGACTTGCACCTGTGCTTTTTAATATCGCTATTTCTTTGCGTCTCTCCATTACTAACATTACCAAGGCAGAAGATACATTTACAGAAGCTATAAAAAGAATAAGAAGCATAATAAAAACCAAAAGCGTTCGTGTCGTATTAAAAGATTGAAACTGAGAGCGATTCAATTGTTTCCAAGAAAACACATTAAAACCTTCAGGTATAATTCTCATTATACCATATTTTATAGCATCAATATTTGAAAAAGGATTATCTACATACACATTAATAAAACTTGAAGAATATTCAGGACTTAAAATTTTCACACCTGTTTCTAAGGATAAAAAAACCCACAAGGCATCCAATTCTTGATAACCCGAAGAAATAATTGCTTTTACACGGACATTTGTAAATTTTGGAATTCCTTTTGTGCGGTTTCCTTCTTGCATCGTCAACAATCGAAAGCTATCTCCTTCGTGAACACCAATTTGTGACGCAAGTTTTTTACCAATATAAGCTTCATTATTGGTAAGAGGTTCCATTTTGCCTTCAATAATTTCTAAAAGTGAAGATTGAGTAGACATTCTTTCAAAAAAACTGGGTGAAACACAACGAATGGTTGCACCACTTCGCCCTTTCTTTCCAATTGCGATTCCAAGTCCTTGAATTTCAGCTGCAGTTTGTACAATTTTACCTGTAGGATCATTTTCAATAATACTGTGTTCAATAGATTGTAAAATTAATGGATCATCTGACATTTTAGATAATCCTGTATAATCTGAAACACGAAAATGGGCAGTAGAAAGTTCAATTACTCTTGAAGAAATTCCTTCTATCATTCCATCTGCAACAACCAATACTATAATAAGGGGTACCAAACTTATACCGATGCCTGCAATGGCTCCATACAAGCTTTTTCGTGCATTGGAAACTGTTTTAGATGAACCAAAACCGAGAAATCTCAGAGCTAAAAGAAACGAAGCCGAAATTTTCATTGCAAAACCAACTGTCCATTTTGTAACCGATAACAGGTATCGGCACAGGCGGCCATATCAAGATCGTGAGTTGCAAGAATAAGAGTATTATTATATCGACTCACAACTGTAAAAAGAATTTCACGTACTAAATCTGCGTTTGCAGGGTCAAGGTTTCCAGTGGGTTCATCTGCAAGAACTAAGGATGGTGTATTTATTAACGCTCGAGCTACAGCAGCTCGCTGTCTTTCTCCTCCTGACATTCTTGAAGGAAAATGATGCATCCTTTGTTCAAGTCCGACATCTACAAGTAAGGCTCTAGCTTTTTCCATTGCTTCTTTCTTTTTCATTCCTGACATAAAAGCTGGTAACATTACATTTTCTAATGCAGAAAAATCTTTTAATAGATAATGAAATTGAAATACCAAACCAAGAAATTGCCCCCTATAAAGAGTAAGTTTTTTTTCACTTAGATTATGAACTGAATATGGACCCGCTTGTATTGTTCCTTTCGTTGGAGATTCTAAGCCTCCAATAATATTGAGTAAAGTACTTTTACCGCAACCAGATTCACCAATAATTGATGTTTTTGACGCAGATGTAATTAGTAAATCTAAATTATTTATTATTTGTAATTCTTCACCCGCTGAAATAAAGGATTTTGAAACCTTTGAAAGTTCTAAAATTGTCTTACTCATACCGCAAAACCTCCGCTGGTTTAAGTTTAGTAATAGCCCTACTCGCAAGCCATGCAGCTGATGTAGCCGAAAAAACACCAAAAAGAAATACAAACAATACTTCTAGAAAAAGTATTCGAACAGGGATTATGTCCATATAAAAATATTCGGGACTAAAAAGAGAAAAACGAGCATCAGCTGGAGCTAAAATAAGAGCTGCAAAAAACGTATTTAAAGCATTTACGATTGATTCAGCAAAAGCAAATACATCGTTAATTCTAACAGATACAAATAAACCAGAAAGAAGACCCACAAATCCACCCATTAAACCAACACCTAAACCATTTACCATAAAAACATATTGAACAAGTCGCGAAGATCCACCCAAAGCAGTTAAAAGACTTATTTCTTCTCGTCTTTCAAAAACGGAGCGCCTCATTCCATTATAAATATTAACAGTTACCACAACAAAAATTAAGACAACTAAAATAAGAAGCATGTTTTTTTCAACTCTAAGAGCCCCAAAAAAAGCTTTATTATAGGTTCTCCACGATTCAGAGTGTAATTCGGGTAAAACATTATGTAACTGAGCCATAAAAAGTGCATCTTTTTCCAGATTTTGCAATTTTATTGCAGCCGTGAGAAGAGTGTCGCCAGAGAGGATTTGACCTTTTGCCAGACTAACAAAAGCAAAAGTACTGTCAATTTCATAATAACCTGTCTTAAAAAGTCCCCGTACGATTAAATCAGCATTTTCAGGAAATAAATCAGATTCTTGACTACCAGAAACAGCAACAAGAGAGACTGTATCTCCTGTTTTAACAGAAAGCATACGTGCAAGTTCATATCCAAGTATAACTGAGTTTTCATCTGAAATATCAAAATTTCCGCTAACCATTTTAACAGTTGAAGCAAATCCAGAATCAGTGGATGGAAGATTTTCTGGAATACCTCTTAAGAGAACACCTGATTGTCTATTGTATGTACCCTGCATTAATGTTTGAGTTTCAGTAAATAAATAAAACGAACGCAACCCAAAGAGATTCTTAATTTTTTGAAGTTCTTGTTCTGTCCCTTTCACTTGAATATGTGCAGAACTCGCTTCAAGAATGCTTTCAATATAGCCCATTTGAAAGCCATTCATTACGGATAAAATAACTATAAGAGTCATGACACCAAAAGCAATGCCAAGAACAGAAAGCAAGCTGGTTAGAACAGATCTTCCCCTTGAATCAACAACGCCAAATCTTTGGGCAATAAAAAAAATCCATTTATTATTTTTTAACTTCATTTACCCTTACTCCATCAATCCACACTACTACTAAGACTGGAACAGAATTCTTAAATATAGTTTCAATCCAATTATCTTCATCACTATATACAGATTTGCTAACCAAGGCTCCATTACGAAAAATACGTTTTTCAAGAATGGATTCACCTGCCGAGTAATCCCATTCTGTTAGATCACTTACTGAATTTTTAATGTGAGTGTAAGAAATTAAACGATCTTCTGAATCGCGAACCCATTGGTTTTTTTCTATAACAAGGCCAGTTGAATCTTTTATTTCTACAAATTTTAGACGGCCCTTCGTATCAAAGAGTTCTTCTCGAATATAATTCTTTTCTGTTTCAATCTTTTTGATAGCTTGAGCCTGATTTCCTTCATACAACCATGTAGTTTCTTTAACTATTAACTCTGCTTCCCAACTTGTAGCAGACACAGGACGGTTCAATGCATCAAATTCTTCTAAATAATATTTTTTAGAAGACGCTAATAAAATACCATCAGTATCTATGTGTGAATACACCTTATTTTCTATCTTTTTTGTCTCTATCTCTTGTGCATACACAGAAGTTACTAACAAAGAAATTGTTATTCCTATAAAAACGAACTGCCTACTTTTCATTTTTTTTGAATTCCTATAAATTCCTCTACATACTTCTTTTTATTAAAACGCGCAAAATCTAAATATGTTTCTCCAGTGCCTACAAAAGCAATGGGAATTTGCAAGTCTTTTCCTGCAGCTAAAGCAATTCCTCCACGAGCAGTAGAATCATATTTAGTCATAATAATTGCATCGATTCCGACTGCCTCATGAAATACCTCTGCCTGTCTTAACCCATTTTGACCTGTCGTTGCATCAAGTACTAAAAGTTTAAAATAACAGCCAGGATCAGCTTTATTAGCTGCAATTCTATCAATTTTTTGAAGTTCTCTAACCAAGTTATCTTTATTATGTAAGCGCCCTGCAGTATCAGCTATTACAAGACCTCCACCTTGGGATCGAATCGAATCAGCTGCATCGAAGACTACTGCACCTGGATCAGATCCATGTTGATGAGAAATGACTTTAATACCAGTCTTATTACCGTGATATTGAAGTTGTTCTATTGCAGCAGCACGAAAAGTGTCCGCTGCAGCAAGAACGATAGGATCTATACCTAAAGTGCGATACCAGGACCCCATTTTAGCCACAGAGGTTGTTTTTCCAACTCCGTTAACACCGAGAACCATGTAAATAGAGACTTTTCCTATTTCAGGTACGAGATCGATCTCTTTTGCAAAAGGAGAAAGAATTGTAAATAAATTCGACAAGATAGCATCGTTATCAGATATATCATTTTTTGCACATAGTTTTTCTAAATTTTCTACTATTTCAAATGCAAATCGAGCTCCGATATCACCTTCAATGAGAGTATCAGTGAGATCCTCAAAAAAAGAGGAATCAAACGTATTATGTATACCTAAAAAAATTTTTAGTTTTTCGGCAAATTTAATTTTACTCATTTAGTGTCTTCCTTAATAAGCTGAAGTTTTTCCTTGTTCGGGAATAACTTGCTCTGCTGCAATAAAATATCTAACTATCTGAACAATTACATTGATACCTAATGTAATACTTATACCTTGTGATATCATTGAAGCAGTAGTCCAAGAATTAATAGTATTAACCATTTCGCTGTTATTCTCTAGGCGTCCACTCTTATATCCTCTAACCATATTATCACTTTGCCCTTTTAACAGTAATGTGACAGGCAGCGAAAGATACAAAGCCCCAAGAGAATTATAAAAAAGATTGCGTTGAGTATCTATGCGTTTTTTGGTATTTACTTTATTTTTTTGTATAGATACTTTTTCAAATTGATCTCCATTTGGTATATCTAGAACAAACCATGTTTTAGCATCGTCACTCACAATCTCACCAATATGTGAACCATAAGGAGTCTTAAATAAATCTTCGTCCGATTTAAACGTATTACCACCTATATATAAAGTTGCAGGAAATAAATTTGTGGTAAAAGATATGTCTGCATATTCTTTTTTTTGAAGATCAATTGCAATAGAATATCTTTTTTTCTCAGAAAAATCGTATAAAGCTTGTGCAGAAACATAACCCGGAGCCTCACAGCGAATATGGTGTTCACCAGAATTTAGGAATAGTGGACTTGATGTATCTGATAGCAGTCTATTATCTATAAATATACGAGCGTTTTCTGTAGTAATTGAAAGAATTAATTCAACTGAATCTCGATTGGAAAGAACTGGAAATAATTGAATAGCAATAAGATTAACTATTTTTTCTAATTCTTCATAACGAGAAGCTACTGTTACAGTTGAAATTGGAAAGCCAGATAAGCCTGTTTCTATCGTTATCGTTACACACATATATCCAGCAAGATCCTCTATTTCTCCTGTAATTAAAGCTGAAATTCCAGCTTTTTTAAGATTTGTAGATTTAAGTGTATTATCTTGTGAAACAAAGAGTTCCTTCCCATCTTTCCACAAGGAAATTGTATTGATAACAGATGCAGAGGATGGTGTGTTCAAAACTGTATCGATTTCTAAATCAATTGTAGTAATTTCTAATGTTTTTTTATCTATTTGAAGTAAAATAGCTTTTTCTTTCTTTTGTATAGAAGACAAACTTTCATTAGAAAATAAAAGCATATCTCGTGAAAAAATAAGTTTAGCTCGCTCCGATATTAAAACCATTTTTTTATCGGAAAGTTGTTTTAATAGGCGTGCATTTGCTTCATCAGGTAATATTTTTCTCAAAGATACAGTAGATAATTTACTTATTAGTAAATTTGGAATTACGGAAGCATATTCTTCATAAACTGAGGGAACTTGATCGGTTGTAAATTTCTCTGCAGCAAGAACCCATTGGGTATCTTCTGCCCAAACACAAGAAATAAGAGAAAAAGAAAGGATGATCCATAAAATACAGTTATTTCGCTGCAAATGTAAGGACCTCATGTATTGCCTGCATTCGTAAAGGTTTTTGTAAAAAAGCTGTTGCACCACAGACCAAAGCTTCTTCAATAATTGAATCTTCATTATTAGTAGAAACAAGGATAAACCGTGTATTTGGACTCAATGCGCGAAAGCGAGATGGATCTACAAAAAAACGGGATTCATAGAACACAAGGGAAACAGAATTAGCAACTAAACAATCGGATAACCAAATGTCATAGTCGTAAGAAGGAAAAGTTGTATTATTTTGTTCAAACGACATTGAACACATTGGATGCACCGATAAAGCAATTTCAGAACTTAAAAATGATGAATTGCATAAAATAGCAATCATAATTCGTCATCTCCCCCATCAAGTGGGAGTCCTTTCCATTTACTACTTAGCCATGCTTCCATAAAAGCATCTATCTCACCATCCATTACAGCTGCAATATTACCAGTTTCATATTTTGTTCGATGGTCTTTGACCATTGTATATGGTTGGAAAACGTAGGATCTTATCTGATTACCCCACGAAATTCCTTTCTTTTCCGCTGAAAATTTTAGATTTTCTTGATCCTTTTTTTCTCGATAATATTCATATAATTTCCCTTTTAAAATACCCATTGCAGTAGCACGATTCATTAACTGACTTCTCTCACTTTGACAAGCAACAACAATACCAGTCGGAAGATGAGTAAAACGTACAGCTGAATCTGTTTTATTGACATGCTGACCACCGGCACCACCTGCGCGATAGGTATCTACACGAAGGTCTTCTGGGCGTACATCGACTTCGATGGTATCATCTAAAATTGGAAATACATGAACGGAGGTAAAAGAAGTATGTCTGCGAGCATTAGAATCAAAGGGACTGATTCTCACAAGACGATGCACACCGGACTCACTTTTTAAATATCCAAAGACGTATTCTCCAGTAATTTGGTGTGTTATTGATTTAATACCACCATCAGCTTCTAAAATATCTACTGTTTCTACTTTAAAACCTCGACCTTCAGCCCAACGCACGTACATTCTGGAAAGCATTTGGGCCCAATCGCAAGCTTCTGTTCCTCCGGCCCCAGAGTGTACTGTAAGCCAAGCACCGTTACGATCTACCTCGTCTGAAAGAAGATTAACTATATTTAATTTTTCAAACTTTGAATTTAGTTGAGAAAGTATTGATTCAATTTCAGGAACCATAGAATCATCATCAGATTCTTCAGCTAGCTCATATAATGCTTGAAGATCTGCAATTTCATTTTTTAAGGTTTGCCAAGGCTCTATTCTACCACGAAGAGATTTAAGTTCAGCCATAGTTTTTTCAGCTCTTTTTTGATCATTCCAAAAACCAGGAGACGCAGAAAAATCTTCTTTTTCGGTTATTTTAGCTCTAATTGAATCAGGGTCAAAGACGCCCCCAAACTTCATCTACTGCAGAACGTAATTCGTATATTGGTGCCTTGCATTCTTCTATTATCATCTGTGTCTCCTATAAAATGAGTTATACTTGTTTTGGAGGTTTAATAACTATTCGTTTCCACTTTTTTTTTGAAAGATGGGTTAAAACCATAGATCCCTCTACGGGGTATTGATACAATCTTACTGCATCATAATAATCTGTTACCCGGTCAATTTCCTGTTTAAGCTTTACTAAGGAGGCTTCTGACAAAGTAACTGATTCCCAGCACGCTCTTTGGACCTTTTCAAAACCCCAAGAGGCGAGTACCTCAGCTAATTGGCGAGCAGATTCTTCTCCGCCTGGATCGAGAACTACTGAAACAAACATTACTTAGAATACGAGATAGAAATTATCTTGTCAAATCATCAATTAACTGCGAAAATGAAATTTGGGAGTATTTAATGAAAATAACCGTAAGATTTTTCCTCAGTACCTTTTTTTATTCAGTTTTATGCATTTTTTGTATATATGCCCAAGATGCATCAAGCACAAATGAAATAAATCAGAATATATTTGAATCAAAAAATGGATTAAACTTAATTATTAAATTGAATGCAGAAATTGATGGAGACATTGTTACCCTTAATTGGGAGCCAGTACCTGGAGAAATTACTATTTTAAGTTCAAAAATTCCAATTACTACCAGTAATTGGAATTCAGCAAATCACATAGCTGTCGTTTCAGGAACACAAAAATCTTGGAGCGCACAAATAGAACAAGGGAAATCTTATTATTATGCAATAATGGCAAAAAAACAACAAATAGATGATACACAAAATTTTACACCCTTGGAAAATGCAACGCTTCTTCCAATTTATATAGAAGGTGATAGACAAACACAATTAAGCCATTTTACTTCTTTTGATGTTGTTACTCGAAATGATGCTGTTATTTTAACGTGGAAGTCAGATATATCTGGTAACAATCTTGTCTTATATCGCTCCACAAGCCCGTTCATAAGCCTTGAAAGTCTTGTACAATCAATTCCTATTTCATCTTTTCAAGATTCAGGAGTACCCTTTGTAGATTATCCTGTCCCTGGGATTCCTTATTATTATGCAATTTTGGATGAAGATACGATCAGAACAGGCACGGTTTCATTTGAATATGGAATAAATACAAATAGGATTCCTGTAGAAATCCCTTCTTATTTTGCTAAAATACAGAGAAATCCGTTGCCTGCAATTAGACCAATGCCCCTTCCCTGGCTAAATCCTTACAAAGAGATTAAACCCCTTCCTGCAAATTTTTCAATAGAAACAAATATAATAATTACAAATCTCTTAGAAAAAAAACCAATACAAAAAGCACCAGAAAGAGAAGCCTTTATTTTTTCTATTGATATCAAACCTGTTGGCGGCGGAGAGGAACTCGCACTGAAAAAAATTATAGAAACTCATTTTATTACAGCTCAGTGGGAAACAGCAGCAAAAGAAATAGGCAATTTTTTATCAATTCGACGAACCCCAGAAACTGTTGCACGCGCTCGGTTTTATCTAGGACAAACGTATTTCTTTAGAGGTGACTATACTAATGCATTGCTCGAATTTTTACTTTCTCAAGATGAATATTACAATAAGTCCAGAGAGTGGATTCAATATTCTATGGAAAGATTAAACAATTAAAAAAGAAATTTGAGTATCAACGTATTTTACGTAATAATGAAAGTAAATCTGGCATACTTTTTTTCTCAACATTTGGAACTTTAGTATCTATTTCCTTTTCAGGTGCAAGTAAAACTGTATCACCCACTTGAAGGCGATCAAAAAACACAGTTCTTTGAAGCGTTCCAAGTGAAATATCTTCATCAACAAGAGATATCATCAATGTCCCTATGCTATCAGTATTATCATAACTTAAAGAAATACCTTCATTGGCAACGCGAACCTTATCTGAAGGAATAACTATTAATTTAGTATCTTTTTTTATTCCATCGCTTTTACCTAAATCAATTACAGCATCACCTTGATGACGAGCAATAAGTACTCCTCTTATAGGAAAAGAAGCTGAAATTGACTGAACTAATCGACGCAAAGCGTTAGAATATCTATCGTTTCCTGTTCTGAAAACGGTAAACTGATCTGCTTTAGAACCGGTTCTTGAAACATATAACTCAGCTGTTATTTGAACATCACGGCTATTTTCATTAAACTGAACCAATGCAAAATAATCTTCGTTTTTTTCTCGTGATTTTCTAAAAGCCTCTGAATAACTTGCAACAAATTTATCATTTGAGGAAACAAAAAAACGTTGATCATAGCTAAAAACTTCTGAAATCATAGCAGTCGTTATTTTTTCTGATTCAGGATGTAAAATATTTTGAGGATCATCTAAAAAATAAAAACCAATTTTAGTGTGAGCTTTATCTAGATATAAAGGATCAATTTTCCATCTAACAGGTAATGATTGAGTCAATAACTTTCGATATGACTCAACTGCGTCATTTATGGGTTGAGTAGCTTTACCTAAAGATTGAATAAATTCTAGCTGTTCAACATATCTAGAAGGATATCCCCGCGTAAGCAACAATTTTGCATATCTTTGTCGAGCATCAATATCGTAAGGGTTAATCTTTAAAGCACGTCTATATTCGTATAAAGCTTGATCTGAAAGATTTTTTTCTTCATACAAACGAGCTTTATTAAGGTGCCAAGTTGACCATGAATTACGTCGAGTATCTTCAAGAGCTAACCTATCTATTAGAATACCTTCCATAAAAGCTCTCATTACTTCATCTTCAGGATTAATTTGTAAACCGGTTTGAGAAGATTTTAAAGCAGCTTCAAAGTTTCCCATTTTTTCTTGTGTTAAGGCTTTAATATACCATGCACTTACATGTTTTCGATCTGATTTTATGCGTAAGTCACAAATTTCAATAACTTCAGGGTAACGTTTTTCCTTAAATAAAAGCGCAGATAAAAGTTCGCGAGCCTCATCGTAATCTGATCTAAGAGCCAGGGCATTACGAAGCCTATTTTCTGCTTCACCTATTTGACCGTCCATAATAGAAACGTAGGCAGCAAAATAAAAAACTTGGGGATTGTCCCCATGGAACTCTAATGCTTTACGAATATAGTCACGAGCTGCTACTGTATTGCCTGATTTCTGACTAAGAAGAGCAAGAGATAATAAGGCTTTTCTGTTTTCTGGAAATCTTTTTAAAGCATCTAAATACAAAGAAGAAGCTGAAGTTGTTTTACCCGCAATAAGCTCAATCTCTGCAGCACCAAAACGAGCATTTATATCATTTGGCCAGGTTTTAAGAACTAATGAAAAAAGAGATGAAGCCTCTGTCGTTTTACCAAGACCAACTAAAATAAACGCATGTAAATTCATAAGAATGGGATCAGATTTTTTAAATTCCTGAGCTTTAATTATTTGATCGAGAGCCTGTTCATATTCAGATAGTGCATAAAAACACTCTGCTAAGCCTTGGAATGATGGTTGATACGAAGGATTTTCTCTTAACGCTTCTTGATACTGTTCTATTGCAGCATACCAGTTTTCATCATTTTGAAAAGATAATCCCTTATTATGTAATAACACTGGATCTGAAAAAACAAGAGAAGAAAGAAATATGACTAGTAGAAGTGCAGAATTTTTTTTCAACTTTTTTAACCTTCGTTTTTTATGACAATTTTAATCGTATTTATTCTGTGTCCTTCCATGTCTTGTATTATAAAATCATAGTTTCTCCAGGATACTTTTTCATATTTTACTGGAATTTTTCCAAATAAATCAAACACGAAACCACCAAGTGTATCAAACTCATTTTCTGGTAATTCATCTGCAAATATTTCAGTTAATTCATCTATATTTACTCGGGCGTCACAAAGCCAAACACCTTCTCCTATTGCAAGGATATCTTCTCTTTCATTATCAAATTCATCTTGAATGTCTCCAACAATTTCTTCAATAATATCTTCCATACATACTATTCCAGATACACCGCCATATTCATCTACTGCGATAGCAATGTGCACATGGCGGCGTTTAAACTCTCTCAGCAAGGTATCAATTCGTTTTGATTCAGGAACAAAAAATGGTTTTCGAATTATCTTTTCAAGTTCTATGGCTTCTTTTTTAGCAAAAAGTTTGATCAAGTCCTTTACATATAATACACCAATTACATTATCTATAGAATCTTTATACACAGGGAATCGAGAATGACCACTTTCAGCTACTCTATTCAGCAAGTCATCTCCACAAATATCTTTTGAAAGGAAATCAACATCAATTCGAGGAATCATTACTTCTTTAACAGAGGTATCAGAAAGGTCTACTATACCCTTGATCATATCTCTTTTTTCTTCATTTAAAACGGTGTCGAGATTATTATTAAGTTCAGGATTTAGTGTGAATTTCTTTTTTGAAAAAAATTTTTTAACAAAAATCATTCATCAATCCTCGCTCACAATAATTGAAGAAAAACCAACTAAAAAATGTTCTTGAAACTGCAGCATTTCTTGTTCTGGAGAATTATCTTCATGATCTAAACCATTAAGATGTAAAATACCATGTACGAGTAAGCGTTTAAGTTCTTCATTAAATGTAACATCAAAGTCTTCACAGTTTTTTCTTAATGAATCAAGACTAATTACAATATCTCCTGCGTTAAACCAGGTTATATCATCGTCATCGATATACTCATCTCCTTGTTCAAAAGAAAGAACATCAGTTGGTGCATCAATTTTTCGATATTTTATATTTAAATCAGTAATAAAAGCATCATTGCAAAATAATATCGAAATTTCCCAATTATCAATATCTAGTCGATCTAAAACTCGTAAAATAAATGGCTCAACATTTCCGATCCAAGACGGAGTTTCAATAGACTCTTCAGTATCCACAACAATTTTGTTGCTCATGTTTTTTTTCCTTTAGCGATTGTATCTTTATATTTTGCATCCTGAAAGTCAGGATCCTTTTGATTTGGATATTCAATTCTTGAATGATAATAGCCTGCCAAAATATTTACAAAGGTTCGAGTAATGATTCCTATTTCCCTGAAAGTTAACTCAGAATTTTCTAATTGATGAGAAGCGATTTTATTGTTTATCAATTCACCTATAAATTTTTCGAGGCGAGGAACTGAAGGTTTCTCTAATGTCCTACAAGCTGCTTCAACAACATCTGCTAGCATAACTACAGCGGATTCTCTTGTTCTTGGAGGAGTACCTGGGTAGGTAAAATCTTCTGGGTTTACTTCTTCATTTGTCTTTTTTGCTTCATTATAAAAATAAGCAATAAGGCTGTTACCGTGATGCTCAGAAATAATATCTATAACCTCTCGAGGTAGTCTAAGCTGTCGCGCTTTTTCTATGCCTTGCTTGACATGACTACGTAAAACCGTAGCTGAAAGGCGTGGGTTAAGATCAAGGTGCTTGTTATAATTACTCTGATTTTCAACAAAATATTCACTTTGATCCATCTTACCAATATCATGATAATAGGCACCTACACGTGCAATAAGAGGATCCGCTCCAATCTCTCTACACGCACTTTCAGCGAGTGTTGCAACCATGATTGAATGATTATAAGTACCAGAGATAGTTAATAACATTTTTTTCATGATTGGTGAATTAAGATCAGAAAATTCCATAAGTCTAAAACTTGTTGAAGTATTCATAGCAGACTCAAGAATAGGAAGAAAACCTAAAACAAGTATTCCACTCATAAAACCATTTATTGAAGAACCAATTAAAGGAGACCATAAATCAACTGATGAACCAGGATAAATAATTTGTAATACAAAGATAATAAAAGGATTAATAATTGCAAGGATACAAGCTGATTTTACTAAATCTATTCTTTTACCGGTTATTTTCATAACAGCAACACCAGTCAGACCAGATAAAAGAGAAAAGAGAGCTGGTTGAATTGCAAAATTTGAGGCACAGAGAGTGGCAAGACTAAGAATAAAGACCATTTGAACAGAGATCCGTACATTAATTATAACAGAAACTAACATAGCAAACATTGCTGCGGGAATGAGCAAAGATAAATCAAGGGATAAAGCAAATCGCGGGAAGCGACTACATATCAAAATTAAAAGATAATTTATAGTAAAAACAACAACAAGAAAAATGACATCTCTAAAATCTAGATTTTTTCCACTCATACTGGGAGAAAATAAATACAAGGCTATTAATAAGACAATACCAAGAAATAAAATTGTTCCTGAAAACTGTCGTAAATCAATATAAATTCCTGAATTAGCAAGAGCTTCAAGCTGTTGAAAATTTTCTTTGGATATTATAAAGCCTCTTTTAATTATACGCTGACCTTTATGAATGACCACCAGAACTGGGGGGACTTGCCGTATTGCTTGCTCAAGTTTTGACTCGCTTTCATCTGCTTGATACACTAAATTTTCAGAAAGGAAGGGAGAAATGAGCGCTAACTGTAAATCTGTTTCATTTGCATTTCTTTTAAGAATAGAAAGAGATTTTATAACATATGCTTTTATTTGATCTAAAGTTAAAAGAGATTTAATAGGAGCTTCAAGTCGTTCGTTTCGATCATTCCTTACGCGTATAATTTCTACTTCAGATTGATTAAAACGCTCCATTCCTTCATCTGGAAAATCTGCAATACCTTCATTAACTATTTGCTTAAATACTGTCCTAGAAGCATTCAAAATATCTAACCGGTTAGGAGATTTATATAGTTTTTCTGCTTGTTTTTTTTCAATCACACCTGGATATTCTTGTTGGAGTTGTAATACAAAAAAATCAAAATTTTGTGATTCTTGTAAGGAAATTTCAACAAAATCTATAAAAGAAGCATGATCTTTGATTAACGATGTTGATAGAGTAGTATTATACCTAAAAACAGCTGTAACTAAACGTTGACGAGCTTCACGTCTTATTTGAGTTGCATTTTCATCTATAAAAGAAATTTCTCTACTTGCACTAATATCTCGGTCTGCAACTTTACCAACTTCGAAATCTAAAAGACTGAGTTGACGAAACCCGTTAACTTCGAGAAAGCTAAAGTATGTTGCAAGGATCAATAAAGCAAAGGCAGCGCCCAGCAAGATGACCAGAGAAATTTTATCCCGTATCCTATTTAAAATAATATGAATTGGCCGGAAAATAGTTAATTCTTTCTTTTTTCTGTTCATATGCTGATGATTATTGTACATAGAAGACTATCATACCGTCAAGGTATGAAAAAAAACTTCATTTAGTCTTCTTTGTCTGTTGTATTTAACGTAAATACACCACTTTCCGACTTAACAGTCGTTTTAATGTCAGAAATAGGTTTCCATTGGACCATAAAAGTGATAGTTGGTTTGAATTCATAGCGATAACTGCTCTTTGTACTTAATTCGGGTTTAACAGATACTTTTAAATTAGCAGTCCAGTCATGAAGATAATGAGACATTTCCATAGATAATCTTTTTAATTTAAATCCAGTTGTTGTTCTATCAGTTTCATTAAAAAAATTAAATGATTTAAGCAAATCTTTAGTAATAGAAGTTTCACCAGGTAAAGGAGCCGGTAAATCCATCCAGTCTTGAAAATAACGAGCTATTGTATCATTTCTACTCATAGAACTAAAAGTTACATCTAAAAATTCATGAATTTTTAACGTAATACTCGGTTCAAAATCAAAACTACTTTCAGTCAATTTTAATAAATTAAAATTTAAATTAGAAGCAATTTTTGCATTAAGAAAAATTCGATTTTTCCACGTATAGAAAGTTAAAGGTTTAGAAGCATTTGAAAATGAAACACCTGTAGCTGAAGGAATAAAAGATTTATCTGTGCCGTCTATTTTCCATCCAGAACCTTCTACTAAAGTAAAAGGAACTGTATATGTCATAGTATAAAAAGCAGACAGAAAATTACGTGAAATAGTTGTATGAAATCGTGATGGTGTATCTTCTTCGATGTTATACACAAATACTTGTGATAACCGAATAGAGTACGGCAATTTCCATGTAAGATTAGCATTAAAGGGGTCCCAAAACCAGCGTGATTCGATATTTTCTTTTTCAAAAATTTTTGATGAAAATGTTGCGGTAAGAAATGACGTTCCAAAAGAAGCAAGCCCTGACCATGACTCTAAAAGAGGAGGTAAATTACTTACAAGGGTGAACTTTTGCTCGTAACCACCAATATTTATTCCAGTTACAGCTGTAGCGGTGTGTGAAGAAATAAACTCTTTTTTCCATTTGAAAAAATTATTATCCCATTGAGGGTCTTCTTTTGTTCCAGTAAATTCTGTTTGTAACAGTTTTGTAGAAAGTTTCCAAGAAAAATTAGTGGGATTGAAAATTTTATTTCTATTAAAAGGTGCTAGTGTTACTGAATTAGAATTATTTATTGAATAAACACTCGCTTTTAAATCAGCAAGAATGACAGTAGAAACTTTTCCTTCAGTATCGTACACATCAGATGAAAGCCAAGGGTGATCTTGGGTTGTACCTGAAAAATTAAGAGAAGATGAAAGGGAGAGAAAATTTTGGTCATAGGACCACTGCCCTTGAATTGTACCATTGGTTTTTCCCTGATAATAGACAGATGAATATGTACTCCAATTGATATCAGAAGGTTTCTTCCACTGAGATGAATCATAACGTATTTCTTCAATAAATGAAGGATCCAAGGACCAAGTCAAAGACCAAGATGGCAAAGGGGTTTTCTGTATATCTGATTTTATTACTGTTGTAGAAGGCGGGAAAAAAGAACTTATTTCTTGATCATCCGTATCATTTTTACTTATTTCATTATTAAAAGGATTTTCAAGTTCTGAAATATTTATTTTTTCAGATTCCTTTGCATTAGTTGTAACAGGTTTTGGTGATTTTTTAACAGAAGAAAGAAGAGTACCTCCGAGAGAAATGCGAATTTCAGGTTTTATAAGTTCCGGATAATAAAAAGTGCTATCTGGTGAAAGATTTTTGATATTAGTAGGTATCAAAATGTTTTCTTTTGAATTAAATGTCAGTAAACCAGAAATTGTAGATACTGAAAATTTATTAAGATACGGTGCTGCAAAAGAAACATTAGGATTTATAGAACCATCTAAATTCCAGGAATAGGAAGATTCATCACTTAAAGTCGAACCTTTAGCAAGTTTGTCCTGCTCAGTTAATAAGGTAAACCAATTTAAGTCCTCAGAACGATCCATAAAATCTTTCTTAAATTTTATATCTGAAATTAAAGGGAGAGTAGCAGTTAATTTAAAAGGTTTTTTATCAATTGTTATTGAAAAAGTAGATCTATATCGGAAGGGTAATTCAGCACCAAATAGCCACCCTGAGTCTGAAAACTCTGATCCATCAATATCATAGGGAGAATAAAATATTCCGGACGGAGGAGGAAAAAGAGTTCTTGAAAATGCTGTCATTACTGAAAAATTTATAGACTTAATATAACCTGAGCGACTAAAAGAGCCATCAATACCTGTCATAAAACCAAGTGATGAATATGCATCAACCATTAATTTTAAGTAATCTGAACTTGTACTTTTAGCATCAGTTTCAAGATTGGTTAAAAACAAACCTTCTCTTTTTTGTTCCTTTAAGGTATCACTTTGTAAAAAATCAGAAAAAGTAGTACCTGAAGAAGAACCTTTTTTTACAGGCAAAGGCTTCCTTCCCACAATATAACTTGTAGTTTGTATAAAATAGCCTTCCCTATTTCTAAAACCAAAAACTGGATGAATTATCATTTCATCAGAAGGATAATAGAATGCAGGAATATAAAAGATAGGTAGAGGGCCAATGAAGAATATTCCATTTAGAATTGCAATCTCATTACCGGGAAGCAACCATATTCTAGATGCATTTATTGACCAATGAGGGTCTTCTGCATCACAGGTCGTTAACACTCCATTTTTGAACGCCATAGTTGAACCAGTATCTCTTCCTGTAATTTCTGCTTGCACAATATAAGGATCGCTCGATTTTTTTCCACTGTCCTGTGTTACTGCACCAGAGAGGAACACACCCTCTTGTGTTTTAATATTGAATTTTAATGCTTTACCAGTAAACCGTTCAGAACCCGAAGAACCTTTTTTATGTTCATATATTACAGAACCAAAAGCCTCAAGTGTATCCCGAGTTTTATCATACAGAATTTCGTCTGCACTAATGCGAGAAACAGACTCTCCATCGGTTACTACTATTTTGACATCTCCTCTAAATCTGATTGTTTCATTTTTATTTGAAATATCTTCTTCAGAGTTTTTTATATATTCAGTAGAACGAGCAGATTCTATGGTAACAATTTTTTCTGCAGTTATTACATGTAAGCATAGTACTGCAAACAAAGGCACAATAGCCCATTTTCTCATGTAGATCGTTCCAGAAGTTCTTTTATATAAAAACCTGTAAATGATTCTTTGCAAGCGGCTATTTCTTCAGGGGTACCACAAGCAATAACTTCCCCTCCCCTTATACCACCTTCTGGACCAAGATCGATCAACCGATCTGCCTGTAAAATAACATCTAAATTATGCTCTATCATTATAACAGTATTACCTTGCTCTATTAAGCGTTTTATAACAGTCATAAGTTGTTTTACATCTGCAAAATGAAGACCAGTTGTAGGCTCGTCTAAAATATACATTGTTTTACCTGTAGATCTTCGAGCCAACTCATTTGCTAATTTTACTCGTTGAGCTTCTCCACCCGATAAAGTAAGAGCAGATTGACCAAGCTTAATATATCCTAACCCAACTGAAAGTAATGTTTCCATTTTACGGGCTATATGAGGAATAGGCGCAAAAAAATCTGCAGATTCTTCAATTGTCATATCTAGAACATCCGCAATATTTTTTCCTTTGTAACGGACATCTAATGTTTCTTGATTAAAGCGTTTTCCATTACAAACATCGCAAGTAATATAAACGTCTGGTAAAAAATTCATTTCAATTGTAAGAGTGCCATCTCCTTGGCAATGTTCGCATCTGCCTCCTTTTACATTGAATGAAAACCTACCCGGCTTATATCCCCTCGCTTTAGATTCTGGCAGACTAGCATACAAATCTCGAATTCCGGTAAAGACTCCGACATAGGTAGCTGGATTAGATCTTGGAGTTCTTCCTATTGGACTTTGATCAATATTAATAACCTTATCGATATTTTCTAATCCAGTAATTTTTTTATAGGCACCTTCAGTGTGCGAGGATCTCATAACTCTGTTAGAGATTGCAGGAAACAAGACATCTGAAAGTAAGGTGGATTTTCCTGAACCTGAAACACCAGTAATACAGGTAAACGATCCAAGTGGGATTTCTATATCAATATTTTTTAGGTTATGTTCAGAAGCTCCAGTTAATGTAATAAACTTTCCATTCCCTGTACTACGCTTGAGGGGAATATCCATTTTAAGAGTACCAGAAAGATATTGACCAGTTAAACTTTCAGGTACCTTCATTACCTCTTCTGGAGTCCCCTGCGCTACAATGTAACCACCATGAACACCTGCCCCAGGGCCAAGGTCAACAATATGATCTGCCGTACGAAGAGTCTGCTCATCGTGCTCTACTACAATAAGAGTATTTCCGAGATCTCGAAGATACATTAATGTGTCTATTAATCGCTGATTATCTCTTTGGTGCAAACCAATAGAGGGTTCATCTAGTATATATAAAACACCTATTAAACTTGAACCAATCTGTGTAGCAAGTCTAATTCTCTGAGCTTCACCTCCAGAGAGAGTTGCAGCCTTTCTTTCTAATGTTAAATAATCTAGACCAACATTTTGTAAAAACATTAATCGTGCATTTATTTCTTTTAATATTTGAGTAGCAATTTTATTTTCAGTATCAGAAACACTTAAATTAGTAAAAAATAAAATTGAGTCAGATACAGATAATGAGGAAAGTTCAAAAATATTTGTTTCTCCAACAGTAACTGCAAGAACTTCTGGTTTTAAACGTTTTCCTTCACATTTCTCACAAATTCGAATTGACATGTATTTCTCATAATTTTGTTTTTGAGAATCAGAAAAGGTTTCATTGTATCTGCGTTTCATATCTGAAAAAACGCCTGGCCAAGGTCTATGATACTTAAAATTACCCGTCCCCTCTCTGTTTTGATAAACAAAATCAATAGATTCTTCTCCAGATCCTTCCATTATTATTTTTAATATCTTTTTTGGAAGTTTATCTATAGGAGTTGAAAGTGAAAATTTGTATTTTTTTGCCAAAGCTTCAAATTGACTTCTGTTCCATGCGGCCTCTGGATTATATGGTAGAAGAGCTCCTTCATCGAAAGAAAGCTGTGGATTAGGGATTATAAGAGCGGAATCAAATTCTTGCTTTGCACCTAAGCCGGTACAATCGGGACAAGCTCCAAAAGGGTTATTAAAAGAAAAAAGTCGTGGTTGAAGTTCTGGGATAGATATACCACAGTCAGGACAGGCATTTTTTTGAGAAAATAATACTTCTATATCTGGAAGGTTATCTTCTTGTTTTGTAACCATTATTATTCCACCAGAGCTTTCAAGAGCTACTTCTACAGATTCTGCAATTCGTTTTCTTGCATCTGCACTCAAAATAATGCGGTCTACGACAATTTCAATAGTGTGTTTTTTTTGTTTTTCTAGTTTTATTTCATCGTCTAAACTAACTAACATTCCATCTATACGAGCTCGAACAAAGCCAGCTGTTTTTGCATCTAGTAGAATTTTCTGATGTTCACCTTTTTTTCCACGAATTACCGGAGAAAGAATCTGAAGTTTAGTTCCTTCATTCCAGGACATTATAGCATTTACGATTTGATCTATCGATTGTTCACGAATCTCATTGCCGCATTGTGGGCAATGAACATGACCAATTCTTGCATACAATAAACGATAATAATCATAAATTTCAGTAACAGTACCAACAGTAGAACGTGGATTCCTGTGCGTCGTTTTTTGTTCAATTGAAATTGCAGGAGATAAACCTTCTATATAATCTATATCTGG
>DATFIA010000040.1:0-7949 GCA_035270545.1 Treponemataceae bacterium
CAGTGGTTATTTCGGTTGCAGAAAGGGAGGACCCGAGTAAACGGTTAACATGTGGAATTGTTGTGCTTGTTGATTTTTGAAAGTAATACGGCGTTGTTATCGTTTTGCCATACCCTGTGTCATAGGGATGTTCAATTTTAACGGGTAGAATTGAATATCCTGCGTCTGCAAAGTCACATGCAACAATATTAGTAGCAACAAGAAGAGAAGGCATGTCGGTTCCTGTCATTTCCACGAGCAAATCTGAATCTCCTACTTGAACGGCGCCAAGACTTGCACTGTTAATAATTGGAGCCATAGAAAGTACTTCATTTTTTGCATCGATGAGAAGAGGAAATAAAGGCGCGTCTTTTAATATCCAGCCATATTCTTTACCCTTTGGATGGTCTGTAAGAATAGAGCGGCAGGACATAGGGGTTGTATTTCCAAGTGGTACGAAGTTTGTTTTGTCTGGGTCTACAGCTTTGTAATTAATGGGCCAGGTGATTTGAGCTGAGCGGTACACACCCATAGAAATTGAACGGCGTTTTCTTCCAAAGTTCCAGCAGATTTTTTCTTGTGTTTGAATAATATCGAGAAGCATTGGTTCATCTACAGGTTTCCCTGAAATAACAAAAGCGGTCATAAAAGGGCGAATTTCTTTTAAAGCTGGGTCAACATGAACAACTCGGTTTGAATTATTTAGAGGTTTTTCTTTTGTTGAAAGAAAAGATGCGTAGGAGGTTTTTCCCTCTTTTTGTGCCTCTTCCTTGGCATGGAGTCTTAACTGTCTTGCGATTCCAGCCGTTGACCAGAGATCTGGCCTATTTGTATCATTAAGTTCAATCTTAATGGTTCTTTCTTCAAGTGGAAGAGACGAATCTGGCATTTCATCGAGTTCAGCTTTACCACAGGTAAGGCGTTCTTCAAGAGTTTTATAGTCATACGTTTTGCCAAGGAGGCTGAAGAACAGTTTTTCGTTTACTTCTATTTTAGGCATTTCCTGTGCTCCTTAATATTTTGCTTTTCTTAAGCGGACGCCTTCGATATCATTGCTGAATAATTCACGGAGGTCGTTAAGACCCAAGGCCATAAGAGCCATGCGGTCAATTCCAATTCCCCAGGCAAGAACAGGAACATCAATTCCCATAGCCTTGGTTACTTCTGGGCGGAAAATTCCAGAGCCTCCCAATTCAAACCACCCAAGAACAGGGTGTTTTATATGGACTTCGATAGAAGGTTCAGTAAAGGGAAAATAGCCTGGGACATATTTAACTTCAGTTGCACCCGCTATTTCAATAGCAAACATTTCTAGAAATCCTAGGAGCGTTTTCAGATTTACTTCGTCTCCGAGAACGATACCTTCTGTTTGGTAAAAGTCTGAAAGATGTGTTGCGTCTACTTTATCATAGCGGAAACATCGTGCTATTCCGAAATATTTACCCGGTATTTTGGCTTTGTGTAGTTGTTGTGCAGAAATAGCTGTACCTTGACTTCTTAAAATAAGTCGACGGGTAAATTCTTTGTCGAAGGAATAATTCCAGCCACGGCTTCCTGTATCACCACCATTCTCGTGAATAGCCGCAACATTTGAAAGCCAAGGTTCTTCAATGGATTTAGCATGTGTTGGGTTTTTTACGTAATAGGCATCGTGAATATCACGTGCCGCATGGAATTGAGGCATAAAAAGGGCATCAGAATTCCAAAATTCAGTTTCTACAAGAGGTCCATCAAACTCTTCAAAGCCAAGTGAAGAAAGTTTATCTTTGACGCTTTCTAAAAAACTAACATAAGGGTTAGTTCTTCCTTGAATAATTCGAGCTGGGGGAATAGCTGTGTTGTATTCGCGAAAAGAGCCTTTCTTCCAGTTGCCATTTTTTAACATTGCAGAGGTGAGAGAACCAATTTCTTCACCAGTTATACCTGCTGTTGCAAGGGCTTTTTTAACATCTTCAGCTTCTGCAGTAAGTGTATATATAACGTTTTCTCGTTCTAATATACGAAAAGGAGAATCCAATGCTCCACGCTTTTTTGCAAGAGAACCCATTACCAAAATTTCATCTTGTGTAAGTGTTTTTTGATTAATTGTTCCAGAAGGAGACTCAGATGCAAGTCTGATAAGGGCTATAACAATTGCATATCGTTTATCCCGTGGCATTTCAACAAAGGAGGCTTTTTTTGCTTCATTCATTTTTACAGCGCCTTCTTTAGAAAGCACTCCAAATGCCGAACCAACATCTTTATTGTCAAGTCCAAGGGCTGCTGCTATTTCGGGAAGACTATGCTCTCCTTTTTCCTGCAAGAGTTTTAGTATTTTTTCTTCAGGTGTTCCAGAAGACGCATAGGTCCTTCCGAGCTCTGTAATTTCGAAAAAAGTATTTGCATCTCGACGAATTTCACAAACAAGGGCTTTTCCTGTGAGCCAAGAAAATGCTTGATTCGCGTGTCCCGGTTTATAGTCTAATTCCTTCTCGAGTTTTTCCGCTGTAAGTTCAGTTCCGGGTTCAAATGCCCGTAGTACGCGGATTTCGAGAGGATGTAGATTTTTTATAATTGACTGTACATCCATGACTTACTCCTGTTACAATATGACTATATTTATATCATTTTCTTTGGAGTACAGTAAAGAGTGCAAAAAACTTTCAAGGTTTGGACGAAGGTCTTTTTCATCGTCCTTGTGGCACTAATCCCAACCCTTATCATTACAGTATACTCAGCCCTCTCTTTTCAAAAAGCTTCCATAACAGAAAAGGCCTTATCTCTCACAAATTTATGTGAAGGCTTTTTAAATGAACAAAGATTAATTGTTCGCTCTGCACGCGATATTTTAACAGCAATTTCTTTAACAGAGACAGTTCAAGAAGAAAAATATGGTTTGCTTTCTTCTTATTTTGTGGATCTTATGAATTTGTATCCAGATTATGCCGTTTTCCTTGCCACGGATTCTTCGGGACTTGTAGTATCTTCTGGAGTAAACAAAACAGGATATTCTTTAGCGGATAGAGATTATCTTATTCGAGCTTTGAGTACTAATGAATTTTCAATGAGTTCTTTTTTATTCAGTAGATCGACAGGGCTTCCTGCAATTGTTTTTTCTTTACCTGTTACATCGAAAACCGGAACTGTCTCGGTGCTTGTTGCAACCTATGCGCTTGAGCGGTATGGGAAAGAGTTATCGTTAACAAGACTTTCTGATTCAAAAATAATACTTGAGGTTTTTGATAGATATGGTCAGCGCCTTTTTACTAATTCAAAGAATCCGTTAGATGTTCTTGGACATCCAGTTTCTCTCGATCTTTTTTCATTGGCGAAAAAACATAACAACACGGCTTCATTTGTCGCCTCTTTGGAAAACTCAAAGTATCTGGTTTCTGTAGGTTCGCTGAATTATAACGATCAAGAAATGTATATAACACTTCGAACTTCGTATCCCGATGTTTTGCTGGAAGCCGGTTTTCCTGTAGTCCAGGTTTTATTACTCATGTTTGTGGCCTGTTTTGCCGCGTTTGCATTGAGTTTACAACTTGCCAGACGATTGTTAGTTGATCGTATAGAACGTTTGACAGAATTTGTTGAAAACCTTGCAGAAGGCGATTTTGGTGTTCGCTCGGGTATGAATACTGCACATGATGAAATTACAGATTTGATGATTGCTTTTAATCATATGGCTGCTGTTTTAGAAGAGAGAACGAACCAAGCAGATGATATTCTTGCAGAAAAAGAAATATTATTGGTTGAATTACAAAAAAGAGTTTCAGATAATTTACAGTTGTTATCTAGCATTGTAAGTCTTCAAATTGATTATGCATCTGATTCTGGAATAAAACGGGCTCTTATGACAACACACTCTCGAATTATGGCCTTGTCGATGGTGTACGAAACAATTTATCGTTATACAGACATTGAAAAGGTTTCTATTAAAGAATATTGCACTGGTTTGTGTGATTTTCTTGTTTCACTGTATTCGGATATTGGAACCTACGTTGTGTGTACTGTTTCGGGTATTGACGTTAATGTACGAATTGAGCGAGCTTTACCTATTGCTCTTATTGTTAATGAACTTGTTTCAAATGCTCTCCTTCATGCCTTTAGACCTGAAAAAGATGGTTTTATCAGCATAACATTCAGTAATATGAATGAAGGGTTGATTCAGATGACTATTGAAGATAATGGTGTTGGAATGGAAAGTTCAATTGAACAAACAGAAACTCTTGGGTTTGAGATGATACAAGCCCTCGTTTCTCAGATTAATGGATCTATCGTTGTTGAAGGAAGTGCAGAAGGCACTCTTATACGTGTCTTCTTTCCACAAGACATCCCAATTGATTTTAATAAAATTAAAAAACCCGATATGGCACCATTTCTTGTACGTTAATACGTACTCGAACAGTAGTTACAAAAAAACCTTGATCTGAAAATAAGCGAGGACTGTCTTTAAGTTTTACTTCTCCTCTAATTTCTTTTGGTTTGTTTTTCTCTATAGACCGTGAATATTCTCGTATTGCTTGCATTATGGCATTCGTATAAGAGTTTTTTATACCCTCACTTTCATCTTTTCTCTCTCCTTTACCGGTTCCCCCTCCATTTTTGAATAAGATTGAATCCCAATACAGAAGCCGTCGTTTTTGAGAGTCATTTAGAGAGTATCGAGCCCAACAAAGAAGGGTAGGATACGCAGGGGTAATATCTGAAAGCATAAAAGAAGGATCATTTGAGGCAATGCTGTCTATTGGACTAAGGGTGAAATATTCTGCTACTGCTCGTGTTTTATCGGGGGGTGTATAAGAGAATTTCCATCCGTATAACATTCCACTTAAAACAAATCGACTTATTTCATCTAGTTTTTGAATAGGTGGTGCTTGAGCGTTAAGTTCTTCCGAAGAGAAGGTTCCAGGTACGGTTTCAAGATATACCCAAATCGGTGCGCTTAAAAATGTTTCCTTCCCTTGTATTGAAAGAAGAATGAGAAAGAAAAATACAAAGGACGAAAAGTTTTTTTTCACCTATTTCTCCATACACGAACGGGATTTATTCCAAAACGAATAAGGCAATATAACCATGCTATACCAAAGCCCATAAGGTGAGTGCTGTGAGCAATTCCGCTGTTTGAGCGCAAAAGCAAATTGAACACTTCGTAACCTGCGTAGCCTAGAACAAGAACGGGTGCCGGAATGGGTATAAAAGCCCAAAGGTATATTATAGAGCGCGGGTATGTTACAGCATAGACCAATAGGATTGCAAAAATTGCTCCGGATGCTCCCATGAGGAATACATACCAGGTTCCAGTTACCCAATAAAGAAGTAGAGAAAACACACCGCACAAGGTTCCTGAAAGTAAATATAAAAGAAGAAATTCTTTTGAGCCAATTTGAGGATGCCGTTCAACAGACATTCCAAAGAAAAATAAACCAATCATATTTGAAAGTAAATGTGAAAAACTTCCATGAACAAATTGATATGTAAAAACTTGCCAGAACATACCCTTTTTAAAGACCAATAAAGGATTCAGGGCAAGATACGGAACAAGAGAAGAATCACGACTTGTGAGAAAATATACAAGGAGATTAATAGCGATTAAAATAAGAGCAGCATTCCAGTACACGTATCGAAACGGTTTTCTAAGTAGTTGTTTGATTGTCATATAAGAAACGTATCAGTAGGCTTCATGAGGTGCAAGTCCTAATCGAACAATAGCTAGTTTGTTTTTGTTTGATTTGCAATTTGAGGGGAAATCATCTGCAAAGAAAAAAATTAGACGGCTACAGATACTTTGTTGCGACCTGTTTGTTTTGCGTTGTACAGGGCTTTATCTGCTCGGTCAACGAGGCTTTTAGCAGTCTGATCGATTGATGCATTGAATTGTGCAGCGCCAATTGAAATAGTTAAATTCATGTGCTGCCCTTCGTAGAGTATATCTAGGTTTTCAATGGAATTTCTGATTCTTTCTGCAATTTTTTCAGCTGTTTTGATTGAGGTATCATTAAGTAAAATTACAAATTCTTCACCCCCGTATCGCGCAGCTAAATCTTGGTTTCTTGTATTTTGTTGGATTACAGAAGCTACCATTTGGAGTACTACATCTCCACAGGCATGTCCGTAGGTATCGTTAAAACGTTTGAAGAAGTCTATATCGAGCATTAATACAGATAAAGGTGTTTTTTCGCTTTGACTGAGTTCAAGTTTTTCCATTAAAATTGTATAAAAATAATGTTTAAGCTTGAGATGCGTCATCATATCAGTTGTTGTCATTTCAATGAGGGCTGCATTGCTAATTGCAATGGCGGCTAGGGATGCTATATTTAAAATATGTTCTTTTTCGTATAAGGAATATTCTTCTGCAGTGATTTGCTCTCCAAGTACCAAAAGACCGTTAATATGATTTTTTGCTTTCAAAGGGACTATGAGAGAAGGTTGTAATTCGATAAGACCTTCTGTTGCAAGATCGAGAGGTATATTATTTTGTACATCTTGAATTGTAATGCAGGCATTTTGCTGGTTAAGCATTGCTATAAGCGGGTGTTCTTCGGGTATTGAGTAGTCGTAATTCTTATTTAGTTCAAAACCACAATAATTTCTATTTAACTGAAAGCAGTTTGCATCGAAATTTTTCTTTGTAAAAATAGCAACACCAAGTGTTTTCATTTGCCCCATGCAGATATATAAAAGCGCTTCAATAAGGGTGGAAAAGTCAATAACTGAATTGAGGCTTTTAGAAACCTCTAAAAGTTGTTTCAAATCGTATATTTGTTTTTCATATGAGGCATCTATTGGTGAAGATATTTTTTGTTTTGCCATTATTTTTCTTGACTCTCCGTTTGCTCCGACAAACTTAGTGAACCGGACAATGTACCTACTATAGCATACTTTTTCATTATTTCAAGAAAATTACGGAAGACAGCCTGTTCTTTTTCTAAGAAAGAGAAAGATTCAGCATTTTTAGTTGATCCGGCAAGCATTCTAATATTTGTAATGTAGTCAGGTAAAGGCTTTTTATTATCTTCAATGATGATGAGGCTAAAATTAAAAACTTCAGAAAGCTGTGTTACTGACTTTTGAACAAGTTCTCGAGCATGTTTATTCATGTTTTCAACCATTTTTCGTAAAGGTGTCTCGAAATCCATGCCTTTTTGTAACTCTGTAAGATAGCCTGTCATAATTTTTAGACTGCAACTGTTATTATCTTCAAAAAGTTGTTCAAATTCTCGTAATTTTGCAGGTATATATTCACAATAGGAAAAAGAAGCAGCGAATGAACTTTGTAAAGACCTATTTGCGAAATATCCTTCGACAATAATTGAATGTAAAAACTGACGGTAATGAGGCATAAAGAAATGGACTAGAAATGTTTTAATTATTTCTAGTGGTTTTATCCATTCTAGACTGAACGGAGTAAATTCTTGTAAAAGTTGATTCGTGGTATCTGTGTAACCGGTGAGTTTTTCAAGGGCTCTGTTTCCGAATGTTTCATTTATAAGTACTTGAATCTCGTTTGATTGTTGTTCTTTTAATAATTTTCTTGAATCACTATGAAAGAATTCTGTAAGTCTTTGTTTGTATTCTTCAATATGATTTACTACAAGACTTGGTTGTTCTGGAACGAAATCTGGATCGTTTTTAACGAGACGAATGATACCGAGGATATTTTCCTTGCTGATTTTTTTTTGAATTAAGTATAAAAGAGCTTGAAAGATTCTTTCCATGCGGCTCGTAATATTAGTTGTTAATTCAACATTTTGCTTTTTTGCTTCTAATTCGCCAAGGAGATCAAGAATGGGTTTTGATATATCAAGGCGTGAAAATAAATAGTGTAGATCCATCATTTGGGGAATAACTTCTGCAACTTCTAAGGGTTTGAAACTTGGATTATCGACAGTTGTCGTTTGTCCGCTGTGAGTTTTAAAAGCAGGATCGAAATTTGAAAAAAAACCATTAAAATCAAATTGACAAAAGTCGTTCAAGCAAAATATTTT
>DATFIA010000041.1:0-6692 GCA_035270545.1 Treponemataceae bacterium
GCAAACACTTCCTCAAGAGTCTCAAAGGTGAGAATTTCAGGAAGCAACAAGGGTTTTTCGGATCCGGGGAGGTACAGGGCATAGACTGGAACTCCGGCTCGCCCGAGATCTAAAATCCATTGGGAAATAATGGGGTCTTCACTGGTATAATCGCCATAGACGGTAGTAACACCGGCTTGGGTAAAAAGTTCTTTTGCACGGCTTGTTTGAAGAACGCGGCGATCGTTTAATTTACATACCGAACACCACTTTGCAGAAAAAATGAGAAAAACAGGCTTATTTTCGCTTCGAAGTTGGTATACGATTTCCGGGCTAAAAGGTAAACGCTCAGGACCTTTTTCACTTTGATAAACAGACGCCACATTGCCCCTTGATTCTGGCGCAGATAAAAAAACAATTCCTGCAGCAAAAGGAATAGCAATCAATAGTGCAAGAGCCACCCATTTCTTTTTGGTTGAGGCACCCGGTTGTGCCAGTTTGCCGTAAAGCCAAAAGGCCGAGGCGAGGCTCAGTAGGAAATAAAGGGCGCCAATAACGCCGCCTTCGCCAACCTGCTGGACATAAATGCTGAAAAAGTAAATTGCGGTTGCAAAGAGAACAAGGCCCATCAGTTCTTTAAAAACATCCATCCATGCGCCGGGCTTTGGAATCCATTGTATTGCCCGAGGGAAAAACCCGAGTAAGACAAATGGAAGGGAAAAACCAATGCCAATGGTTATAAAGAAGAAGAAAATAAATAAAAGAGGCTGGCTAAAGGCGAAGCCAAGAGCACTTCCAAGGAATGGTGCGGTACAGGGAGTCGCAAGGATTACCGCGAAAAGGCCGTTCATATACGAGCCCAAAAGTCCTTTTGACTGAATAGCAGTTAGCTTACTTCCGAAAACAGGTGGCATAAAGACGAAGACATCGAAAAGGCTTAATGCAAATGCAAACAGAATTGCAGCAAGGGTAAATACAAACCACGAGTTCTGGAATTGGAAACCCCAGCCTGCAAGTTCTCCCGAGCGTTTGAGAAGCATAACTACTGTTGAAAGGACAATAAAGGAAGACAACACTCCGGCCCCATAGAGAAGGGAGCCTGTTCGTAACAACTTTTTGTCGTTCCCGCTCTGGCGAACAAGATTAAGGGCTCGTATGGAAAGGATAGGAAACACACAGGGCATTATATTGAGCAAAAGGCCCCCAAGAAGTGCAAAAAGAAGCATGGTCAAAAGGGAGGATGCAGAAGCGCCAGCTACCGAGGTAGCTCCAGCTACCGAGGTAGCTCCAGCTACCGAGGTAGCTGTTGCAGATGGTTGCAGCGAAAATGTAAAGTTGAGTGTACTACTTTGAGGGATATAACAGATTTCAGTTCCTTGGCAGAGCTGATAATGTGCCTCAATCTCACCGGAATAGACGCCAGGCGCTAGACCTGCGGGCGTTGTGAGAGAAGCCGAAAGCGTAACTGTTCCGTAAAACGATATTCCACCTTCTTCTTCAATACCCTCTGGATATGTTATCTCTCCTAAGCGCACTTCATCTAAAAGACTCTTGCCTTGAGAATTCGTAAAACTGCTAAGTTCAAAATAAAAATAATCTGGATCAAAAGTTTGATGGTAGCCTTCTGGAAAAATATAGGTTACTGATATCTCCTCTCCTACCTCAACCGAAATCTGCGGCGTATTTTCAGAAAAAGCACTTAGCGGTAGAAAAAAGAAAAGAAGAAAAAGAAATGTTCTAAAATAATACTTCACTTTTTGACTCCTTACTCTACAAGTATAAACTCTTTTTTATCTTTATCATAATTATACACTTCACCTGTTTCTATTAAATAATACCAGCCATATATTGTAAGCTTGTTTTCTCTATACGCCTGCTTAATATAGGGATAGGTTATAAGGTGATTCATTTGTTCAACTACGTTTAACTGCTCGGTTTTCCATTCTTTTTCTATCGGGTCATCAATATGCTCACCATCAATTTTTTCTTTGACCCTACTCGAAAGTTCAAGCCATTTTTTTGTGTGCGGAGTTTCCGCTAAAACTTCATCTGACTCATGTAAGGCCGTGCAGCCACCGCAATTTGAATGCCCACAAATAACAATATTTTGTACCTTTAGAATTTTAAAGGCATATTCAATAGCAGACGTGGTCGCAAGAAATTCATCTGCCAAGCGGTAATAGGGCACAATATTTGCAATGTTTCGAATAATAAATAATTCACCTGGTAGGGTCTTTGTAATAAGTGTTGGGACAACACGAGAGTCGGAGCAACCAATAAAAAGGGTATGAGGGTTTTGCGCGCGCCCCAATTTCTCAAATAGCTCTTTGTTATGAAGGAAGTCGGTCTTGTTAAATTTTTTTATACCGTCAAATATATCCACAAAACCCTCTTTTTCGCGCAAGTTATTGTATGTATGCTGATAAAGATAAAATAAAATGCTAAATTACTCTATAGCTCAGGAAGGAAAAAAATTAATGGACGCCCTTATAAAAGATGAAAATTATAATGAATTATTTGAAAATAGAGATTTTTCGAATATGGAAATAAACGACACAATTTTCGAACAGTGTGTTTTTAGAAACTGTACTTTTATTGACACAAAAATACTGCATTCTAAAATTGAAAACACCCAGTTTATTTCGTGCAATATGAGCAATATTGATTTAACTGGTTCAAAATTAGATTCTATTGAATTTGAAGAAAGTAAAATTATTGGCCTAACATTATATAAATGCAATCAAATTAATTTTGATTTTGTCTTTAATAAGAGCAAACTTGAATATTGTAATTTTAGCGATGTTAATATGAAAAAAAATATATTTCTCGATTGTGAAATTATAGAGTCTCATTTTCAAAACACCTTTTTAGTAGAGTCTGTGTTTAAGAATGTTGATTTTACTCATACATCATTTTTCAAGTGTAATCTTAAAAAAGCAAATTTTACAGACTCAATCGGTTACGTCATAGACCCTGTTACAAACAACATTGAAAAAGCTACTTTTTCAATATCCGGAGTGTTGGGACTACTACACGGTTTTGACATTAAAATCGTATAAAGTGGCAGTGCACGGTGTGCCAGCTCGAGCACCACTCACAGCTCGAGCACCACTCACAGCTCGCGCGCGCCACTCACAGCCCGCGCGCCACTCACAGCCCGCGCGCGCCACTCACCTATTTTATTTCAAATAATCCAACCAGGGACTCTGCTGAGCAATCATTCTATCTACCATCTCAGGTAAATCGCGCACTTGGTGCACAACTGGGTTCGCCAGCAAGGCCTGAATAACAAACGCTTTGCTTTTGTGAATAATAGCTTCCGCAGTAAGGTCATACACACTGCAATACGAGCGGAGCAGGCCAGTATATCCTTTTGAAAGAGGAGGAAGAGCAACTCCTGTGATACCATTTTTATTTACAATAGCCGGCACTTCAACAGCAACCCAGGATGGAAGATCTGGAATTAAACCATCGTTCAAAATATTGACCGCAGACTCTTCAAAATTTTCGTCACCAAGAATTCCGTCTATAATAGGAATAACACGCTCGGAAGTTTGCAAGCGAATCTCGTGCCGTGTTTCTTGCAACATCATCATTTTATAGGCATCATAAAAATCTACAATACCTCTATGATCTACCACATCCCAAGCCCAACCCAAATACTCGCCAAAATGGCTATCGGTAGTTATAGGAAGGAGCTGATAATTTTCAAGCATAAATTTTATGAGCTTGCGATCTGCCCATTCATAGTTACTTTTTTCGGTACTATGCTCGCGGTAATATTGTTCCGAAGCCTGCAAGTCACCAGTTTCGCGGTACTTATCTAAAAGATCCGTAAACCCCGTTTCATGTTTGAAAAAAGCCTCGGCTTTCATTAGAACCTCAGGATACAAATCTCGACCTGTTTTTTTCTCTTTGAGTTCAACCATACAACTAAAATGATTCAAACCGGCAGCTTTGAAAGAGAGATCTTCCATCTTCATAGACAAAATAGAAGGAAGCCAATGGTTCAGCGACCCAATTTCGTGGCAGAGTCCAATAAATTTCGCCTGTGGATACACCCGCTTAACCGTCGTACATATCGCCGTCATCGGGTTAGAAAAATTAAAAATATACGCATTTGGGCAAATTTCCATCGCGTCGCGTACAATGTCCAAAATAACAGGCACAATACGGAGAGAGTGAAAAATCCCCCCCGGCCCACCGTTTTCTCCATACACCTGGCGAATGCCATATTGCAAAGGAATTTTCCAATCTTCATCCCAGAGCTCAAAACGATTTCCCACTTCTATAGAAGAAATAATAAAATTAGCACCCACAAAAGCGGCTTTTCGGTCCGTCGTCGCATTTACCGTAAAGGTAAGTCCGTGTTTTTTAATAGTCTCTTGAGCCACGTGCAAAACCTTCTCAACAGCCTTAGCGTTTATATCCAACAGAGTAATTTCCGCACCCTGTAATTGTTTACTGCAAAAAATATCTCCAAGAGTACCGCAGCCAAATTGCGCGCTTCCCGCCCCAACCAAAACAACTTTCATGTTTTCACACTCCTTTTATAATTGAATTATAGCACGGTTTTTCTATTTACAAAACCGGTTTACTAGATTCAAAGAATAAATAAAAAGACTGAGGCAGAACAATTAGGACCGAGTACGGTCCTATGGAGTATCGCGGTAGCGATACTCCTACACGGGTAGTGAACGCCAAAGCGCGGAGCCGCCGCGTACAAAATCCATACAAGGGCGAGGGCGTCTTACTTGACACCAGCCCTTCATTTGTTAAAATGGGAGATAGTTACGGAGGATTCTTATGGAAGATCGAGAAAAAGCTCTCAACCTGTGGAGCGAACATAACGACGACGACTATCTTAAACGCCATGCTTTTTCAGTTGAAGCTGCAATGCGCTGGTGGGCCATTCACTACGGCGAAGACCCAGACTACTGGGGAATAGTAGGTCTCCTTCACGACGTCGACTATCAAAAATACCCCGAACAACACCTTGTCCATAGCCGCGAGATCCTTTCCCCCGCTGGTTACTCAGACGATTTTATTCGCGCCGTAGAAAGCCATGGATTTTCTATCTGCTCGGATGTTGAACCAATCCACATTATGGAAAAAGTTCTTTTTGCCGTAGATGAACTCACTGGCTTCATCTATGCCTGTGCAATGATGCGGCCCTCAAAAAGCGTCCTCGACTTAGAAGTAAAATCAGTCTTAAAAAAATTCAAAACACCTGCTTTTGCGGCAAAAATAGATCGTGAAGTAATTAAACGTGGTGCAGAAATGCTGAATATGGAACTGACTGAACTTATTACGGAAACGATCCAAGCGCTCAGGCCTGTTGCAGATGAAATAGGATTAGGCCTTTCAGTCTAAACTGCTTAAAAAGCAATCTGGTTTCTGCCAGCATTTTTAGCCTCATACATTCGCTTATCTGCAAGCTCAACTAGTTTATCTATTTGTAAATTCTGTTTTGCTATTTCGTGACAACTTGCAATACCCGCAGTAAAAGTAAATTGTATTTTTTTCTTATTAAAAACAAAGGTTTTATTTCTGACAATATTCAGAATTCGCTCTATTACTATATAGCCTTCTTTTTTATCTGTATTAATTAAAATTATTATAAACTCTTCTCCCCCATAGCGGCCAAGCAAATCGTAAGGACGCAGTTCTTCGGTTATAATATTAGTAAATTCCTTTAATACAGAATCTCCTATTTGATGCCCATAAGAGTCATTAATTAGCTTAAAATGATCTATATCGAGAATACAAACAGAAAAGATAGTGCCATCTCTTTTGTATTTCTCTATTATTTCTTCTGTCCTGTTATAGATATACCGTCTGTTATATATATTCGTAAGAGAATCTTTGTTTGAAACATCAAGTATGATTTTTTCATATTCAATTCGCTCAGTTATATCTCGGGCTGCAGCATAAATAAGTTTTCCATATGGGTTAGATCGCCATTCAATATAATGATACTTGCCATCAACACTTATATATCTATTTACAAACTCAACAACTTTCTTACCTTCTTCAAGATTAGCTATAGCTTCTAAAGTACTCTCAATATCATCTGGGTGAATAAAATCCAAAAACTTGCGACCTTGTAACTCTAAAGTTGAATAGCCTAAAATATCTTCCCAAGCTTTGTTAGTTTTAATAAAATAACCATTAATATCTGCAATACAAAGCAAATCAAGATTAATAGAAAAAAAACGTTCCAACTCTAATGCTTGCTCCTGCTCTGCAGTTATATCTACCATAACTATTAATAACGATTTTTTTCCTTGGCTGCTTATTTCTTCTACCGAAAACAAACCATTTACCATACTTCCATCTTTGGTCTTTATCAAAAGAGGCTCGTTAATTACCCGTCCTGCTTTAATTCGTTCATTTCTTATTTTTCTGAACTTTTCAGTATCAGTAACAAAGCCCGCACCTTCAAATGTTTTTCCAAGCAATTCTATCTCTGAATATCCCGTTTTATCTAAAAAAACCTGATTCACTTTTGTAAATCGGTTTTCTTCCCTATCAACAATAAACATTGGAACCGGGTTATTTTCAAAAATCTTTGAAAATAATTTTATATTTTCATCTTCTTTAAACATATCTGTGCTTGTTTCAGAAGAAATAAGTTCTTCTTGATATATTTTCCGCTCAAATGCGCTTGAAAGAAGCACTGCCACGGTATTCAATATTTCTAACTCTTCCTC
>DATFIA010000042.1:0-9492 GCA_035270545.1 Treponemataceae bacterium
TATTTCTGGTGGGCATGAAGCAGATCTTTTAAGGATTTCAATAGAAGAGGGAGAAGCAAAGGCCAGAGAAACGGTAGCAAATGGAAACATGACAGCAGCAGAAGGTGCCTTTTATGAAAAAAATGCCAGAGGCCTTGGAGAGCTTGGTATAGGGTTAAACCCCTCTGCAACAATAAGTGGCAATATGCTTGAAGACGAAAAGGCTTTCCATACCTGCCATTTTGCTATTGGAAGCAACTATGACAACGATGCAGATTCGCCTATTCACCTTGACTGTTTGGTAAAAAATCCTACTATCGAAGTAAAATACCCCAATGGAACTTCTGTTGTTATAGAAAAAGATGGAATACTAGCGCCTGAATACGGAGATGTTTAAGGAAAGCAAGAATATCCTTTTTTTTGAATCCCGGCAACCCATTTTTGTGCCCAGTGGCGAGCAGAATCTAAATCGTGATCTTTCCAGTTACCACACATAACAGGATCAACGCCGGGAACCGCTTCACTGTCACTCCAGGTTGAAACTTTTGTAAGAACAACTAATAATTTTTCTGCAATGTCTGCTTCACTTGGCTCGCCAAAAACAGAAAGATAAAAACCCGTTCTACAACCCATGGGAGAAAGATCTATCACGCCATCTATTTCATCTCGAATATATTCGGCCATAAGATGCTCAAGGGTGTGAACGCCACCTATGGGCATAACTTCTATATTTGGCTGACAAAAGCGTATATCAAATTTAGTTACAACATCTCCTTTAGGGCCTGTTTTTCTACCAGCAAGCCGAACATAGGGAGCCACAACTTTCGTATGGTCTAAATTAAAACTTTCAACATTCCGAGATTCTTTCATTTTGTCTCACCTTTGCCCATATGAGCGACAATATCTTCAACTACAGCTGCACTTCTCAAAGAAGCTGCGCGAGAAAAATCTGTATACGACATACCGGCATCGCTGCCAGCCAAGTCCGAAATACTTCTAAGAATTAAAAAAGGAACTTTGTGAAGAGAACAAACCTGTGCAACCGCAGCCCCTTCCATTTCTACACAAGAGGGAGCAAACGAATCAATAATCGTTTGTCTTTTTTTTGTCTCTGAAATAAAAGCGTCACCAGAAGCTATACGACCAGGAATCATTTTAGGTGCAGTTTCTTTAGTGTTATTAGTATTTTTTTCTGTATTTTCTTGCAGAAAACGAGACGAAACACGTGCAAAAGATTCTACAGCACGAGAGCGAAGCTCTGGATCTGCAATAAAAAAAGGAGAATCGGTTCCTGGAATCTGACCAGGAAGATACCCGAAGGCAGTAGTGTCAAAATCGTGTTGCACCGCGTCTGTACTGACAACCATATCGAGGACAGCAAGTCTCGAATCTAACCCACCAGCAGAGCCAGTATTAATAATTGCAGTCACGTTAAATTCAGAAATTAAGATTTGTGCACATAGGGCAGCATTTACTTTACCAATCCCGCAACATACAACAACTACAGGCACACCATGGAGAAAGCCCTCATGAAACTCTAGAGAGGCTTTTTTTTTCACCTGTATAACGCCCGACAAAGCGGCAAACAAAAGTTCAACTTCTTGTTTTTCTGCCCCTATCAATCCTAGTTTCATACTTTTTTTTCTCCGTTTTTTTGTCCCTTATCAAAATGAACAGAAACACCTGTTATTACTTTTTTCAGTTCTTCGTGCAACAAAGGGTATAAGAGATCAATATCAGAAGACTTTCCCGCAAGTATTGCTTGCTCAAGTTCTCTCGCATACGAAGAAAGATTAACGGCCCCAATATTGGCACCACTTGAAATTAAAGGATGTACCGCAGAGCGAAACACAGAGGCATTTCCACTCTTTTTCCCCATTTCTAGTTGATCTAACATTTTTTGACCAGTGCGTTCAAAGACCTTTAAAATCATTTCAAGATTCTTAAGAGAGCCTGTGTAGGTCATCCCACTCGCTTTATCTAAGCCGGGAATCCAAGTCTCTGTTGCTATTTCCTCTTTTACTAAAGGTGGAACAATCGTAGTAGTCGTAGCAGTTGCAGCGGTTGTTTTTGAAACTGGCAACCATTTTTTCAAACAAGCCACAAAAGCATTAAATTCAATTGGTTTATACAAGGTATCGTTCATTCCAGCTTCTCGGTACATAAGACGATACGACTCGCCAGCATTTGCAGTTAACGCAATTATTGGAACATCCCTATACCCGGGGAGCTTTCGAATTTTTTTAGTTGTTTCAAGACCATCCATCTTGGGCATCATATGATCCATTAAAACAAGGTCATATAAAAAACCTGAAGCTTTCATAATGGCATCCTCTCCATTATCTGCTGCGTCGCAGCGAATATCGAGAGTTTGTAAAAAGCCTTCTGCGACTTTAAGATTAACCGTACTATCGTCTACCACCAAAACAGTAACACCACTGGCTCTAAAATATAAAGGCTGCACGCCCATGGAATTTACGAGTGGAAGACTGGTACTAAAGTCGACATGCTCACCTCTTAAAAACCTAGAAAAAGATGAAATAACAAGAGGCTTAAAAAGAAAATCAATTGAGGGATGTTTCCCCTTTCCTAAGAAATCGGTCATAGTTAGTAACGAAAGCCATTTTACCTGCGGCCATTGAACAATAGTTTCAAGGACAATGTCATACCCCTGCCTATATTCAAAAACAACATGACTCCATTTTTTATTCCCTTCTTCCAACATCTTTCTAAAGGTTTCACTGTCTGAGCAAAAAGAAGCCGTAATTGTATCATAAGAAAGCATCTTGCGAATCGACGCAAGAGTAAGCGGGTCAGCATCGAAAACAAGAACAGTAGACGAAGATGAGCCAGCAAAGGATGCGATAGGTTCACTATTCTCTCCAATAATCTGGTTTATACCAGCCGTAAAAACAGAGCCTATTCCGTCGTCGCTTTCTAAAGTCAGGGTACCACCCATTAAAGTAACAAGACCCTTGCATATTGCAAGACCCAAACCGGAGCCCTCTATTAACTGAGAGCGTCCAGAATCTATTCGATTAAAACGCTCAAAAAGTTCTACTTGTCTTTCTTTAGGAATACCAATTCCTGTATCCCGTACATGAAAATTAATCCAAACAGATTTTCCATCTATTGCCTGCAAAGGTATTATAGAAAGATTTACTTCACCTGAATCTGTAAATTTTACTGCATTATTTAATAGATTAACTAAAATCTGTTTTACTCGAAGCTCATCTCCAATTAAAGAAGAAGGTAAAGAAGGATCAATATCTACAGTAAAAGATAATTCTTTTTCTGCCACCTTTACCGCAACAAGATTAATTACGTCGTGAAGCATAGAACTAACATTATAAGCACTTTTGACTAACTCTAATTTGCTATCTTCAATACGCGAGAAATCTAAAATATCATTGATAATTGAAAGTAACATTGTGGCAGAAGACCGAATATGAGCCGAATAATTTTTTTGCAAGGAGTTCAGTGTAGTTCGAGAAAGAAGTTCGTTCATTCCCAAAACAGCATTCATGGGAGTACGCAGCTCATGGCTCATGTTCGCTAAAAAAGCGGCCTTTGCCCGAACCGCAGATTCAGCCTTATTTCGCTCCTGAATGAGTTCAGTTGTATTGGAAGCAATTGAAATAAACCCAAGATTCTTACCCTCGAAAACAAGCGGGGCTATCCTATAATTATAATGTTCTGGAGCATCACCAACAGTAATAGAAATCGTCCCTGTTTTTGAATGTCCGGTACTACTAGAAAATAATTCTGTAAATTTAGAGACTTCTGACATAACACCCTTAAACAAAAAGGACCAATGTTTATTGATAGCCGTTCGCCAATCGTGAAAGCCGAGAACTCTCGCAAGGGGAAGAGAAACATACTCTATAATACCATCTGGATTTACTATAACAATTGCATCTGAAGTCGATTCCATAAGAGATTCTAAAATTGCTTTGGGTTGTATTTCACCTGTTATATCAAATTCTGTCATAATATAACCGAAAACGCCAGCAGTAGACTTAATTGTACGCAGATCAACATAATGCCAGCGCATTTCACCTTTGGGAGCAAGTTTTTGAATTACGCGGTGCACAGGCTCATCTTGCAAGATTGCCGCTTCTTGCATGCTCTTAAAAAATTTATGATCTACAGAGGGAAGATCCTGTAAGTTTTTACCAATTAATTCTCTCCAAGAATAAAAACCATTAATACGTGCAACAGAATCGCTAACAGCCAAAATTTGCATGTTGCGATCAAAAACAAAAATATCGCCAGGAGATGAAAGGAGCAATGTATCAACTAATTTTTTATGAGAATAAAGGAGCGTTACTTCAGTTATAAAAAAGGCTTTTCCTATTATCTTTCCGTCTTTTTGAATTGCCTGAGCCCGAACTTGAAACCATTCATATTCATTATTCCCTTTGCGATCAAAAGGAATTGTTTCATCTACACTCAGGCCTTTTTGTATTTTCTCAAACCAATTCTTTATTAAAAGCATTAAAACTTGATTTTTTATAAAATAAAAAATTGATTTTCCGCGATACTTGACAGTATCGTCTATACCAAGAATTTTTCTTGCCACAAGGCTCATTTCTTGTATATGGTTTTCTGTATCAAAAAGAACAACCATATTTGGTGTTATTTCAATAATTGACTCTATATAGACAGAGCGATCGATATCTTCAGGGCTTTCACTTTTTCCCATAATATCCAATATATACGATATATCCAAAAGTATCAAATTTAAATTATAGTGAAAGACGAGACTCTTTGCAAATTTTTTGATATTATCTTTTTATAATGGAACCCAAAAAGAGTACTTTTGACTTATCGGACATAATTAAAAAAGAGCAAATATGTACTTTTTTTCAGCCCATAGTTAATTTAAAAACTGGAACCATTTTTGCCTACGAAGCTTTAGTTAGAGGACTAGGAAAAGACCCTGGAAAACTTATTACGCCCTGTGAGCTTTTCGACCAGGCAGACAGAGAAACATGTTCTCTTGAGTTCGATCGATTATGTAGAAAAAAAGCCCTAGAAACATTTCAAAAACATCACCTTCCTTCCAATGCAATGATGTTTATGAATATAAACACTTCCGTAATAAGCAATGAAGAAGAAAAACCTCATATAAACTCAATAACTCAACAAATGGGTTTTGCTCCTGCACGGATAGGCCTCGAACTCATAGAATCTCCGGCCAATTCTGCTCAAGAACTCATAGATTTTGTTTCACATTATCGCAATGCCGGTTTTCTTATTATTATAGATGACTTTGGTTGCAAACAATCGAATCTCGACCGTCTCATTCAAATTCACCCAGATGTTATAAAGATAGATCGAAGTATTATTTCTTGTATTGAAAATGATCCCTACAGGCAATCCATATTAAAATCTATTAAATCTCTTGCAGAAATGACTGGAGCCCTTTGTCTTGCCGAAGGAGTAGAAACCCTACCGGAAATTCTTACCTGTCATCTCCTCGGAGTCGATCTTTTTCAAGGTTTTGCTATTGCCTTTCCCTCCCCTGACATAGAAAAGCTAGAAAAAATAACAATGCTGCAAATAAAAGGCTTGCAAAAGGAATTACAGAAAGGTTCTGTTGAACACATACGAAAAAAGCGCCGTCTAACTGGCGACATAAATATGCTAGCAGACTGGCTTATTCGCCAAATAGAACCAAAACATTTTGACTCCATGCATATGTTATTTCAGGAGTTTATTGCTATAAATAATGAAATTGAATGTGTTTATTTACTAGATTCAGATGGATATCAAATTTCAGAAACCATTAGTTCTCCTTTTGTTGCCATGCAATCGTGCCCAAGTATCTTTACACCAGCACCAAATGGAACCAATCATTCCTTAAAACCATTTTTCACCTGTTTTGAAGCTCTTGGTATTAATAGATATCTTACAGATGTATATCTTTCTCTAGCTTCAGGAAACCTCTGCAGAACATTCTCAGTTAAACTCCCTCCAGCAGAAAACTGCGAAGAAGAGCGTACTTTTATTCTTTGTATAGACTTTCTTGAAGAAGCAATCCGAACCCCAACTGCTATAAAACCGTCATAATTGCGTTACAATGTAAATTAACGTCACTGTTTGCGATAAACAGCATTAAATGTTATTATTTTCATCAATTAATACTTGAAATCATTTTCAATATTTTGTATGTTTCCCTTGTGATTATTACACAAAGTGAATTCAGCTAAGGGCCGGTTGTTCCCTCCTCCTTTCAACCGGTCTTTTTTTTGCCCAGTTGCCGAAATAGATATTTCACGATAATCTAAAACCCATGATATACCCAACTTTTACACTCACTGTATCGAGTCCCGACAAAAGCGGGCTCATAGCAGCTGTAACCGGCTGCATAGCAGAAACCGGTGGAAACATTTTAAATCTTGCCCAACATACTGCAGTAGATATAGGCATGTTTTTTTGTCGCGTTTCCTTTGCCGGAACAGAAAACTTCACAGAAGACAATTTTAAGGAAACCTTTTCAAAGATAGGTAAACAATTTTCAATGGACTGGCATTTTTTTAATAATGCTAAAAAAAAGAAAGTTGCAGTACTCGTTTCTAAAACAAGCCACTGCCTTTATGAAATTCTGCTTAAACACGCAGACGGTGAACTAGATTGTGACATTCCTGTTATTATTTCAAACCATCCAGATCTAGCCCACATAGCAAGCTCTTTTCACATACCTTTTTTTCAAGTTGATGTTAAAAAAGGTAAAAAAGAGTATGAAAAAGATCTTGATCAAATACTAGTCCAATATGACATTGATTTAGTTGTACTCGCACGCTACATGCAAGTAATGAGTGAAGACTTTTGTAAAAAATGGGATACCAAAATAATCAATATTCACCATGGGTTTCTTCCCGCATTTAAGGGTGCAAAACCATATCATCAGGCATGGCAAAAAGGTGTTAAAATTATAGGAGCAACTGGTCATTTTGCAACTGCAGACCTCGATCAAGGCCCTATAATCTATCAAGACGTTATTCCTGTTGCCGACACTTGCGCAGTAGAAGAATTTGTTCGCATGGGAAAAGATGTTGAAAGACGAGTACTTGTAGAAGCAGTAAGAAGATACCTAAGTCACAGCATCTTCTTGTATCAGGAGAGAACCTTCGTTATTGAATAAAGTTCTCGAGCACCTTAAATAATACGCTCCAGAACATCAATAATATCGGAATCATACAAACCGCTCGATTTTCGCAATTCCGCAATAGCAGATTCTTTATCAAAAATTGCCCGGTAATTTCTTCGAGAAATAAGGGCATTAAAAGACTCTGCTACACGTATAAGACGCGCAATATACGGAATCCGTGAACCCTGAAGTCCTTCTGGATACCCAGAACCATCTATATTTTCATGATGCATTAATACACCGTCTGCAAACACTGCCATATATTTTTCGGGTACAAAAGAAAGCTGTGCAAGACCTTGCTTTACGTGGTTTCGAATTTCATATTTTTGGTGGTCATTCAAATTTTCAGCCTGTAAAAGCCCTTTGTCTATTTCAAGAAATCCAATATCATACACCATAGAAACAGAGAAAAAGAGCGTTGCTTCATATTGGGCGACACCCATTTCTTGAGCAATCTTAAATACAATTTCTGCCACATTTTTGGAATTATTTTTTCTACCCGTAATTTCATCAATTTCTATTCCAATATCACGAGCTTTTTTTGCGAGTTCTGCCAATTCAAGTTTTTCAGTTTCTGTAGAGGGAGCTGGAGGAAGGCCCGTTTCTTTCATAGCACTTCCAATAAACCGCATCTCAGTCCCATTCCCGTATACAGGAGGTAAAGCGTCAAGACGCAGCGACTCTCTAGCGGGGCTTCTTGTTAATTCAGAAACAACCTTTAAGGTCTCAACAAATTTTTCATTTTGATTTTTAACACTCTTCATATTAACCACAAGATTAATAATAACGATTACGAATATAACAAACATAACCGCACCAAGAATTAACAAAGCTAAAATTAAAAGACGAGAATTTGAGCCACTCATTTCTTTAGCCTGTTCAAAGGCACTCTCGTAGGCAGCTTTTTGCGTTTCAAGAAGATCGCTTTGATGTTCAGAGCCGACCCTATTTGCTTGCCTTTCAGCTTCCGCAGCTGCTTCTCGGCGCACACTGTCTAGTGCAAGTTGTAATTCAAGCGTATTTCGCAATACAGGATTATTAGAAGACGTTTCTGCAACAGAGCCACTTGGACGCGTTGGATCAGAACCCCAAGCAACATCTTGAGCCTCATAGGTATTTATTATTTTTATAATTCTGGTAATACGATCGCTCGAAACATACGGATACTCTATTAACTTTTCTTTTACTTTATTGAAAGCTTTCATATCCCGAGAATCTTTAATTTTTTCAAGAAACCCATAATAAACAAGCTCAGAGAGAACTTCAACATTTTGAGGCAGAATCTCTTCTTTGTATGAAGAAAGCACCGTATTAATATAAGAGAAAGCCTTTTCAAAATTCCCTGCTGAATATTGATCATTCGCTGCATTCATATAGCGATTAACCAAATCCTGGTCTGCAGAAAAAAGATACAGAGAAAGGCTTAACAGGGTGCACATCAAAATAGCTCGTCTTTTTAAACTCTTATTCATAATCTCCTACTCCAATTGCAAGGAATATTTTAGCATCGTTCACAACTTTTGTTTCCTTTAGCATAAAGGAATCCTTCATACCTACTCTAAAATAAATATTAAAATCTCCCATTTCAGCCATTACATAGGTTGTTATAAGCTGAAAACCCAATGCTACATCAATAGTATCGGCAAAAAGATGCCCAGGATAATAGTCAATTGCAGTTTCTAAGTACCCAGATTTACCAAATTTTATACTGCGAAAGCCAAGTCCTGCAACCGGAGTCATAAAAATCTCAGGTTCTACATCAAGAGTCCCATGGTTTTTTCCAAGAGCCAAAAAACCAGTTCGCAAAGCTAGGTATTTATTTACCTTATTTAGAGAAAAGGACGCAACACCAGATCCAGTCCAATGCATAGCCTTTGAGCCGAGTAAATTCAAAACCATCGCACTTCCACCAGCATCTATACCTGCAGAAATATTTTCACCACGATAAAACAAAGAAGTATCGGCAGAAACACCAAACTTAACTGCTTGAGTCGTATCCTCTAACACATGGTTCGCATTCGCAAGACCCAAAAGAACATCCCAAGTCACAGTTCTGTAGTTATTGTTAAAATCTTGGTCTAAATAGACTTTTTTGCCCGTAGTGGCATTCGTCACTGCTTTATAGGTTTTAGCTAAATCTTGTTTTATTTTAGTTTCGGCTACCGTTTTTTTATACTCAGAAAGAGTATCTTCTGCGGCAACTTTTTTTACTTCCACATTACGTTTGGTAATTGCAGATTGAACAGACTGATACAACTCGACTGCAGGAGTATTATCTAAATTAAAATCTATAAGAATAAGGCAAACGTCACGAGCTTGTTCCAAATCATCTTCTATTACCAGTTGCCGTGCGCGTT
>DATFIA010000043.1:0-3575 GCA_035270545.1 Treponemataceae bacterium
GTTTTAGGGGACGAAGTAAATCTTAAAACTCTCCTTGGATTTCTTGAAATGTTTGCTGTAGAAATTGCTGGAGCAACAGAAGTAAAATATGTTCCTGCCTATTTCCCCTTTACAGAACCTTCAATTGAAGTACATATAAAACACCCCGTCCTTGGTTGGTTTGAACTTGGTGGCTCTGGAATTTTCCGCCCAGAAGTAACCAAGGCTATGGGAATAGATGTCCCTGTTCTCGCTTGGGGAATTGGAATTGACCGCATGGCTCTTATGGCCCTGGGTCTTAATGACCTTCGTGAGCTATTCAGTAATGATATTGAAGGCGTCCGTTTAAGAAAAGCAAAATATTAAGGAGCATAGGAAATGCCTAAAATAGAAGTAAATGAAAAACTGTTCTTCAGCCTCCTTGGCAAAACATATGACTATAAAACACTTGAAGAACGCCTTACCTGTGGTAAAGCAGAACTCGATGAAATGCCAGATGCTTCTCTTCCACAAGAAGAAAGAACCATAAAGATTGAATTGAATGATACAAATAGGCCAGATCTCTGGTCTACAGCTGGCATTGCAAGACAGTTAAGAATTCATGCTAATGAACATGCCCAAAAAGAGGGAAAGATATCCTACTCTTCTTTTCTTTCAACAAAAGACAAGCCTCTACATAATTCCAACCGTGTTGTTCATGTTGATCCAGCCTTAAAAGAAATTCGCCCTTTTATGACGGCTTTTGTTATTTCAGGGAAACCTGTAGATGAGCCAATGCTTCTCGATATTATTCAGACGCAAGAAAAAATCTGCTGGAACTTTGGAAGAAAACGCCGCTCTATTTCAATGGGAGTGTACCGGTCAGCTCAAATCACCTGGCCCATTAATTACAAAGCTGTAGATCCAGATAAAACAAATTTTGTACCTCTTGGAAATACGGATCCTATGTCTTGTCGCTCTATTCTTACAGATCATCCAAAGGGCAAAGAATATGGATGGATTTTGAAAGACTCTCCATTATTTCCTCTTCTAAGCGATGCAAAAAATGAAGTACTTTCTATGGCACCAATTATTAACAGTGCAAGTCTCGGTGCCGTTCAAGTAGGAGATTCAGATTTGCTCGTTGAAATGACAGGAACAGACATGCCATCTCTTCTTGTTGCTACCAATATTGTCGCATGTGACTTCTCAGATGCCGGATACTCTATCCTTCCAGTCAAGATTGAACATCCCTATGAAACTGGCTTTGGCAAAACAATAACAACACCGTACTACTTTCAAAAATCAACGAGTACAACAATTCCACATATTAACAAACTCCTTGGTTCTACCCTAACCGCAGCGGAAATAAACAGTGCCCTTCAAAAAATGGGATGTGATGTCTCAATTTCGGAAGAAAAAGTTACTATTAACCCACCAGCTTATAGAAACGATTTTCTTCATGAAGTGGATATCATTGAAGATGTAATGATGGGTATGGAAATTGAGTATTTTACGCCTTCGAAACCCCGCGATTTTACTATTGGAAGACTAACTCCAATCACTATTTTTAGCAGAAAAGCAAAAAGTCTTATGGTCGGATTAGGATTTCAAGAAATGATCTTTAATTATCTAGGTTCAGGTAAAGACTATATTGAAAGAATGAATATAGTAGAGGCACCAGCTGGAAAATCTGTTATTGAAATTTCAAACCCAATGTCTGAAAATTTCCAATATGTCCGGCCTTCTATTTTACCAAGCCTCCTTTCTGCAGAAGCTCCTTCTGGAAATGCTATGTATCCTCATAAAATTTTTGAGATAGGAAAAGTTGCGTACCTTGAAGAATCTGAAAATACCGGAACGCGAACAAGACAGCACCTTGGTTTTCTTTCAGCTTCAAGCGAAGCCAATTTTAATGAAGCCGCAAGTCAGGTTTCAAACCTACTATACTATCTCGATCACGAATATAAAGTTAAAGAAACCTGCGACCCTCGATTTATCACCGGCCGACAAGCTGGAATTATAATTAAAGGAAAGCAGGTAGGAATCTTTGGAGAAATTCATCCACAGGTTCTTGAAAACTGGACTATTAGTACCCCCTGTGTTGCAGGAGAAATAGATCTCGAAGAATTAATGTAATGTCTGATCCGGGAGGACTCTCATGATCCATCAAGTGATTGATATTGTCTGTGATTATGCAGCTGCTAAAATACCAGATCCTGTCCTTTCCGGGTATATTTTACCGGATATTAGTTATCAGCCAAAACTACATACCTATATTCTTGACAACTCAATAGAAATGCAGCCGTTTCGAAGACGGCCTGCAGTTATTATTTGTCCTGGAGGAGGGTATGAGTTTACTTCTTTTCGAGAAGGAGAACATATAGCAATACGTATGAATGCTCTTGGTTTTAATGCATTTATACTTTCTTATAGTTGCAAACCAGCAATTTTCCCTGCAGCCCTTCTGGAACTTGCAACCGCTGTTTCTCTCATAAGAAATAATGCAGCTGCCTGGCACATAGATCCTAAACGAATTATTGTTGCAGGCTTTTCAGCTGGAGGCCATCTTGCTGCAAGTTTGGGCGTTTTTTGGAACGATAAAACTATATTTGAGTCCTTAGGAGTAAAACCTGCAAGGATTCGTCCAAATGGTTTGCTTTTGTCTTATCCAGTTATAAGTTCCGGTGAATATGCTCACGCCAGTTCTTTTAAGTCATTACTCGGAGAAAATCACGACGCACTTTTAAGTAAAGTTTCTTTAGAAAATCAGGTAACAGCAGACACCCCTCCAACATTCCTCTGGCACACATACGAAGACGCTTTAGTTCCAGTTGAAAATTCTCTTCTGTTTGCAACAGCTCTACGTAAGAACGGAATACCCTTTGAGTTACATATTTACAAACCGGGAGGACATGGACTTTCTGCTGCAACGGCAGAAACCGCCAATACTCTTGGCTGGGGTATCCAAGTAGAATGCCAAAACTGGATAGATATGGCAGGCACTTGGATTAAAAACTTATAAAATATTATTTACTGCTGCCAAAATTGTTGAAAGATTCAAAAAGCCCTTTTGAAGGGGGAACGCAGTTTTACACAGCTTTTTAGAGATCAGCTTAAAATAGGTATTTTATTTCCTCAAAGCGGCTCCCCCACGCTCCAAAATCCTCAGTCCGGAGAATTTTTTTATCTAAAACTAATTATCTCTTCTTTTTTTGGAAAACAACTTTTCATCCCTAACGGACTTCCGGGTTTTTCCACTACCCCCTCGTGCATTTTTGCATAAAACTGCTGCTCATAGCATTATTCTTTTTTTTATCTCTGGAAAAAGTGGTCAATACGTATAAAACACCAGTATAACTCCTTGGGGAAAGCTCTGTTTCTTAAGGAGGGTTCATGAAAAAAGATCACTTATTCAAAAACAATGTAGATCACCCAGTATTTTGTCCAAACCCATCGTGCCCGTATAATGTCCAAGACCTGGCCGCCTCAAGCAATTGGTTTTACTCATACGGCATGTACCACACCACAGCCAGAGGGAATATCCATCGATTTGTCTGTAAGCACTGCGGTAAAACCTGCTCAACACAAACTTTTTCTCTGCATTATTGGACTCA
>DATFIA010000044.1:0-8066 GCA_035270545.1 Treponemataceae bacterium
GAGCAAATCCCGTGTTTCTTTTGGAAGTGAGCCAAACACAGGTGTTCCAAACTCTGGAGCTATAAACGATTAACCTTGATACCCCGTGCGCTCTGTCGAACCTGGGCGATCGAATCCACGACCTTGGCCTGGACCACGAGATCTGTCGTCTTGCCGGGGGCGATCAGACCCATAGGACCCGCCAGCGGGGCGAGTGCGGTCGTCTTGTCGAGGAGATCTGGAATCACGGCCTTGATATGGGCCGCGAGAAGCACTGGGTTCGCTTGAAGAAGCCTCATTGGAACCCTCGCCCGTAGAGCGGACTGGTTTGGGAGGATGATTGTGCACCCGTCGTTTACGTTTACCAAGAATATCTTCATAGAATTTTTTATCAGGTTGCGTTTTTTTGTCAGTCATTCTTTTCTTTTCCTCGCGATTGCATAGATCGCCATCAATTCATTTCGGATTCCGTCTAAAGATTCACGGGTGTCTCTGACCCTAGAATCAGTTAATTCAACAAGGAGCCGCTCACCAGCTCCTTCGAGTGTATATTTTTTATTCTGAACAAGAAATTTAACACGCGAGATTAACTCAACATCGCGTTCACTGTAAAATCGTCTGCCTTGATCATCTTTTCGCGGGCGAATAAAAGGAATAACTTCTTCCCAATATCTCAGCACATGCGTTTTTAATGAGGTCAACTGCTCGACTTCGCCTATCGAATATTCGGCCATGCTTGCATCTTACCTCAATCTTTTCGATGTTCCCATTTTTTCCGGCTCCCCTTAACTTCTAGCACAACCGGAATTTGATCGAATCCAAGATCCTTGCGTATTTTATTTCTGAGATATGCAAGATACGAATCTGTCACAGCTTCTGGTCTTGTAGCAAACAGCAAAAATTGGACAGGATTTGTTTGAGTTTGAACCATATAGCGAATCTTAAATTTATTTGTTCTACCTTGTGGAGGAGGCGCTGCTGTAACCCAATCGTTCAAAGCAATATTTAAGGCAGACGTTTCAATTTTACGAGAAAGTTGTTTATAAAGGTTAAGGGCTGTATTCATGAGTTCAGTTATACCAGTTCCATTGAGAGCGGAAAGAGACAAAACCGGTGCAAATTCCATCTGAGCAAACATTACTTTAATGTCTTTAATTGCATCTTTTAGCACCTTTTTATCTTGATCCATGGTGTCCCATTTGTTCAAAATAAAAACAACGCCGAGACCACGGCTTGTGGCATGTGCAATTATTTTTTTATCTTGATCTTGAAGGCCTTCTCTGGCATCAATCATATGAAACACAATATCGGCCTCATTCAAAGTCTTTATTGCTCTATTTACAGAATAATATTCAATATCTTCGTGAACTCGACTTTTTCGCCTAATTCCTGCTGTATCAAGAATATGAATTTTTTTACCTTTATAGAGAAATTCACCTTCGACAACATCTCGAGTCGTACCAGCAATATCAGAAACAATAGAAGCGGCAGTGCCAGTTAGCCGGTTAGAAAGAGTCGATTTTCCGGTGTTTGGTTTTCCTACGATTGCAACACGAATGCACTTTTCTTCTTCGCCTTCTTCTACAGCTGAAAAATCCATATCTGAAGTTATTAATTCAGCCAGTTCAGTTATATTGTCACCGTGCTCCGCAGATATGCAAATAACTTCGGGAAAGCCATATTTAAGGAAATTCCACGCCTCTGACTCGAGTCGGCCACCCTCTGTCTTGTTTACCGCAACAACCAATCTGTCTCGGTACGGGCGAAGAAGCTGTATAAACTCTTCGTCCTCTGCTGTTGCAGGACCTGCTTCAAGTAAAAGCAAAATTTTATCGGCTTTTTTTAATGCCTCGAGTGTTTTTTCTACAACAAGTTCATCCATGATTGCTTCTTGAGTACCGTGCTTTCGATCAAGTTTAAAACCACCGGTATCCATAATGCGCATTGGTTTTCCATTGATAAAGACAGTTGACTCAATGGGGTCACGTGTAACGCCGGGGGTAGGATTCACTATTGCTTTTCGTCTACGCAAAAACCGATTAAACAAGGTAGATTTACCCACATTTGGACGTCCAACAATAACCAAAAGAGGAAGATTTCGCCAATGTTTTTCTTCATCAAAAAACCGTTCGGATGGCAAGGAGCCATCAATTTCTAGGTTATTGTCTTCATCATCAATATATTCTTCGTTATCATTCATACGTTTTCAACTTTTCCTGTACTAGTTTTCTGATTTCTCGCGCAGCAGAAAGTTCCATTGCTGCATCTGCGAGTTCCTTTGCATCCGACAAGGCTACTTTTCGCACAAGCTGTTTCACGGGAGAAATTCGTGGAACTGCCATACTAAAAGAGCGAAGCCCCATTCCCATTAAAAGCAATACTGCGGCCGGGTCTCCTGCCATTTCACCGCACATAGAGACCTCTGTTCGTGAGCGCTCTCCTGCCTCGATTGTATACTTAATAAGTCGCAGTACTGCAGGATTAAAGCAATCGAACAAGTGAGCAACCTTTGGGTTTTCTCTGTCAACTGCCATTGTATATTGAATAAGATCGTTTGTCCCTATAGACATAAAATCTATTTTTTGTGCTAAGAGATCTGCACAAACCGCTGCTGCAGGTATTTCTATCATAATTCCAATTTTAACATGGGGATTATATTCGAGTTCATCCCGATCGCATTCGCTTTTCGCTTCTTCCAAAACATCCAAAACCGCATCGAGCTCTTCAACATTAGAGATCATAGGAAACATAATTCGCAGATCTCCGTACATACTGGCACGAAGAAGCGCGCGAAGTTGCTCTTTGAACATATCGCGACGATCGAGGCAATATCGAACAGCACGCCAGCCCAAAAGCGGGTTTTTTTCCGCTAACGCAATTTGTTCTCCTATCATTTTATCGGCTCCGGCATCCAGAGTCCTAATTACTACAGGTTCACCATTCATTGCTTGAATAGCTTCTCGGTACGAAAGAAATTGCGACTCTTCGGAGGGAAAAACTGATGAAGTCAAATAGAGAAACTCAGATCGATATAAACCGACACCCTCAGATCCCTCTTCTTTTGCAAGTTCTGCTTCTTCTGCCAAAGCAATATTTGCTCTTAAAGTCATTCGAATGCCATCGAGGGTGACTGCCGCAGAATGAACTAGGCGATCATGATCTTCTGAGGCAAGTTCAGTTGCAGAGGATTCCGAAACAAGACGCAACTGATATGTATTTAAGATATCTTTTGTTGGATCTTCTATTACCAAGCCATCTGTTCCGTCGAGTATTAAAGATTCTCCGTCTTTTAATTCCCCGAGAATTCCACGCACACCCATTACAGCAGGAATACGCCAGGCACGGGCTAAAATTGCCACATGGCTTGTTGCTCCACCTTCTTCTAAAATGATGCCGACAATACCCGAATCGCGAAGAGTGATAGTCTCGGAAGGACGCAAGTTTTTAGCAACCAAAATAGTTCCCGGGGGAACAAACTTACTTCGCGATACTTTTACGCCAGATTCTGCTTCTAGAAGGTGGCCCATTACTCGATCAAAGGCATCTTCTATATCAACGGCTCTCTCTGAAAGATACGAGTCGTCAATTGCCCGAAGCATTCCAGCGGTCTCATCAATTTTGTTTTTTAATATTGTTTCAATATTGAGTAAATTCTTTTCAAGATCTGCCCGTATTTGAGGAATGAACTCAGGGTCGCACAGCATCATTAAATGTGCGTCAAGAATTCCTGTTTGTTCCCCTCCACGATCATCTTTTAAAAACTCAATTTCTGAACGCGATTTTTCCAGTGCAATTTCAAACCGATTCCACTGAGAATCAAGATCTGAAACACCAATATTATAATGTGGAATCACTACCGGCGCTTCATCGATCAAACGAAAAACAGGGCCTAGTGCAATTCCACCTGAAGCTGACAGTCCTTCATGTTTTCTCACGACCCTACTATACTTGAAAAAAACAGCCTTGCATACAGGATGAAATCATCGTATCATGACTACATGTCGGACAAAAAGAAAAAAAAATCGGCCTCTCTTGGATGCCTTTTCTGGATCGCAATTATTCTCCTCATCATTGTTCTTTTTTTCCTAAAACGGAACACTATTACCTCTAATCTTGAAAAAACTGGACTCTCAGATTTACTCTTCAATCGTACTCACACGGTTGATAATACGAGCGGAGATCAAATTCCATCACTTAAAATACAGGAAACAGACAAGGCCCCCCTGGAAGATACCAAAACGGCTGAAAAACCATCAGAAACGGTGCCACAATCCACTATTACTGAACCAGAAAAACCAGGTCCAACATCACCGACTCCAACACAACAAGAACCAAAACAAACAACACCTGTTGTAGCAATAGAAAAACCTATAAAAACGGCTGAAAAACCTACAGAAAAACCTACAGAAAAGCCAGTTAGCACAAGAAAAGTAACACTGTTTCTCGTATCGATAGATGCAGATGGTCGAATTATACGCAAAGAAGTAACGAGGGAGCTTTCTAAGAGCAATTCACCCTTAGTCGATAACCTCAATGCACTTTTCGAAGGACCTACCTCGGCAGAAGCAAAAAAGGGAATTCGAACACTCGTTCCAGAAGGCACAAAACTTATTTCGGCCAGCGTTAAAGACGGTATTGCCACCATTAACCTTAATGAAAACTTCCGGTTTAATCAGTTTGGTATAGAAGGATATTTGGGGCAACTTGCACAGGTTGTTTTTACAGCGACCTCATTTCCAACAGTAAATTCTGTTCAGTTTTTAATAGAAGGGCAGCGAAGAGAGTATCTTGGTGCCGAAGGTGTGTGGATTGGGACACCCTTGTCTCGTGATAAATTCTGATTTTCGGAGGTTTTCATGAGCAACATAAAAAATGAACAAACGATACCCAGCATACAAGAACTAGCCTTTGAACTTGAAAAATCTGTATCGGAGGTGTTTATAGGCGATAAGGATCGTATTTCCTTGTCTGTTATAGGGTTATTAGGCTCTCTACATATTCTGATAGAAGATATTCCAGGAGTTGGGAAAACAACCCTTGCACTAGCACTTTCACAGGCAGCGGGAATGAGTTTTTCTAGAATACAATTTACACCAGATATGCTACCGGGAGATGTCCTAGGAATGAACATCTGGGATCCTCTTCTTAGAGATTTTGTGTTTAGACAAGGGCCAATAGAAGTTAACACGGTTTTGGCAGATGAATTAAACAGAACCTCGCCACGCACACAGTCTGCATTTTTAGAAGCAATGCAAGAGGCTCAAGTTACAATCGACGGAAAAACTCGGTCTCTACCAAAACCTTTTTTTTTAATAGCAACACAGAATCCCTCTCATTTTGCAGGAACATTCCCTCTGCCCGAAGCAGAATTAGATCGTTTTGGTCTTTCTTTTTCTTTAGGATACCCTTCTGTTGATGATGAAGCTGAAATTTTAAGACGAAAGTCGTTGCCAAATAGCCAGACAAAAGCTCGAGTAGTTGCAAGTCCTTCTACAATCTTGGAAGCTCAACTTTCAGTATCAAATATTCATGTTTCCGAGTTAATAAGAAATTATATAGTTTCTATTATTCGAGCTACGAGAAACAGTGCCGATATAAGACTTGGTGCAAGTCCACGTGCTGGTCTTTTTTTACAACAAGCCTCACGGGCTCGAGCCGCAACCCAAGGACGAGATTTTACTATACCAGAAGACGTTGAATTCCTTGCCCCAGCAGTACTTGCTCATAGGGTGCAGCTTTCTTCTCAAGCTCGTCTTGCCCAACTTGACTCAGCAAAATGCATACGTACCCTCTGCGGGAAAATTCCTAAGCCAACAGGATTATAGAGCTCGTGAAAATTAAGATTCACCCAACACGGGTCGTTATCTACTTCACCTTTACTTTTATATTAAGCACTTTTAATGAGCTTGCAGGCCCTCTTTCGACCTTTATCTCCTTTCTTTTGCCTTCTATTGGAATATGTTCTATCCTTCATCTTGTATTTTCTCTTTTTGCCTTTACTTTCCATCAAAAATTTTCAAATGACCATCCTCAAAAGGGCGAGTCAGTTTTTTATTATCTTTTTATGGCAAACGAAGGACCTCTTCCCCTTGCCTATGGAACAGTTACTTTTGCAGAATCGAGCACTTTAAATGCTTTTACCGAGCCTGCTTTTATGCCAATAAAAAGACCTACAGAATATACGGCCGAAATACGCTGTACGTATCGAGGAACCTACCAAGCTGGACTCAGATTGTACGAATTTACAGATATATTAGGCCTTCTAAGCGTAGAAAATAAAATTGAACCGAGAATTTTTTATGTGTACCCAGAATTAATTCGTCTCGATGTTTCTATAGAAAAAATTGCCCATTCTTCAGGAGGAGACCAAGGGGGGAAGGACAATACGGAAGAAGATCCCAGTGTTTTCGAATTTCTTAGTCCTTTACGAGAAGGGAAGAGTTTCCAACGTCTTTCTTATAAGTATTGGGCAAAATCTGGAATTCCGGCTCTTATAATTTGTGGTCAATCGCGGTCGGCAGGATTGCGCCTCATTCTCGATTTATGGCCAGGCGAAATATATGGCGAAGAAAAACTTGCCTCTGAAGACATGGCTACCAGTGCAACTTTCTCTCTTCTTATGAATTTTTCGCAACTAGGAATTCCTGTCGAATTTATTATAGGAGCTACCGAAAAAGGTGTATTAATAGATTCTTCTGCCAGTTTCGAGCAAGCTTTTCAACAATCAACAAATATTATCTTTTCAGATTCATCCTTTCCCTTAGCGGCCTTTGACCCTGACACCACAGTGCTTCTCATATCGACACGGCCTCTAATCTACACAGAGATAAAAAACGAATCTGATCTTTACAACACCTGGGAAAAAAGCCTACATACAGGAAAGGCACCTCATCTTTTACTATGCCCGCCGCCTTCCCATGTCGAAAGAGAAAAAGAGATAGCAAAAAATCTTCTTGAGTTACAGCTTCTTTCTGGGGGGCAATCTCTTATTCGCATATGCGACCCCCTTCTAGGCGTAGAGGACATACAAAATGCACTCAAAATATAAGGCATTAAATGTAAGCAAATTTCTTCTTTCTTTTTTTGTCACTGTTGTAATTGGAGTTCTGCCAATATATGTATTTGCACGCATTATAAAGGCTGAAGGCCCTGTGCAAATTCTATTAATTTGGTCTGGATTTTGTTCAGCTTCAATATTCATTCTTGTGCGCATAAAAAAAAGTGAAAATAACAAACGATCTCTTATCCTTACGATTCTTTCTCTTTTTGTTTTAATAATAGGAACTATTGGGGTATTGATAATTTTGATTCAAGTACATGTTACCAAACGATCTCTTGCACTGGCCTGGCTTTCACTTTCCAGACAAGGAAGAGCCTTTGGATTTTTTTCATTCTTTGCTGCTGAAATTTATGCTCTTTTCACGCTATTATCAGTTTTATTTTTTGCTAGACGCCAATACATAGCTACTATCCTCTCTTTTATAGGAACAACAACTCTTTGCATTGGGATAATTATAAATAGCACTCTGTTTCTTTGTTTTGCAATATGCTCAGCCATTCTCCTCTTTTTACTTTCTGGGTCTACACATCGCAGGAAAAGGGTTATATCGGCTTCGGTACCGCTTCTTGCTGGAATTATCTTTGCACTTGTAACTACCTTTGCAGATACAAATGGAAAAATAAGTTCCCTTTTTCAGGCCCCCGATTTTTCTTCCGTTTTTATTAAATTAGCCCCAGCCTTTCCTCTTTTTATCGATGTTCCCGGCTACGGCTTTTCAGTCGGAGCACAAGGCATGCCTTCTTCCGTTTTTTTGTCATCTCGCCCGCTTTATCAAATTGAAGGGACCCCTAATTCAATTCAATACCTAAAAACAGAACAATTTACCGAATGGACAGGCTCAACTTGGGCACGGGCTAATTCCAATGAAACAAAAATACCTGTTATTCGAGAATCCGAAAAACAAGAATACAAAACAGCTCTCGAAATATCAAACAAAACAATCCGATTAACTCTTATTGAAGACTTTTTCCCTGTTTTTCCTGTAACCGCAAATACTTTCGCAATTTTAATTCCAGACACTGCTCCA
>DATFIA010000045.1:0-6169 GCA_035270545.1 Treponemataceae bacterium
GGCGAAGGCTGTGGTCACTTAAAAGAAGATATGTGTATACAGCTTGGCCATGCAGCCGAATATTACATTCGAACTGGTAGAGGCCGAGAAATTACTCGCCAAGAAGCCCAAGAAATTATTCTTCGTGCAGAAGAAAATGGTTTAATGCACCAAATTCCCAATCTTGACGGTTCTGGAAAAACACATGCAATTTGTAATTGTTGCGGATGCTCCTGTCTCGCCTTGCGAACCTCAACAATGTTTACAAACGTCGACATGTCTCGCTCAAATTATGTTGCAGAAGTCGATTCAGATAAATGTGTTGCCTGTGGCGAATGCGTTGAAAACTGCCCAGTAAATGCAGTTGTTCTTGGCCAAAAAATATGCACCAACACACCTTTGTCTATAGTTGTTAAAGAAAATCCACGAGACACAGAATGGGGTCCAGAGCGCTGGAATCCAGATTATCGTATTAACCGCAAAAATGTTGTTGAAACGGGAACCAGTCCTTGTAAAACAGAATGCCCTGCTCATATTTCAGTCCAAGGTTATATAAAACTTGCCGCCCAGGGAAAATACAGAGAAGCTCTTGAGCTCATCAAAAAAGAAAACCCCTTACCTGCAGTGTGCGGTCGTGTCTGCCCCCATAATTGCGAAACAGCCTGTACACGCGGCGATTTAGACGATCCTCTTGCAATAGACGAAATTAAAAAGTTTATAGCGGAGCAAGATTTAAATAGCGAGCACCGCTATGTGCCAAAAAAACGTCACGACTACGGCAAGAAAATTGCAATAGTTGGAGCAGGTCCCGCTGGTATTTCTTGTGCCTATTATCTCGCAATAGACGGTTATAAAGTGACTGTTTTCGAAAAACAGAAAACACTTGGTGGAATGTTAACCCTTGGTATTCCATCTTTCCGTTTGGAAAAAGACGTGGTAAAAGCCGAAATCGACATTTTGAAAGAAATGGGAGTTGAATTTAAAACCGGCGTAGAAGTTGGAAAAGATATTTCTCTTCAAGATTTACGAAACCAAGGTTTTAAGGCTTTCTATCTTGCAATTGGTGCTCAAAAGGGACGAAAAATTGGCATAGAAGGTGAAGATGCACAAGGCGTATTTACTGGAGTTGAATTTATTCTCTCGGTAAACCTTGGCGAAGATATAAAACTTTCAGGAAATGCAATCGTTATTGGTGGTGGAAACGTTGCGATAGACGTAGCTCGAAGTGCCACACGAGTTGGGGCAGAAACAGTATCTATGTACTGCCTCGAAGCCCGAAAAGAAATGCCTGCCGCAGTAGATGAAATCGAAGAAGCAGAGGGAGAGGGAATTGTAATTAACAATTCTTGGGGTCCAAAACGAATTGTAACAGAAAACGGCAAAGTCACCGGTGTTGAGTTTAAAAAATGTCTCTCTGTTTTCGACGAGAACAAACGGTTTAACCCAAAATACGACGAAAACGAAACTATCGTGGTAAAAGCAGATTCCGTTCTTCTTTCTGTTGGCCAAGCTATTGATTGGGGCAACCTCATCGCAGACAGTGCAATTGAGCTCAATCCCAATAAAACAATAAAGGCAGACCCTTTTACCTACCAAACAGCTCAGAGCGACGTTTTTGCTGGTGGCGATGTGTATACCGGCCCTCGTTTTGCAATCGATGCAATAGCAGCCGGAAAGCAGGGAGCAATATCGATTCATCGCTTCGTACAACCAGGTCAAAGTTTAGTTTTCGGCCGCGACAGAAGAGACTATATTTCTTTAGATAAAGACAATATTAATCTCGACGGTTACGACAGTATTCCGCGTCAAAAACCTATCCACGATACCTCAGTAGCTGCCCAAAAGACATTTGCCGATACCCGTAAACCCTTTACCGAAGAGCAAATGAAAAAAGAGACCGAGAGATGTCTTGGTTGTGGAGCCGCAAAAATAGATGAGTTTATGTGTGTGGGCTGTGGACAGTGCACAACAAAGTGTAAGTTCGACGCTATCTCACTGGTTCGAAAATACAATGCACCTGGCGTTTCTTATGAAAAACTAAAACCTGTCGTTATAAAAAATGTATTAAAACGCAAAGGTAAAATTGCTATTAAAAACATTTCAAAGGTTTTAACTGGTAAATAAAAAGGGGGAACACCTTCTCGTAAAATAGATAGTGCACCAAAAGTGTTCTATCTATTTTACGCAGCTCCCCCTCGATCCGAAATCCTCGCGCGCTTTTTATAAGCGCACTCCGGGTTTCTCCTCGACCCCCTCGTCTTCGCCCCTTGTTGTGTTTTCATACGCGGCAGGACGGTACCCCGTCCTGATGGCTCCGCGCGAGGACGTTCGCTACCCATAAGGTGTTCTGCCTCAGTTTTAAAATTCTTTTTTCATATTCTTAAAAAAAAGAGAAAAAATGTGTTTTTTTTGTAGTTTTGTAAAGACACAATGTAAATTACATAGTACAATTATACTAATTTACGAATCCGGTTCTTAATTCCGGATGAAGGATGCCAAAATGGGCAAGAAAATTTATGTAGGGAATCTTAGCTATGACACAAACGAAAGCAGTCTTAATGAGGCTTTCCAGGGATACGGTACAGTTGTATCGGCCAAGGTGATAAGCGACCGCGATTCCGGCAGATCCAAGGGCTTTGCGTTCGTGGAAATGGGAACTGACAGCGAGGCTCAAGCAGCAATTACTGCTTTGAATGGCTCTACGCTCGACGGCCGTCAGATCAAGGTCAATGAATCTATTGACAAACCTCGCAATGACCGTGGCAACGATCGTTACGATCGTAACGACCGCTATTAATTAATATATTCGTAATTTTGTGGAAACACAAACTTATAGATGTTATAAATAGTCGCGTTAAAAACCGTTTTCGAATATTCGAGGACGGTTTTTTTTATTTTTATGCTATACTGTATAAATATATATATGGCAAAAACATTTTTCAATACACAATTTTCTAAGGTTTTAAAAGCCGGACAAAAACGAGATTATGTAACTGCAATTACTATTTTGGAAGATCTCGCCGCTCGCGGTTATGCAGATTCCGATGTAGATTCTGCTTCTGGTGGTCCGCACCCCGAAATTTATCTTTATCTTGCTCGTTCTTGGCATTCTTTGGGCTCTTTTAGCCATTCTATTATGAGTGCCCGCTCTTTTCTCACTCGGTGCCCTGAAGATGGGGGGGGGTGGTTTTTTTTAGGTCGCGCATATTTAGGCTTAGAAAATTATGAGAGAGCCGTACAATCATTTAGAAAAAGCCTTGAATTAAATCCATCTTCTATAGATGCAAGAGCGCTTTTAGGCTCTTCTTATTTAAAAGCGCGAAAACCTTCATTAGCACGATCTGTTTTTGAAGAAGCCCTTACAATAGCTCCAGATGATGAGCGATTGAATCAGGGTTATTTGAATGCTCTTTTTGTGGAGGCAGTTCGCACGTACAGACGAGGTGAAATTGATATTGCCCGTCAAATGTTTACTTTTTTAATTAATAATGAACTAGACGGAGTCGTTCCTCGCCTTTATTTGGGCCATGCACTTCGCGATTTGAAATATTTTCCTGAAGCTATTAGTCAATATGAGGCAGCTCGCGCATTTGCACCCGAGGATGACTCTCTTCAGTGGTATGTTGTCTCCGTTTTGCTTGAGTCTGACCAACTAGAGGCCGCAGGCGCTTTGATTGATACTCTCGGTGGTTTTCCAGGTGATGAGCCTCCCTCTCCTCAAACAGTGAGTATTCAGATAATTAGAACCCATATTGATAATAATGAATGGAGTCTTGCCTCTCAGGCGGGACGAAACCACATAAAAACATGGGGTAGTGATGCTTTTGTTCACGCCCTTATGGGAGAAATACAACGGAATTCTGGAAGACCTGAGGCTGCTTTGAATCATTTCCGCCGTGCAGCTGAACTTGATCCTGCGAACGCTGCTCCTTGGTATGGAATTCTCATGCTTTTGGTTGCAGCTCAAGATTGGAAAACTCTTTCAACTGAGCTTTCCAAAGCTGCTCGAGCGGGTTGCGATGCCCAAACGGTGAAATATTACCGTGTTCTTTGTAATGCACATTTAGAGGCGGATCCAAAAGCTTTGTTACCTGAGTTGCAAGGCTTGGTTCGTGAACATGGTGCTGTTCCAGAATTAATGTCATCTCTTGCGCGAACCTACGTCCGTCTAGATTTAGCAGATCTTGCGGTGGGATGGTACAGAAAAGTTGCCAGTCTTGAATCTGAAAATGAAGAAGTCTTTCTTGGTATAATTTCTTGCTGTGAACAATTAACACCAGATGAAGATCTGCTAGAAGCACAATTTGAGTATTTAGAGCGTTGGCCAGATAATACGGTAATTCGTGGGGAATACGCTGCCTCTCTTGCGGAGTGTGAAAAATGGGAGGAAGCTGCAGACCAGCTTGAAATGCTCTCTTCTCAAGATGTTGGCCTTGAGTCTCTACGCCAAGCTGCGTTATTTAGACGAAAAGCTGGCCAATATCGTAAGGCTGCTATTTTATATCGAAATATGTTAATCAAATGGCCAGACGATCGAGTCTTACTTGCAAATCTTTTGTACTGTCTTGATCGTATGGGAGAATCGAGTATGGCTGCTGCTTTAGCTCGTGAAGCAAACAAGGCCTTTAAGCCAGACGCATCTTCTCTTTTAATAGAAGGACGTCTTGAATCTCGAACAGGCGATTTTAAAAAGGCTTTAACCGTATTTAGACGAGTAATAGACGGATGGCCAAACGATCCTCGTGGGTGGGAAGAGGTTGCAGCTATGTACGGCCGTCTTGGAATTCCTGAGATGCAAACTATGCACGCCCAAAAAGCTCAGGAGCTTCGTAATCGAAGCTCGAAGCTTCGAAAGCGGAATACAGAGCCTCGTAAAAAAAACCTAAAACTCAATAAGTAAATCGCTTCAATTTTTTTATTTAGTAAATTTTAGTTAAAAAAATAAACTGCACTTCATTTTCTGAAGTGCAGTTTCATTAATAGCTACATATAGAAAGAAATAGTATGAAAATTATTGCATCCTCCTGTGTTATTGCTTATACTAGCTAAGCGTTTAATACGTAAAAAGAGGAGAAGTTTTTATGAAGAAAATCGTGTTTATTTTCGCCGCTATGTTAGTTCTTGCCTCCAGTGTTTTTGCTGGTGGTAGTGCAGACTCTGGAAAAGCAGGCAGGGGTAATGAATTTATCATCGCTAATGGTGCAGAACCTCAGAGCTTAGACCCTTCAAAAATTGAAGGTGTACCTGAGCATCGTATTTACATGGCACTCTTTGAAGGCCTCATTGCTTATAGCCCAAAAGATGCCTCTGCAGTTCCCGGTGTTGCAGAAAGCTGGACTGTGAGTGCCGATGGCACAGTGTATACTTTTAAATTGCGCAAAGCGACCTGGAGCGACGGGGTTGCAATTAATGCAAAGACCTTTGTCGATTCATGGCTTCGCACCTTGGCTCCAGAAACTGGATCCCAGTATGCATATATGATCAGCATGGTTGTAAAAGGTGCTGATTCTTACAACTCAGGAAGTGGCCCTGCATCTGATGTAGCAATTCGTGCTGTAGATGATTATACATTCGAAGTAACTCTTACCGGTCCTGCTCCTTATGCTTTGGACATGATGGCCCATTATGCTTTTAGTCCCCTTCCTTTGCATGCAATTGAGAAATTTGGTGCAGATTGGATTAAACCTGGTAATTTCGTAGGAAATGGTCCTTTTGTTCTTGAGAACTGGGCTCCACAGGAAAAAATTACAGTTGTACCTAATAACAAATATTGGGATAAGTCAGCTGTAAAGCTTTCTCGTATTGTTTTCCTTCCAATAGAAGATAATAATACTGCATACCAGAAATTTATTGCTGGCGAAATTGACTGGAACTGTAACCCACCTCTAACCGTAATGGATGAACTCAAACTTCGAAACGATTTTCAGGTCAGTCCTCAGGTTGCAACTTATTACTATATTTTTAACGTAACTCGTGCTCCTTTGAAAGACGTTCGCGTCCGCAAGGCCCTTTCTATGGCAATCGATAAAAATGAGCTTGTAAATAAAGTAACGAAAGCAGGTCAACTTCCTGCAGACTCCATTGCTCCTACTATGGCAGGCTATACACCAGCAAAAGGTGCTTCTTTTGATCTTGCAGGTGCAAAACAATTGCTCGCTGAAGCTGGTTACCCAAATGGAAAGGGTTTCCC
>DATFIA010000046.1:0-3195 GCA_035270545.1 Treponemataceae bacterium
GTGCAACATTTTAGAGTTGGTAAACAGATGGTTCGAGAGGATGCTGCAAAACAAGCCGCTCGAACAGCAGCAAAAGGAGCTCAGTAATGGGTGAGTCTGATAAAAACGAAATATATCTTTCATCTAGTCCGCATTATGCGACACCAATAACAACACGGCATTTAATGTTTTCTGTTGTTGCCGCTCTTTTGCCCCTTGCACTGTATGGTGTGTGGCTCTTTGGCTTTCCCGCCCTTGTGACTATCATAGCCTCTGTCGTTTCTTGTGTCGTTTTTGAATCTTTATTTCGCCTTGTGACTAAACAGGATATTCGTATAAAAGATTTCTCTGCTGTAATAACTGGTCTTCTTTTGGCTATGGTTCTTCCTCCTACAACTCCTGTTTGGATGACTGTTCTTGGCGCCTTATTTGCCATAGTAGTCGCCAAGGAATTTTTTGGAGGACTTGGTGCGAATGTGTTTAATCCAGCTTTAGCTGGTCGTGCCTTTCTTGTAGTGAGTTTTGCAACACCTCTTACTACATGGACAGCACCCCGAATGGCAGCAGTAGTGGATGCTGTCTCAACTGCAACTCCCTTGTCATTTATTAAGCCAGCAGATGGTTTTATTATGAGTGCTTCCGATATAGCTCAGAGCACTGGGTTTGCTTCATCTTTTGATTTGTACAAGAATCTTTTCCTCGGCCTTCGTGCAGGTTGCATTGGTGAATCTGCTATTTTCCTTATTATATTAGCGGGAATAGTACTTGTTCTTACTAAGGTTATAGACTGGAGAGCGCCCCTTGCAATGATTGTTACCACCATTGCTATTACCTGGATCTCTGGAATTGATCCGCTTTTAACACTTCTTTCCGGCGGCCTTATGTTTGGTGCTGTTTTTATGGTTACCGATTATGCAACATCTCCTCTTACCCCCTATGGGCGTTTACTTTTTGGATTTGGCTGCGGTCTTATTACCGCCCTTATTCGTGTTTTTGGCGGATACCCCGAAGGTGTTATGTTCAGTATTCTTATTATGAACTCACTCGTTCCATTTCTTAACAAAATAATTACAAGAAAATATGGATGGGTCTCACCGGCAAAGAAAAAGAAGGCAGAAAAATGAAAAATATGTTTAAATTAGCCTTGTCGCTTTCGGCTTATGCAGTCGTTGCTTGTGTCGGTCTTGCTCTTGTAAACAACATTACTGCACCCTTAATTGAGCAAGCTGCTGCAAATGAAGTAAAAGCCTCCCTTAAGGTACTTTTCCCAGACGCTGCAGATTTTGAAGATGTGAGTGGTAAAATTGTGAGCGGTTCTTCGTCCATTGTTTTTGATCGAGCTTTTATTGCGAAATCGAATGATGCCACTCTTGGTGCTGTTATTCAGGCAACAGGTCCAACATATAAATCTTCTACAATCCTCATTGCAGTAGACATGAATCGCACCATTAAGTCTGTTCAGTTTACCGAAAACACAGATACTCCGGGCCTTGGAACTAAAACAGCCCAATCGCCCTATATTGACCAGTATCCTGGCAAGTCTTTAGATGACGATTACAAGACTGGCGCCGATATTGTCGCTATCTCTGGAGCAACGATTTCCTCCAAAGCTGTCGCTAACATCATCAAACTTGCTTCTTATTCTGCAGGTGACTTTTTAGCTAAAAACTATGGCGCTCCCGCTGGTACAGGAGAAGCACCTGTTATTGCAGAGCTCCTTCCTATGGAAGAGACAGAAGCTTTGCGCGATATGTTCCCTGAAGCTGAATTTGAAAAACTTGAACCAGGTTCTATTTCTAATTCTGTAGAAAGGTCGGTCGTTTTTACTGCTTCTTGGCTTGTTAAAAAAGATGGGAAAGTTGTGGCTCTTGCAATGCAAACAAAGGGTCAAACGTACAAAGCTTCTACTATCTTAACCGCGGTGAATCTTGACGGTACTCTTTCTGGTGTTCGTATTAATGCAACTTCCGATTCTGCAAATTACGGTCTTGCTATGCTTGATCCTGATTTTTACGAAACCTTTACCGGAAAATCTGTAAAAGATAAATATCTGGTAAAACCAACTGTTCCAGATGGAGATGTCGACGCAATTTCTGGGGCAACTATTTCGACACAGGGTGTCGCAAATATGGCAAAGCTCGCAGCATATGAAGGCTCGAGATATCTTGCTTCTCATTTTGGTGGTGTTAAAATAGCTGAGGCAGATGAAAGCTTTGAGCTGAATATTATTCCGGAACAGGAATAAGGGAGTTTTAAGTGAAAAATTATTTGAAATTATTTACGAATGGTATAGTCAAGGAAAACCCCCTGCTTGCTCTTATGATCGGACTGTGTTCATCTTTAGCAGTTACCACTGCTGTTGCTAACGGTTTGGGCATGGGCCTTGCTATGACCTTTGTATTGCTTATGAGTGAAGTCATTATTAGTTTATTTAGAAAACTTATTCCTGACTCAATTCGCATACCGGTTTTTATAATTGTTATTGCTTCATTTACGACTATTGTCGACCTCGTAATGAAGGCTTTTACTCCAGAACTTTCTCGCGCTATGGGCGTGTTTATTCCTTTAATTGTTGTTAACTGCATAATTATGGGCCGAGTAGAATCCTTTGCTTCTAAAAGAGGCATAGATGAAGTTGTCTTCGATGCTTTAGGAATGGGTATTGGTTATACTTGGGTTTTGGTTGCTATTTCCTTTGTTCGCGAACTTTTGGGAGCTGGAACTTTGGGAGCCGGAACTCCATTTGAATTTAGGGTCTTAAGTGAAAGCTTTTCTATAGGCTTTTTTGCCCAAGCTTCAGGTGGTTTTGTGGTGTTTGGTTTGTTGATTTCGGTGAATACACTCATAAAGAAACAAATAGAAAAAAGGGGAGCAGCTAAATGAACGACCTTTTAAAAATATTTATATCGGCAGTATTGGTTGAAAATATTGTTCTTATGCGCTTTTTGGCTCTCTGTCCGTTTATCGGTATGTCTACAGACGTAAAAAAGTCTACCGGTATGGGTATGGCTGTAATGTTTGTCACAGTTCTTGCAACTGCAGTTACGTATCCGCTGTATAAGTTTGTACTTTTGCCTCTTAATCTGCAATTTCTTCAGATTTTAACCTTTATTTTAGTTATTGCCAGCTTAGTACAACTTGTTGAGTTTTACTTGAAAAAAAGTGCACCTGCTCTGTATAGCTCAATGGGTGTATATTTGGCTTTAATTACAACAA
>DATFIA010000047.1:0-12123 GCA_035270545.1 Treponemataceae bacterium
ACTCCGCTGTCATATAAAATGTCGTCGAAGTTGTTTGTCGTGCGCCGAGTTATACCTAAAATGAGGGTTTTAATAAGAATGCGCGCTAGAGCGTATACAATAAAGGCAAGAGCCGCTACAAGCAGTAGCGAAATTAAGGCTGTAATGGCTGGGTAGAAACTTTCTGGTATTTGGGTAAAACGTAATAAATTAGTAAGTATATGTTCCATAATAAGTAAGTATAGTCAAAAAAAACTAAAAAGTCTTTGGGCCACTTTACATGTCCGTTTTCTTATGGGCAAAATAGTAATTAACCTTTATAATATGTGGGTATGAAGGAAATTCAGAGGGGACTATTTGCAACCTTACCAGATAATTTCTTTTCTCCTTTAGCGAGTCCAAACCGGGTGCATTATGCAGCCTTGTTAACTCTTTTTTGGCGTACCTTCCAGGAATTTCCTCGGGGGGTGGAGCGGTCTGTCTTAATGTCTCGTTTTTCAGAGTATTTTTCTCTTTGTAGGGAACAGATTGCAGATGAAGTACTCGACCCAGGAATAGCGGAAACAAATGAGAAGAGAGAAGAAAACGCACAGGAGAATCTTTTTGCAGGAGATGACGTTATTTTAATTGAACCGGCAAGGGCTCAGGCTGGGCGGTTTTTGCGAAATTTGATAGCCGCGGGCTGGATGGCCAGTGAAGACCTTGAAGATTATACTCGAATGGTGAACATGACTGCTTGGGCTCGACCTTTTTATGAGGCTCTTGCGCGAACTGAGGAAGGGCGGTCAACTGAGTATGAAAGTCATATAGTCGCAATTTATTCTCTTTTGTGTTCAGATGCGGCAGAAGAAAACGGGCACTATGCAGTTCTTAATGCTCATGAGTCTACGGTAGCTTTGAACGATTCTCTTAAAATTTTATTACAAAATATAAAAGATCATTATGAGCGGCTTACTCCGGTGTCTGAAGAGGGGAATATCGCTCTTTTGTTGCATCATCATTACGATTTATATGCGGCAGATATTTTAGATGGGGCATATAAAAGACTGAAAACTTCGGACAATCTTTCGCGTTACCGGCCGCGGATTCTAAAGAGAGTTCAGGAACTTAAAATTAATGAAGAATGGCTCTCTTCGAGTGCGGGCAAGTATGCGCGGACCGCCCGGATATCTTTGGAAGAATCTCGAGATAAGATGTTAACAATGTTAGAAGAGATACGCGATGTTTTAAAGGGTTTAGACCCATTACTGGCAGAAATAGATCGACGAAATATGCAGTATGCACGGGTGAGTGCGGAGCGAATTCAACTTCTTCTTGCACCAGATTCGAGTATAGCAGCTAGATTGTCACAGATTGCGAGAGCTTTGGCCGAAAATCCTGAACTGGCGGCGCATTTTTCTCATCATTTATACCGGGTTTTGACTCTTTCGCCTGAATCGCGGTTTCGCCTCTGGCAAAAAGAAGCTTTGGAGGCAGATTTTTCTGACGCTTCTTTTGTTGACCCAGCAGAATTTGAGCGGATAGAGAGAGAACTCCGGGAGCGTTTGGAAAGACAACTTAACCCCACTCGTGTTACAGCCTGGCTCGATGCGAACGGCGGAGAGGCAGGGCCATTACACGCGAGTGTTTTACTCGACGATACGGTTGAATCTTGGGTGAGCCTTCTTCACGCTGTTTCCTATGCTGAAGGTCGACCGGGAAGTTTTGGCTATTCCGTATCAATAGAAACAGACTCGCGCGTTCAAGTGGGAGATTACGATCTTCCAGATATGATTCTAAGGAGAAAAAGATGAGGCCCGATGCAGCTGGACTGGCGATTATTGGCGAATTGACAGATTCAGAGTTCGATACTTTTCGCTCCTGTGTGCGTCTTTTGCTTTCACGTACTTTTTTAATGCGAAGTTTTGAAAAAGAGGAGAGACTTTACGAGTTTGCCCTTCGCAATATCCGACTCCTTGAACTTTGGTTTTCTTGTGCCGACATTGAACTGCGCCGCGATGAGGGCTTAGGAGTTATTGCCTGCCGCTCAGGATTCGAGATGCGAAGTCGCCTTGGCCGAGAAGAAACCTGTGCCTTGCTTGTCTGCCGTATTATATATGAAGAAGAGCGGGGTGACATTCGTCTTTCTCGAAACCCCTCGGTGGCGGTGGGTGATTTTTTACGTCGCTATATGACTATTACTGGAATACAACCAAAAAAAACGCGTATGGCAGACGTATTCCGCCGTCTTTCTTTTTTCCGTCTTATTAAATTAACTTCAGATCCAGCGGATCCTGAAGGTTTACTCATTTTGTATCCCTCCCTTGCTTTAGCTCTTGACCTTGCAGCCGTTGAAGAAATAGAGACAGCTCTTGAAAAAGAAGCGACAGCTCGTGGGGACACAAAGGTTTTACCTGCCGGCGAGGAGTCGTCTACAGACATTATTACAGATTCAGATTTTATATTTAATGAGGATGAAGAATGATAACTCTCCAGCGCGTCCGTCTTGTTAATTGGCATTATTTTCAAGATGCAATTGTGCCTGTGGGGAATTTTTGCCTTCTTTCTGGAGACAACGGTTCCGGTAAGTCGACAATTGTAGACGCGATTCAGTTTGTTATGGCTTCGGATCTTAGAAAAGTTCGCTTTAATGCGGCGGCCTCAGACCGGCGAGGCGGGCGAGATCTTGCCGGCTATATTCGGTGCAAGCTTGGCAGCGACTCTACAGATTACCTCCGCGGCGACGCAGTAGGCCATGTGATGCTCGAGTTTTCAGACGGGAATAAGAACTTTGCTGCTGGAGCCTGCGTGGAGGCTTGGAAAGACGGTAGAACAATTTCCCGTTTTTGGATGTGTGAGCGAGCAGATGTTTCCCTCATTCGAGTTTGCGCAGATACCGGCCAGCCTTTTTTAGCTCGTCAGTTTCAAGATCAATTTTCAAGTTCTGGCTCCTCGTTTTATGAATCTGGCTCGGCTTTTCGCCGTGACTTTACTGCCCGCCTCGGAATTTGGCGGCGAATGAGCGAAAATAACCCATACTTAGAAGCATTTACCCGGTCCATCCATTTTACTCCCTTAGTATCGGTGGATCAGTTTGTCTGTGATTATATATTAGAAGAGCAGACAATTGATCTTTCGGTGATGAAGCAAAACTTGGAAAGTTACCGGCAAGCTGAGGACCTTGCACGTGCAACGAGAGAGCGTATTTCTTCTCTTTCCGAAGTGCTGAATTCGGGCGAAGATTGCCGCGGTTTGGAGCGAGTCATTGTACAGCAAGACTGGCTAAAAACACAATTGGAGAGGGACCGATGTTCCGGTGTATTAAAAGAAACGGAGACAGACCTCCAGCGACTTAGTTTGAGGGCACGCGAAATTGACACTGAACTGTCCGGCCTTGGCAAGACAAAACTTTCTCTTGAACGTGAACGCCGCGATGCAGAAGCTGCCTTAGCCCGCGATGACGCACATTTACTGTATTCACAATTATCTGACCGCATAGCTGAATTGTCTTTACGCGAAGAAGACGCGGCCCGAAGAGTCAGTCGGCGAGACCTTTTATTAAATCAATGTCAGAGTCTTTATTCCCTATTATTTCCAGGCAAGAATATTGACTCGACTAATATTCACGGTGCAGAAGAGAGCGTAGAGAAAGAGCGTAACCGAACCTCTGGCGAATACGTGCACCGTGTTACAGAAAAAGAAGCAGTTGCTGCGCAGATTACAGATGTTAGATCTGAACTTTCAGACCTCGAACGTGGAATACGGCGACTGCCTGAGGGACCGACTTCTTTGCGAGATGCTTTTATAAAAGAAGGAATTAATGCCTGGATTCTCGCAGACTTAGCAGAAGTAAGCGATCTTGAATGGTCGGATGCAGTTGAAGGTTGGCTTAATACACTTCGTTTTGCCTGTATAGTCGCCCCTGAAGATTTTTCAAAGGCACTGCGGGTGTACGACAGTCTTCCTCGGTCTATAGCTGGTGTTCCCCTGCCAGATATTGGGCGCATGAGTGCGGACGAGCGGTTTTCTGTGCGCCGGGAAGGCTCTCTTGCTTCCCTCGTAGAAAGTGAAAACCCTTGGGCAAAACAGTACCTAGATTGTGTGCTCGGCGACGTAATGATGTCTGATCTTGAGAATCTTAAACGGTATTCCAAGGCCGTTACTAAAGAATGTATGAGCTGGTCTCGCTATACTGCAACTCGAATAAAAGAAGAAGTCTACCGCGACGCCTGGCTTGGAAAAGCTGCTCGAGAAAAAAGACGCCTCTTTCTTGTTGCTCAAAGAGATGAACTTGTGTTACGAGCAGAAGTGCTTTCCAAAGAAATTCGTGAGTTGGAATCCTTAGGAGGCATGTGTCATTCGCTCATTTCATCCCTTGCCGAAGTTCGCTTTCTATCCGACTCAGTAACAGAACTTTCACGTTTACAAGAAGAATCATCTCGCCTTTCTACTCAGAGGGACGAAATAGATACCACCGCGTTTCGGGGCTTACAAGAACATATTAAGGCGCTTGAAAAACGTATTGTAGAAACCGAGTCCACCATTCTTCAGCGAGCTAATGAAGCCGGTTCAGTTGCAAGCTCTCTACGTGTGAGAGAAGAAGAAATTACGCGAGCGAAAAACGCTCTTAGTGTCGCAGAACGAGATTTTTCTGCTTTTCGTGAGCTTCACGGAGATATCGCAACTGAATGCGAGCGGTATGTTGCAGACCGGCTAAAAACCCAAAGCCCCGAAGATATTTTGCGGAATTTTGGAAATGCTCGTAAAACAGCGGAGACCCGTCTTTACAATGCCATGAGAGATTTTCGCTCCCAGGTAACGGTGTATAATCGTGCACATAATGAGATGCTCACTGGCGAATTAGACGACCTTCCAGACATTCGCATCCTCATTGCCCGCCTTGCCGACTCAGAATTGCCAGACTATCTAGAAAAAATTCGTCAAGCGCGAATTGACGCTGAAAGTGAGTTTAAAGAGCATTTTATAGCTCGCTTAAATGAACTGATAGAAGAAGCGAAAGAAAGTTTTTCAGAAATTAATGCTACCTTGCGAACAATGACCTTTGGCCGAGACCAATATCGCTTTACCCTTACCGAAAAAAATGAGAGACGGGGTCAGATTGAGATAATCCGCAAAACTGCCGAGATTTCAGAATACGAAAATAGTCTTTTTGATGCCCTAATAGAGCCTGCAGATCGAGATGCTGCAAACGAACTCTTTAACCGAATTCTTACATCAAACCTAGAGTCAGCAGAATTACGAAGCATCTGCGATTACCGCACGTATTTTACCTACGACATTCGCATACGCGACACCCAGTCTGTAGATCCAGCAACGGGAAAAAACTCAGAGTATTCTCTATCTAAAGTGCTCAAAGAAAAATCTGGCGGAGAATCTCAAACGCCGTATTATGTCGCAATAGCCGCGAGTTTTTACCGGTTTTTCCGAGATAAACCCGAATCTACTATTCGCTTTGTTTTGTTTGACGAAGCCTTTGACCGTCTCGACGACGAGCGTATTGGAAAGGTCTTGTCTTTTTACCGAGAGCTTGGATTGCAAGTTCTTATTTCGGTTCCAACAGAAAAATTAGAATCTATTGCACCTCACATGGATACAGTAAATCTCGTAATTCGTCACGGACATTTGGCAAAGGTAGTAGACTTTTACGATAAAGGACACCCCCTACTTGCTACCGCAAAGGGGGAACTTGAATGACACTGCAAGAGCGCGAAATAGCAGAAGAACTTGCCCGCCGTTTTCCCTCTTCCGCCCAGGCAACAGGCGGCAGAAAACTAGGAATTCGGGTTTCTAGTGCTTTCCCTCACATTAACCGTCGCAAACCCGACGAGTATGAGTCTTTTTTAGAAGCAGCAGAATCCCTAGAGTCTCGTGGCCTCGTTAGCCTAGATTGGAGCGGTCGTATTCGAGGCGAAGAGCTTTCTCGTATTACACTGTGCTCAGGAGAAGCCTTGTTTAATTTTCTCGGTCTCTCCTCTCCTGTTTCTCTTTGCGCTTCTTTACGCGCTCATGCTACCACTCTTTTATCAGAAAAGGGACAGGATCAAAATCTTTCTTTTTTTCGCTGGATTTCAGAATCCCTTTTACCGAAAGATATCGATTATACCATAAATGAGCCCTCTCTACGGAGTCTTGAAGATCTCTTTCTTCTTGTAATTACTCTCAAAAATATAGAAGAGGGCACGCGTCCCCCGGTTCTCCCCCGAGCTCTCTCTGTCGAGCTCTTTTCTGACTCCAAGCGTATAGAATTCTTATTACATATTTTTCAGCCCCTATTTCGCAAGGCAGAGCGCGCAGACATTTCCCTCCCTCCCTTAGATCTGGTAGATCGCAGCTTTCCAGAAACCCTTGTTTTTGGAAAACTCACATTTAAATGTTTCGCGAGCAAAACAGAGCCAGATTTCGCTTGCTTAGATAATTCTGCCGGTTTAATAATCGGTCTTCCCTTCGAATCTATTATTCGCATGACATCTGTAGAATCTGCCGCAGGCTCATCCTCTTGTTCTAAAAAACTACTCGGTGTAGAAAATAAGGAAACGTTTTATGCTCTTGCAGCCCAAAATGGTCAGGGCATTCAAGGTTTCGACGCTCTGGTGTATGTCGGTGGTCACCCCAATCGCGCTGTGCAGGCTCTATTTAAACTTTTTACTCGCTGTGGCTGGGCCCTCTTCCATACAGGGGATTTAGACCCAGATGGCATTCTAATCTTGCAAGAACTCGGCGATGCAGCCGGCGCGCCTGTTCTCCCTTTTATGATGGATGTAAGCATATTTGACACCTATCGAGAGCAAGCTCGAAATCTCGACTCCGGTATCCACCTTCGCGCTTTACGTATCCGAAACGATACTCGCTGCCTTCCAGGTATTAACGACCTTCTAGAAGCAATTCTGTCTTCTGGCCTTGGCCTGGAGCAAGAGATTATAGGCTATTAAACCTTTTTTTTATTATAAGAATTTAGACTGTGGCCCACTCAGGACTGAATACAGTCCTATGGTGTTGCTATTGCAACACCCCTGTTCAGGGGAAGCGACGTTCCATGCGCGGAGAAGAAATAAGGGTGGGAGTTGGGCCTATTAAAAGAGTATAACATGTGTTTTGCTTATCATTCTAATGATGAGCCATTTTTTTACACTATTTATTGACTTTGTATACGTATGGTATTAAAGTTAATACGTAAGGAGACTTGTAATGGCAAAAAAACTAACCTTAAGTATTGATGATGAATTAATTTCCTTTGCACATAATTATTCTAAACAAAATGGATTATCTGTTTCAAAGCTTTTTGAACAGTATTTGATTCGTTTAAAAACAACAGACCAAAAAAAAGAATTAAATCCTAAAACTGCTACTTTGTATGGTCTTTTTCAAGATTCACCAATTCCTGATAAAAAAGATTTAAGGAAATCATTTCATGAAAAAGATTCTAATTGATCTTAATATAATTTTGGATTTCTTAAATAAAAGGAATTTTCATAAAGAAGCAGCTCAATTAATTAATATGTGTGTAGAGAAAAAAATAGAGGGCTTTCTTTGTGCTCATGAAATAACTACTCTATCTTATTTTTTATTAAAAGATCAAAAGGATAAAACTAAAGTTATAAATACCTTAACTGCTCTTTTAGACATTTTTAGTATTATCCCCATTAATGAAAATATTCTAAGAGATTCTTTAATTTCACCGATTTCAGATTATGAAGATGCTGTAATTGAAGTTAGTTCTATGAAAAATAATTTAGACTATGTTATTACCAGAAATATTTCTGATTTTAAATTATCAAGAATACCTTCATTAACACCGGAACAATTTTTCCTTTTATAATTTTTCTCGGGCCTGAAGGGGTGGGAGATTGTTGAAAGTTATACGAGGGATTATATCTTCTTTCGAATCATTTTGAACATCTTTAAGTCCAACTTGAAAGGTTTTTGCTCTATTAGAATTAACCAACAATGGCGGATACAGTTCAAGTATATATCTGCAGGAATGCCAAGACACTCTCGCTTACATCCAATTTTCTACTTGTAAGTTCCCTATTCTCGTAAATTCATCAGTATTATTTGTTACTAAAATTAAATCTCGTGTTATCGCTTGTGCAGCAATCTGCATATCGTAGGGACCAATAATTTGACCTCTATTTTCTAATTCTGCTCGTATTAAACCAAAAACTTCTGCATCGCTATCATTAAAATTCACAATCTCAAAAGCAGATACAAAATGTACTAATGCATTTCTATTTTTTTCCCTATATACACTTTTAGAAACGCCATATTCGAGTTCACCTAATGAAATAGACGATAATTTTATTTGATATGGTTTTAACTGTTTTATGTGTTCTACAACCTGTTTGGGGCTTTTGTTAATTATGTAAATACAGATATTTGTATCTAATAAATACATTATAAATCTACTCTTTTTTGCATTTCCGGCTGATTCCGTCCAGTTTCCATAAAATCATCTGAAAATTCATTCAAACTTTTCTCAAAAGCTTCCCATGGGTTGGTTTTAGGATACAGAATGATTGTACTCCCAACTTTTTGAATAAACAGTTCTTTTTCATCCACCTGGTATTCTTTTGGCAACCGAATTGCTTGACTATTTCCACTTGTAAAAACCTTAGTAATTAACATATCTACCTCTTTGCTTAAAGTATATACGTCTGTATATACTTTGTCAATAAAATGGAGATAAAACATAAGAATTAAAACTGAGGCATATTTAGGACGGGTTACCGTCCTATGGTGTTGCAAAAGCAACACCCCGCACAATGATGAGTGAGGGCGGGCAGCGCGGAGCCATCAGGACGGAATACCGTCCTGCCGCGAACGAAAATTGTACAAGGGGCGAATACAAAATAGACTTTTTTAATCTGTTTGTTGAACGCACCCTAAAATCTACATACTTTCTATTTCCTCTATACTTAAAAGAGTCGCCTTAACAATAACATCTGCGTTAAATCCTTGGCTTTTAAGCCGTCGCGCAGTTTCCAACCGTCCTTCCAGCTTTCCTTCCAACTTACCTTCTTCCCGCCCTATTTCCAACCCTTCTTTAACAGCCTGATTGTGGAGATAAATCCTGCTAGATCTTTCAATCCATTGAGAAATACCGTATACGGTATTTCTCTAGAAGAAATTATGTATACATAATTTCTTCATTTTGGCCCGTTGGTAGCTTCTATATGCGTATATAAATTTGTCGCGGAAGGTGATTTTTTGTCGTGCTTTTTCTGCCATATGTATCTCCTTTTCCTGTGCAAATATTTTCGCTAATATTTCTGGATACTTGTTTTGGGGTAAATCTTTGAAGTAAAATGCCCAACGTGCAAGCGTCTCTGTTGGTAGCTCACCTTGAGTATACTCGATAAGCTTAGGTAATTCAATAAAATGTATTTCACCTAAAGCAGCGGGTAGCGCCGTTAAATGTGAGCTTTCCAGCATGCGGTAACAAGTGTGAAAATCGCTCAGACCGGTGTCAAGCGTAAAGTCTAAAATGTTAATGGTGATGCATGGTTTTAAGCAGTCGTAGGCGTCTCCAGAAATCGCTTGGTCGTGGAGCATGCAGGCTAAATAATGCTGAGTTCGTTTGCTAAAGTTATCCTTGTTGTCAACTTGCATTTCAATATTAATGAGCTCATCATTTTCACAGCTCACTAAAATATCCATAACCGGTTTTTTTCTGTTTTTTGAACATAATGTACACATGCGTGTTCAAATACACAATTTTGGTGATTTTTTCGCCCACAGGTCTATTGAGCACGGCATTTAAAAGCCCCAAGAGTGCAATTTTACCGCTGGGGAGAAATATCGTACCCGATATTTCTCCAGAAGAACGTATGTACCCATACGTTCTTCATTCCTTGCGTAAAAATCGCTTTGAAGACAATGTCGCATTTTGGGTCAAGCTGGAAGTCTTCTTCTACCGTTTTACGCACTTCCCGCAAAAAGCCCGGCCGTTTTTTCTCATATCGTTTTATGTCATGTTTCATGCACCATTTATATGCAAAAAATTAAACGGTGCCTGTAAAACATAAGAATTTAAACTGGAATAAGCCACTGTTACAAATAGATTAGAGAGTTCCTGCTCTAACCCTTTATTGTTTAAAAATTGAACATTATACATTATACTTACAATTAAAGGGTAATTTATGGAATATACCATTCAGACAGTGTGGGATGAAGATGCTGGTGTTTGGATTGCTACCAGTGATTCTATTCCTGGTTTAGTGCTCGAATCAGGTTCTCTCGATGTACTTATGGAACGTGTTAGACATGCTGTTCCTGAGTTGTTTGCGCTAAATAATATTCACCAGGAAGTTATTTCTCTTTTTTTCAGATCTGAACGTCATTACAAGGTCTATGCCTGATGGCTGAATATGAAACAAGCAGGTATAGAGTATCATTTCTAATTTTACAAATGAATTCAATAAAATTCTTGAATTGCATGCGTAATTGTAATATAATGCATGCAGGAGGTACATAATGCCAACATTACAAGTACGAGATTTACCTGAAAATTTGTATGCTCAATTAAACTATCTTGCAGAAAAAGAACATCGAAGTTTAGCGCAACAAACAATTGTTCTCCTAAAAGAAGGAATGGAATCAAAGATTGGAAATAAAGAGCGCAGAAAGAAACTGTTAGATAAAATAAATCTCCTAGAAATCGATGGGAGTAAATTTCCTGATCCTATTGACTTAATTCGTGAGGATCGTCAGCGGTGATTGTTGTTCTCGATGCGAGTGCAGCAATAGAAATTGCATTAAAAAACGCAAGTAGTATACACTTTCAAGAAATTTTATTAGAAGCTGATATCGTGATTGCACCGGATACTTTTCCATCTGAGATAACAAATGTATTTTGGAAGTATGGTTTTTTTTCAGAAATGGAAAAAAAAACCTGTGAAAAAGGAATAGATTATTGTTTAGATCTTGTAGATGATTATATCGATACAAAGGGTATGTGTAGAGAAGTATTTTTTGAATCTCTTAATACCAAACATTCATCATATGACATATTTTATTTAGTAGTTGCACGAAGGCATAATGCCGCAATACTCACAAAAGATAAAAAAATGATTTTAACTGCGAATCAGCTAAAAATACCAGTTTTAGGCAACTAAATAGCAGAATAAGAATTTTTTCTTGAGGCATACCTAGGACTGAATACAGTCCTGCGACGGGGTACCGTCCTATGGTGTTGCTATTGCAACACCCCGGCATAAGGGTAGGGGAGCGACGAGCCATGCGCGGAGCCATCAGGACCGGGTACGATCCTGCCGCGTGTGAAAATTGCACAAGGGGCGATCGATAACAACAGTTCTTCTATAGCGAGGGTAAAATAAAATCTAGACATACGTCATTAAAAGGGGTACATAAATGAATATAGATAGTATAGAAACACCAAAAATCGGGGATATTTTGAAAGAAGAGTTTTTAGAACCTTTGGGGTTAACAGCCTATAGACTCGCAAAAGAAATAAATGTTTCAACAAGTTCGATTTTAGATTTAGTGCACAATAAAAGGAAAATATCTCTTCACACACACAGATTGCTTGATAGAAACTTACCTACACTTTATGGTGCAGTTCAGCGCATCAACTGTCGTTTCTATATAACCATGCCTATAGAATTAAGAATTTAAACTGAGGCAGCCTCAGGACGGTGTACCGTCCTATGGTGTTGCAAAAGCAACACCCCGCACAATGATGAGTGAGGGCGGGCAGCGCGGAGCCATCAGGACGGAATACCGTCCTGCCGCGTACGAACAAATTACAAGGGGCGGTTAAACCCTACATTTTTTCAATTTCCTCTATGCTTAAAAGAGTCGCCTGAGCAATAATATCTGAATCAATCTCTTGACTTTTAAGCAGTCATAGGCGTCCCCGGAAATAGCTTGGTCGTGGAGCATGCAGGCAAGGTAATGCTGGGTCCGTTTGCTAAAGTTATCTTTGTTGTCTACCTGCATTTTGGGTCAAGCTGAAAGTCTTCTTCTACCGTTTTGCGTACTTCCCGCAAAAAGCCCGGCCGTTTTTTCTCGTATCGTTTTATGTCATGTTTCATATTGTCGTTATATGCAAAAATTAAACGGTGCCTGTAAAATGTAAGAATTTAAACTGAGGCAGCCTCAGGACGGTGTACCGTCCTATGGTGTTGC
>DATFIA010000048.1:0-2693 GCA_035270545.1 Treponemataceae bacterium
TTATTTTCATGAAAACGGCTGCCGTATTTCTGACCACGGAGTTGAATCTCTTTATTCGGTTAAAGCAGATGCTCAAGAACTCGATGAAATAATTATGCGAACCCTCGATGGAGAGTCTCCTCGAGCGGGCGATGCAGAAAAATGGCAAATGGCAATTCTCGAAGAATGCGGGCGAATGAATGCAGCTAAGGGCTGGGTGTGGCAACTCCATTACGGTGCTATTAGAAATAATAATCAGCGATTGTTTAGGACTTTAGGGCCAGATGTAGGTGCAGATTCTGTTGCCGACGAATCTGTTGCCAAAGGGCTTTCTCAATTGTTAGGACGCCTAGATAACGAGGATCAACTTCCTAAAACTATTTTGTATAATCTAAACCCACGTGACAATACGCTTGTAGCTACCATGACGGGAAACTTTCAACAAGGTCCAGAACCGGGAAAAATACAATTTGGACCTGCCTGGTGGTTCCTTGACCAAAAACAAGGAATAATCGACCAACTAGATACTCTCTGTGCACAGGGTCTCCTTAGTCATTTTATAGGAATGCTTACCGATTCAAGATCTTTTCTCAGTTTTCCACGGCATGAATATTTTAGAAGAATCCTCTGCGATTTACTGGGAACCGATATAGAAAACGGAGAAATCCCTCATGATGAAGATCTATTAAAAAAGATGATTGAAGGAATTTGTTATAAAAATGCCGACCGTTATTTAGGTCTAACTTAAGAAGGAGAAATACATGAACGTAACAAAAAAAGAATTAGAGGGCAAAGTCGCTGTCGTTACCGGTGGAGCTGGAGTTCTGGGCTCCGCCCTTGCAGAGGCCTTATTAGAACAGGGGGCTCGTGTAGTCATCTTGGGAAGAACCTTGTCTAAATTAGAAACACAGGTTGATATTTGGAAAAAAAAAGGGTTTGAGCATGTGCGAGGCTTTTCTGCAGATGTAATGGACAAGGTCGCCCTTACCAAGGTTCAAGATGCTATTCATAAAGAATGGGGAAAAGTAGATATATTGCTTAATGCAGCAGGTGGAAATCATCCAAAAGCAACGACAAAAGTTGAAGAGTTGGCTCTAGATACTCCCGCTGAAGACGGTTTTTTTGGTCTCGATATTGATGCTTTTCGACAAGTTTTTGATTTGAATTTTATGGGAACCCTGATTCCTTCATTAGTTTTTGGACAGGATATGGTCGCAGAAGGTGGGTCTATTATTAATATCTCCTCTATGGCAGCTCAGTTTCCTATGACTAAGGTTGGAGGGTATGCAGCAGCAAAAGCTGCCGTGGATAACTTTACTCGCTGGCTTTCAGTTCACTTAGCCAAAAGAAATATTCGAGTTAATGCAATTGCACCCGGATTTTTCGTTTCTGACCAGAACCGTTTCCTTTTGTATCAAGAAGACGGAAAAACTCTTACGCCACGAGGTAACAAAATACTTACTCATACTCCAATGGGTGTTTTTGGGGAACCAGAAAATCTAAAGGCAGCAGCTGTGTATCTAGCTGGTTCAGGATCGAGTTTTGTAACAGGAATTGTTCTTCCTGTAGACGGTGGATTTTCCGCCTATGCCGGTGTTTAGAACGTCACTTTTATAAGGAGATACTATGAAATTTTTAGATACATTGGCTTCGCAAAAGGGTCAACATGATTTTCTTGGACTTGGAGCTATGGTTACCCGTTTAGATCCGGGGCTTATTCCTTTTACGCATGCTTCTGATTATCATTTACATGTTTCCGGCGGAGAATACAATGTAGCTGCCAATCTTTCTCGCTGTTTTGGTCTCAACACAGCATTTGCGACTGCTATGGTTGACTATCCTATTGGTGAGCGTGTGCAGGCAGAAGTCAGGGCTGCAGGAGTGACTCCGTACTATATCCATTACCCGCATAATGGGGTAAATGGTCCAAATCTTGCGCAAGTGTGGAGCGACCAAGGGAAGGGCGTTCGCGCTCCAGAAGTGTTTTATAACCGGGCAAATGAGGCAGCGGGACTTTTGACAAAAGACAGTTTTGATTGGCCTGGAATATTCAAAAATGGTGTGCGTTGGTTCCATAGCGGAGGCATTTTTGCAGCCTTATCTGAAACCACTCCCGAGGTTATTCTTTCCGGTATGAAGGCAGCCAAAAAAGCTGGTGCAATTATTTCTTTTGATTTAAATTATCGTGCTAAGTTATGGGCTATTTTGGGTGGTAAAAAACAGGCTCAGAAAGTCTTAAGAGAGATTGTTGGATATGTAGATGTCCTCGTTGGAAATGAAGAAGATATTCAATTAGGCTTAGGATTGGAAGGACCTAAAGAGATAGTGAGTGAAAAACTTGATCCCTCTGCATTTCTTGGAATGATAGACGGATTAACCAGTCAAATGCCAAATATTAAAGCAGTTGCGACAACATTGCGAGAAGTAAAAAATACCAATGTCCATAATTGGAGCGCTGTTCTTTGGCTTGAAGGTAAAAGCTACCAGGCGCCGTCGTGTGAACTTCAGGTTTTAGATCGTGTTGGAGGTGGTGACGGTTTTGCTTCAGGTTTAATTTATGGCTTATTAGCAGGGAAAAGCCCCGAACAAGCATTGAAACTGGGCTGGGCACATGGAGCTCTTTTGACCACCTATTTTGGAGACACTTCTATGGCGAGCCTAAAACAGGTAGAAGCCTTGGCTTCCGGCGACTCGGCTCGTATAAAACGGTAAGA
>DATFIA010000049.1:0-3853 GCA_035270545.1 Treponemataceae bacterium
TTCAAAAACGAAACAGGACTGTAATCGATACAGTGTGGCGGCCAAAAAAACACGCCCTCATCGATGATTGCAAAACGATTTTTCGTGATGTTCTTTCTTTATATATGAATCGTCCGACTCTTTCTCCCTTCACTTTTCACACTGATGAAAAAAAAGAGTATGGCATCGCCCTTGCAGAATTACCTGAATGGCGTCATCTCCATGACTTACACCTCGTTCAGCATAAAACGGTGAGTTCACGCGCTGCTCGAACAAAAAACAACCCGCTCTTTCCAGTAAATTACTTCGACCGTGAAATCCGCAAAAATTCTGCAGCCCATGCACGAGAGACAGTCAGAGGAGATCGCGAAGTTTCAATGTCTCTGTCCCGCATGGCTATTACTATTGGGTATCACACCTTTCGAAAACCTTTTCGAATTACTAATAAGACTCACAGGGAGGGGCAAAAGAGCCATGCTGATATGGTTAACTTACTCGCCACCCCTGATGCTCGAGCGGCATATGAAGAATTGTATACTCGTCGTCACATATGGGCTCATCAAAAACTCAAGGCAGAATGGATGGAAGATATATGGCAGATGAAAAAAAAGAATCCCCCAATAATTAATTTCAAAACGGGAAAAGTAAAAATCCGCGGTCAGCCAGGCGAAGGGTGGGTGGCACTTCATTTGATTGCATAAAGGAAAGTTTGTTTCAACAATTTTGGCAGCAGTTATTAAGTATTTTAAGAAAAGCGTTGGGGTGGGGTAACAACCCAGAGTGCTCGTAACGCAACTGAGCCTGTATTTACCAGTGTATGAGGAGCAGTTGCAGAATATGAAATGCTGTCACCTTTTTTGAGTGTGTACACCTTTGTTTCATAATGCAATTCTGCCTGACCTTCGGTTATAATACCGAATTCTCTTCCAAGGTGACCATAGGAACCTCGTTTTGTTCTAGATCCTTGAGGAAGAGTAATATAATAAGCTTCAATAGAATGTGCCCCATCACCGTCAACAGGGCGTGCTACTTCTTCATATGTTATTTCATTTTCATTAAGACTTCTTCGCTCATCTGCTCGAATTACCTTTACAGGTCTATCTCTTCGGTATTCTTCAAATAGGTATTCAAGATCTATTTCAAGGGCGTCTGCAAGAGAAAGTAATGTGTCTATTGCAGGGGAAACTTTATTGCGTTCAATTTGAGATACAAGACTTTCACTTACACCTGCTGCTTGGGCTACAACTTTAAGCGTATATCCTTTTCTCTCCCGTACAGATCTGATTTTTTCACCAAAGCGGAACGGAGTCTTGTTATGAGCCATTTTTTTGACGCTTCCTATTTTGTTCAAATATAAATTGCATATAGTGATCCTCGAGCGTTTTTTTTGGGCCTGGGGCATTCAATCTCTTTCGAGCATCAGCATTATTTCTCCGTTGAGTATAAGCACTGTAGAAAATGCGGGGATCTTCATTTGAAAGAGGAACGTCATGACCTACCATTTCTGGAACTTCATCTCTACCTATGGCGGAAATTCCGCGATTCTTTAGTTCATTTCGTATAAACGTAATATCTTCAAACGAAAGGCCAAAAAGAAATTCTTCAAGGGCAGAACTTACGTCATGAGAAGAAAGACGTTTGGAAATAAATTGTTGCCAGCTTTCATCGAGGGCAATAGTGAGAAGAAGGAGTTCACTTGTTCCTATCATGGTTCCAAAATTTGGTGCTATTTTATCGCGCACAGACCAAACTGAATCGAGGACCGGAGCAACACTGATAGCATGTTGGTCGAGCCTATGTTCCCATAGCTCTGCAAGGGATTCAGCAATATCGCGCCTAACTTCTGAACTAAGATTTGGATCATCTAAAATAGAAAGATACACTTCTTCGGCCATGAGCGTAAACATTATATTCAATGTTGCTTGTCTTAGTTCTCGTATATCATTATCTGCGAAAAAAGAATTTACTGCGACCTTTGTGATAGCAGAAAATGCATGAAATTTAGCAACTAGGAAGCCTTTTCCGAGAATAGCTTTTGTTGGAAGAGTAAGGAGCCTTTCACCGTCTCCGAATGTACATAATGTTTGAATAAGTGTTTCTGATGTTTGAGCTTGACCTGGAGTAAATCCCCTTTGGTGCATGGACGGATAGCGTGAAATAGAAACAGAAAGACGCTCAAGATCCATAATACGTGTAGCAACACCAACCATAGTCTCGGGAGAATATACCCTAAGATTTTCAAATACTCTATTTACAAGAATACGTTCCTGTGGGTTGAGAACAATTATATCTGTAGAGACTGCTTCCGAAGTATTTAAATGATCAACGGTACTTTGAGTCTCATTTAGAAATTGATCAATATCCATATTTGAATAAGTATAGCGTAAAACCTTGGTTTCTGGCTAGCATAAATATAAAAACAAGTAAAACCTCAGCGAGCTTTAATTAAATGAAGTGCAAATCCTCCAACTTCTTTATCAAGATAGATAACTGAAAGTTGGCCTTTTTCTTTTTTTGCCGTTTCTTCTACTCCATTAAATCCAAATTGCTTTAAGTAATAGAGTGCTCTTTCTATATTGTAACAGCTTATGCCTATATGACCCTTTGTTCCTTTATAGGGTGTTTTCATAACTTCTATAACTGAACCATTAAAAATTGATGATATTGTTGATCGAGTGGGCGGAGGGGATTCCTTTTCGGCCGGACTCATTTGCAGTTTGTTAGATTATCCCGATAATGAACAAAAAGCCCTTGATTTTGCAGTAGCCGCTTCCTGTCTTAAACATTCGATTCCTGGAGATTTTAATTTAAGTCGGAGAAGCGAAATTGAGTTTTTGTGTAAGGGCGATAGTTCAGGTCGCGTTCAAAGATAGTTTTTAATTATTGTTTTTCATATCCTAACAGCGAATCTTGCTTCTTCGTAGAGTATACGGTTATAATCGCTCTACTATGAGTTCAGCATCTGTACGGTTAGACAAACTTCTTTCGTCAAATGGTTTTGGTTCTAGGCGGGATATCAAACGCATGTTGCGATCTCGCAGGCTAAGTGTTAATGGAACTATTTGTTTTGATGCGGGAACTCAAATTCAACTTGAAAAAGATATCATTGAGCTCGATGGTAGCCTTATTTCTCTTAAAACCTTTGTGTATCTCATGCTCAATAAACCTGCGGGAGTTATTACTTCAACTGAAGACCCAAGCCATAAAACAGTTATTGATTTACTACCTCTCCCGTGGTCTGCTATGTCTCTTTTCCCCGTGGGAAGACTCGATCTTGATACCGAGGGTTTACTTTTGTTAACCAACGATGGTCCTTTGACTCATCGCCTTACTTCCCCAAAAACCGGTGTAGATAAAACATATTACGCTCGTCTGCGAGAGCCCGTTAATGAGGAAATGTTTGCCCGGTATTCCCAGATTTTTTCGTCTGGAGTCCTTTTTAAGGATGGATATACGTGCATGCCTGCTATTTTAGGACGTGCAGGTGAAGAAAAAAACGCTTTTTATCTCACGATACAAGAAGGAAAATATCATCAAGTAAAAAAGATGTTTCGTGTCGTAGACAATGAGGTCATCTATCTTAAACGTATTTCTATGGGTTCCATGAAATTGGACTCGTCCCTTTCTCCAGGTGAGTGGAGAGAGTTAACGAGCCTTGAATTAGATTATCTTTTTGAAAGCGCAGGTTGTTAATAGGGGATTTTCCAAAACTCAGGAAGTTTTGCAAGATCTACCAATAATGTAGGTGAAGAATTTCGTTAAGTCTTTTTATTACAAAGACTTACCTCAATAGTTTGTTCATTATTTTATGAACCTTTTATTACCAGCCACCGGAAGCACCGCCACCGCCAAATCCACCGCCACCACCAGAAAA
>DATFIA010000050.1:0-3353 GCA_035270545.1 Treponemataceae bacterium
ACTGAGGATTTTGGAGCGTGGGGGAGCCGCTTTGAGGAAATAAAATACCTATTATAAGCTGATCTCTAAAAAGCTCGGTAAAAGTGCGTTCCCCCTTCAAAAGGGCTTTTTGAATCTTTCAACAATTTTGGCAGCAGTAAACAATATATTCGAGAAAAAAAATACATAATCAGACTGTTTCTGGTTTTTTAGCAAAAAAATTTCGGAATGCTTCTCCCACCTTTTTTCGATCTGGCTTTCCTTTATCGCGAGAAAAAGCAAATATGGTTTCTTCATCTCCTGCAACAAGAAGAACATCATCTCCTTGGAAAACATAGCCAGGATCGCTTATAAAAACAAAATCGTCGCTGTTTGTCTTTCTCATAGCTACAACATTCAAACCAAATTCTTGACGCAGGTTTGCATCAATTAGGGTCTTACCCACACAATATTCATTTGCACGAACCTCGGCCAAAGAAAGATTTGGAGAGATTGGCATAAAATTAAACAATAATGATGAAGCTAACAAAGGAGTAACGCGTTTGGCAGCTTCACGATCCGGGAATATAACCTTTGTCGCTCCCATCATCTTTAATATCTCGCCATGTTCATCTGTTTGAGCTTTTGCAACAATTTCGCGAACCCCCATCTTTTTCAAGTATGAGATGGCCATTATTGAAGCTTCAATCTTCCCCCCTAAATCAACGACCACTGCATCAATTTCAGAAGGAATTATTTTTTTAAGTGCAATTTCATTTATTGCATCGGTAATATATGCCGCTTTTGCTAAATCTTTATATTTGTCTATAACTTCTTTATCCCGGTCAATAATAATAATTTCGTTGGTAATATCGAGTAATTCTTCCAACATCCGTAGACCAAAGGCTCCAAGTCCAATTACCGCAAACTGCTTCATAGCAACCCCCTATCCAATCATAATACTAGCGGAAGGATATTCAAAATACCGCTCCTTTTCATACCGTGCATATCCAAGTGCCATAGCAAAAATTCCTGTGCGCCCAATAAACATTGTTAAAATAAGAATTACTTTTCCTGCGCTCGAAAAAGTTTCTGTGATACCTTGTGAAAGCCCCACTGTAGAAAAAGCAGAAACGGTCTCAAAAAGAAGATCAAAAAACTGTATGGACCCATCAAGCACATGCGCTTGTTCTGTAAAAAGAAGCAAGGTAAGCGATCCAAGAATAATCATAATACTTTTTGCAACAATACTAAAAGATTTTTCTATAATTCCAGTCCCTATATTTCTGTGGTGCATATTAAAACCATTACTCTCATAATTTCCGCGCAAAGCGTATAAAACTACGATCAAAAAAGTGGTTGTTTTTACTCCCCCTGCAACTGAGCCTGGAGACCCACCAATAAACATAAGAACGAGAGTAAAAAGGCCGCTAATAGGTGATAAAGAGCGCTGAGGAACAAGCTCAAAACCTGCAGTACGTGGAGTTATTGCCTGAAAAAAGGATGAAAGAACCTTTGATTTCAGATCCATCTTTTCAAACGCACCATTATATTCAAAAATAAAATAAAACAGTGCACTAACCACAATTAAGAAAGCAGTAACGATAAGAACAACAGAGGAATGATAACTTATGCGGTGTCGCTTCTTAAAGATTACCTTTCCTATATCATTTATAACTAAAAACCCCAATCCTCCAGTTACAATTAATATACTAATTGTAGCACCTATAACTACATTTGACGAATATCTAATTAAACTGTCGGTATACGTGGAAAAACCAGCGTTACAAAAAGCAGAAACAGAATGAAACGCAGCGTCTAGAAAAGGGCGAGAAGATCCTGCTAAAAGAAATCCGGAATATAATATACATGTACCAAAAAATTGAAGGGTCAAAGTTAATACGACTATTGAACGCAATATTCGCCTGGGTTCAATTTCCACATCCTCTATAAAAAAGTCCTTTACAACCGATCGGTTAACCAAAGACATTTTGCGTTTAGGGGCTATAAGATAAAATGAAACAAAGGAAATAATACCCAATCCGCCAAGTTCTATCAAAATCATAATGACTATGAAACCAGCAGAAGTATAGACATCCATACTTACTGAGGATAAGCCTGTTACACAAACAGCAGACATTGCAGTAAAAAGGGCGTCGATATACGGTACAGGAATCCCTGATTTATACGCAAACGGGAGACTTAATACAGCAGAGCCAGTTAATGAGATAAAAATAAAATACGCAAAAAGCTGAACCTTGTCGGTAGATAATTGGGTGCGCATGCAATCATTCTAGTACTATTTACAAAAATAAAGAAGCTAAATAATAAGGGCATACACTTATTCGTGCATGCCCTTATTTATAGTAGAAACCAGTAGGTGTCACACCTACTGGTGTAACACCTACAGGTGTAGGCTAGCCCCGTTAGTTTCTATCACTTTTTTATACCAATACCCAGAGTCTTTAATTGTGCGCTCTAAGGTTGCAAAATCGACATGAATAAGGCCGAATCTCTCGCGATAGCCTTCTCCCCACTCAAAGTTGTCCATTAAGCTCCAATGAAAATATCCGGCAATTTGAGCTCCATCGTCTATAGCTTTTTCAAGCTCAAGAAGATACCGGTTGGTAAAATCTATTCGAGTGGAATCGTGAACTTTTCCATCTAAATGCTTCCAATCCAATGAAGACAAACCGTTTTCGCATATTATCACCGGCTTCCCATATCTTTCTGAAAGAAATCGAGGTGGCCAGCGAAGCGTTTCTGGTTCAACATACCACTTCATTGCTGTTTGTGGGCGACCAGATGGGAAAGGAACGTGTTCAACACCGGTGTCATTTTTTTTGACTCGGTAGCCTGAATATAGATTTATTCCACAAAAATCTGTTTTTCCTCCAATAGAGGCCATATCTTTCTCCCATCCTGCAGGAAGAAACTGCTCAATGGCATGAAGCACATCGGAAGGATACTGACTTAAAAAGACAGGATCGGTATAAGCCGAAATTGTCCACATTCCACTACTTTGAGGTGTATAGGCAAAAAAAGCTTTTCGAGTTGCCTCTACTTCTTGGGGTGTTTCGTTAAAAGGAATCATAGCTTGAGTAGTTGGCACATACCCAATGTTGAAACGAGAACCACCCACAGACCTCAGTGCGTCTACAGATTTACCATGAGCCACCAAATGATTATGAAGACCAGTCATTAATTCAAAGCGGGAAGATTTAAGTCCAGGTGCATGTACACCAGCTTCATAACCAAGCCCTAAAAAACACTGAGGTTCGTTAAAAGTCATCCAGTCGGTTACTCTATCGCCCAAGCACTCTGCCATAACTCGTGAGTATTCAGAAAAAGCATCTCCCGTAGATCTATTTAACCACCCGCCTTCGAGGTAAATT
>DATFIA010000051.1:0-3217 GCA_035270545.1 Treponemataceae bacterium
AATTAGTAGCGATAGTTGCTGCGTGTGTTATCACGTGGCTTATCGATAGATTCGTTTACTTTAATCTGACGACCATCGAGACTTGATCCGTTCAATGCTGCAATTGCAGATTGAGCTTCTTCGTCTGTTCCCATTTCAATAAATGCGAAACCTTTTGATCGACCAGTGTCACGGTCAACGATAGTTTTCGCTGACAAAACCTGTCCGTGTGCAGAGAAGAGGTCCATAAGACCTGCATCGCTTGTGTCGTAACTAAGGTTACCTACATAAATTTTCTTTCCCATACTGTGTTCCTTTATCCGTTGTCTTTGACCGGACTAATTGAAAGTACCTATCCGCTGATAGGCGATTGCGATTCGGTACCTGTTTCTCCGGTTAAAAACCAATCAGGCTGAACTACCAATCAAATTAATACTATCATATTATTTAAAAATAGTATTTCTTTTTTTGCTATTTATGAGAGAATTTTGCGAAAAAAAGCAAAAAAATGCGAAAAAAAGCACTTATTTACGATTTTAGCAAAAAATAATTTTATTCGGGAAGCTGTAAAGGCTCTTTTTTTCGCATTCGACGCAAGATATTGATGCCTTTGTAAATTGCTGGGCGACGAATCAAGGCAAATTCGAGTCTTCGTTTTCCCGGAAAATTAAGAAATATGAGTCCGAGAAACATAGTGAGAATCCCCTGCCCTGGGGTAACTAACATTAAAAGACCGGCTAAAAACAAAATGAGACCTAAGAGATTTTTTAAAAGGAATAAGATTTTTCTCGCAAGCCACAAACCTCTTTTATACTCAGTTTTTTTACGGCTCTTTAAAGGCATAAAATAGTCTTCTGGAATCCAAGAAGCTAAAAAGGGGAGAAGGGCGAGAGAAGCAAGAAACAGAGCTAGGGATAAAATAATCCCTAGCCATACCCATAATGGATGGTGTATCAAAGATTCTATAATCGCTCTCACTTGAGCGAAAAAATCCATTGGCTACCTCAATTTATATTAGCTTCTCGAACTTCTTTTTGAGTTTCGGCGAGGGCGTTAAGAGTTTCGTCTGAAGGTTTTTTTGTAAAAAGACTTACTATGATGATAAAAAACAGTGCAACAAAGAATCCTGGAAGAAGTTCATAAAAATATTCACCAGGTACAGAAATGTAATTTTTTACAATAAAAATTGTTGCGGAACCGGTGATCATTCCGGCGAAAGCACCCCATTTTGTAATACCTTTCCAGAGAACTGAAAGAAGAACTAAAGGAGCAAAGGCCGCGCCGAACCCACCCCATGCATAACCAACCATATTAAGGATAGACCCGCGGTCTGTGGCAGCAATTATAAAGGCAAGAAGAGCAAAACCAACAACACCAAGACGGCTTACAAGTTTTTTTCGTGCGTCTGGGAGCTTTGCAATAAAAGGAATGTCTTCTGTGAGGGAAGAGGTTAATACAAGTAACTGAGAGTCCGCAGTGGACATTACAGCTGCTAGTACGGCGGCAAGAACGAAGCCAGCAAAAACTGGGTGAAAAAGAGCTGTAGTAAGGGCAAGGAAAATACGCTCACTATTTCCACCTTCGCCAACAAGACCTGGAAGGGGGTGAACAGCGTTATAGCCAATACCAATGAGGCCAATGGCGCACGCAAGTACTAAACTGAGAATCATCCAAGTAATTCCAATACGTCTGGCACTGCGCACATCTTTAATGCTTCGAATTCCAAAAAAGCGAGCGAGAATATGAGGCTGTCCAAAATAACCAAAACCCCAAGCGAGAGAAGAAGCTGCAGTAAGTGTTCCAGTGGTAAAGCTAAACGCATGAGGGTTGGCAATAATAATATCTGTTACCGAGCCATGTATTGCGATCCAGCCAATAAGGGCACAAAAAACGAGGGCTGTGAGCATAAGCAAACCTTGAATAAGATCTGTCCAACAGACGGCAATATAACCGCCAAGAAAGGTATAAGAGACTACCACCACGGTAGTTATAATAAGAGCAATTTGCTCTGAGGCGCCAAAGGCATGTGCAAAAAGAAGCGTTCCACCTTTTAGTCCAGAGGCTACATATAGTGTAAAGAAAAATAGAATTACTATTGTAGAAACAATCTTGAGAAGTCCACTTTCGTCATCGAATCGTTTTGCTATAAAAGAGGGAAGTGTTATAGCGTTGAATTTTTCACTTAAAGACCGGATACGGCCGGCTACTATGAGCCAGTTTAGATAGGCACCGATTGTGAGACCAAGGGCTATCCAGAAACCTTCCACCAGACCAAATGCAAAAACTGCTCCGGGGAGACCGAGAAGAAGCCAACTGGACATATCAGATGCACCGGCGCTAATAGCCGAAGTAAGAGGGCCAAGAGTGCGACTTCCTATAAGAAAATCTGCATGAGTTTTTGTTTTTTTCATTGAATAAAAACCAATTCCAAGCATTACTGCCAGGTAAATACCAAATTCCACATAAAACACGAGAAACCTCCATGGAAACTAACTTACGAATACTAGATAGTACGGTATCATTCTTTATTCTGTCAATGAAAAGAGTTTTATTGCGAATTATCTGCGAACACTTCATGATGCATGGTAAGAGCTAACCCGAGTAAGAAGGTTCCAGCAATTATTATATAACTTACCAAACTAAGGCCCGTTTCTGGGCCAGCTGCCCCGGAATAAAGACCAACAATGGACCAGGGAATCCATGGACCCCAGCCGGTATTTCCAAATATCATAGCTATCATCAATGTAAAAATTGCATAGCCAAGTGGACCAAAATAACCTTGATTAATTACTGCAACCCAGGAAACAAGCGTAGAGCAGCCCATGCACAAAAGCGTGAGCACGAGTATTTTAATGCCTGTGTTTATAACGATGGCGGCGGTTAAGCCAGTTAATCCAATTGCCCACCCAGCAATAAAAGACGAAATGAATAAAGTGAGACTAAGGGAGAGAAACCAAAACGCACTTACGAGTAGTTTTGCAAAGACAAAAGAGCGACGAGGAATAGGAAGGGCAAGCAAGTTTTTTGCGGTGCCTTCTGCATATTCTCGTCCATACACATAGGTAACAACAACAGCGCTCATAATGAGCCCGCCAATCCCAGCCATTTGAACTATAAAGGCGAGAAAGCTTGGCCAATCGGCCGCCTGCTCTCCAAAGGCGAACTTAGCCTTAGTGCCTAATAATCCGAGGGTATCTGCCATTCCGGGGTTCTGTATTATCCACATAAAAAAACCAGC
>DATFIA010000052.1:0-8289 GCA_035270545.1 Treponemataceae bacterium
ACTGAGGATTTTGGAGCGTGGGGGAGCCGCTTTGAGGAAATAAAATACCTATTATAAGCTGATCTCTAAAAAGCTCGGTAAAAGTGCGTTCCCCCTTCAAAAGGGCTTTTTGAATCTTTCAACAATTTTGGCAGCAGTAAAAAAGGCTTGCAGGAATGGCTTCGTTCAGATTATTATACACCCATGAAAACAATAGTAATTGGCTCTGGCGGGCGAGAGCATGCCATTGCTTGGGCTCTAGCCAAGTCACCCGAGGTATCAGAAGTTTTATGTATTCCTGGAAATGGCGGGACTGCAATAGAAAAAAAATGTTACAACAAAAATATAAGTGTGCAAGAAACGTCAAATATAGTAGAAGCTTGTGTTGAAGCCTTAGCTGGTTGCAAAGACGACTCTTTTATTGTTATTGGGCCGGAAGACCCCCTCGCTGCAGGGCTTGCTAATAAATTATCAGAAAAAGGATTACGGGTTGTAGGACCCCAAGCTCTAGCTGCCATGCTTGAGGCGAGTAAAGATGTAGCTAAGAAATTTATGCACACCTATGGTATCGCTTGTGCAGCAAGTAAGACTTGTTCTACTCCTTCTGAGGCAATTACAGAGGTCTCTCGTATCAATGGCCCAGTGGTAGTCAAAGCTGATGGTCTCGCTGCAGGAAAGGGCGTTGTCGTTGCTCCTGACTCAAGTATTGCCCGTCGTGCTATCCATGATTTTATGACCGATAAAACATTGGGTAGTGCAGGCCAAAAAGTTGTGATCGAAGAATATTTAGAAGGTGAAGAGATTTCAATTTTAGCAGCAGTAAGTGTCAGTCCTGCCCTTGCTGAATCTGGCAGAGCCTGTATTCTCCCTTTTGTGACTGCCAGAGATCATAAACGTCTTATGGACGGAGCTAAAGGTCCTAATACAGGTGGAATGGGTGCCATTGCACCGGCTCCGGATGTAAGTGATGAAGTTTTAGCCCGCTTTAAATCAGATATTTTGGAACCAACTTTGAAAGGGCTTATTGCAGAAAAATATGAGTATAAAGGTTTTATTTTTTTTGGTGTCATGGTCACAGCCTCCGGTCCAAAACTTTTAGAATATAATGTACGGCTGGGAGATCCAGAAACTCAGGCCGTTTTGCCTCTTATGGAATCTGATTTTACCGGACTTTGTACCGCCATTATTGACGGCACCCTCGATACGTTCCCTTTATCTTGGAAAAAAGGTTTTGTTTGTGCTCCTGTCGCAGTTTCACGCGGATATCCTGGGCCATATTCTAAAGGCTTGCCAATAAGTATTGATGACTCAAAAGTCGATTCAGATATTTCCAAAATCTTTATTGCCGGAGGAACTATTAATCAACGGTCTATTTCTTCACGACCCAATGACAAGCCTTTAGCAGCCGGGCAACTTGTAACTTCGGGTGGTCGGGTTTTGTGTTCTTCTGCTTTTGGTTCAACTGTTGAAGAAGCCCGGGCGACTGCCTATGCATCTTTGGAGGCAGTTACTTTTGAAGGTATGTTTTATAGAAATGATATTGGTTTACCTGGAGCGGCAGTTTCAGGTAATTTAAGTTAATCTGAAAGGCAATAAAGTGATTTTTTAAGCAATGAAATATAGACAACGTTCTTTTTTTTGGCGACTCCTTTATGCCTTTCTTATTTGTTCTTTAGTTCCATTTTGTCTTTTGGTTGTTTTATATGGAAGTGCTAGCACACGGGTACTTGAAAGTGCTTATAGAGGGAGAACGGAAGATTCTGTAAATAGTGCTGCATCTTTAGTAACACAATTGTTAGAAGAAGCTTCTCGTCTATGTGAAAAAATTGCTGCATCTGAGCCCGTTATTCAGTATTTATTGAGTGACGAAAAAGATTCATGGCTGTTGTCAGAGGTTAATCGCCTGTTTTCTTCGACATTAAACTCTGACTATTGGATTCCCTATGTTTTACCCTTTGATGGTTTAAACCCAATCTTTCGATTTCAAATGCCGGATGAATATGATTTATCCCTTTATAGTCGTTGGGGACTCCTTGGAAAATTAAATAGAGAAGATATACTTTCTAATTCAAAAACCGTTTTTTTTGGACAACCCCATCCTAATTCTGGCATGCAAGTCTCTCTTGCTGTAGGCTCTATTGCTCGGATTGATGAAAAAATTCTCGGATATATTGTTCTCGATATAAATAGACAACTCTTTGTAGAAAGAATTGGTTCCGTTGCTTCTGCAGGAGGAGCTCTTACTGGTCTTTCTCTTATAGATTCAAGTGGGTGTATTTTATATAACATGACCGATCCTTACCTCGAATCTGGTTTTATTTCCCAACGACAAAATCCTCATATGTTTGTTTCACGAGCTACCCTTCCCGGTGGTTTAATTCTTGTTGGAGAATATCCAGTCGGCGTCGCACGGGATCAATTAACAAGAACAGCAGGAATGATTCTCGTTATTGCAGGTATAAGCTTTTTGCTTTCTTTTGTATTAGCAATTCTATTTTCTGGTTCAATAGCGAGTCCTATTCATAGTTTGACTGTAACAATGGAACATGTTTCTCAAGGTCAACTCGATGCGCGGTGCCCAGAAGTTTTTGGGCGTGACTCAGGAGATGAACTAGCGGTGTTAATTCATCGTTTCAATGCAATGATTGATCAAGTAAATAGTTTGGTATTGAATCGGGTGGCCCAAGAAAGAGATTTGAGAAGGGCAGAAACGCAAGCCTTACAAGCACAGATAAACCCTCATTTTTTATATAATACACTCAATTCAATTCGGTCTATGGCAAGGCTGGAAGGTTCAACTCAAATTGCAGAGATGACATGGAGTCTTGCTCGAATATTACGCGAAGGGTCCTTTCCTGGGGGAAGTTTTTCCACCGTTTCTGAGAGCCTTTCAATTGCACGAGATTATTTTTTGATAGATTCGTGTCGTTGGCCCGATCGTTTTAAGCTTACAGAATCTGTAGACCCTCTCATTTTAGACGCGCAAATTCCCCGACTAATAATTCAGCCTGTTGTAGAAAATGCCTTAGTACATGGATTGGAAGAAAAAAAAGGTTCAGGCGAATTGCATATCACAGGAACTCTTTCTGCCGGTGATGTAATTCTTTGTGTTTCAGATACCGGACTCGGAATTGATCCTAATCGGCTTTCTTATATACGAACAAGATTAGCAGAAGCGGGAGAGCGGCCTGTAGAATCCTCTCTCAATGAGAGTACCGATTCCCACCTCAATACAAAACGTTCTTCAAGTGAGAGAGCCGGAATTGCTCTTGTTAATATTCACAGAAGACTTTCTCTTATTTATGGTCAGCCTTATGGACTTAGTATTGTTTCAACAGTTGGAGTAGGGACTGAGGTATCAATTTCTTTTCCCTATCATAAAAAAGAAACCGTCTATGATTAAATGTATTGTTGTTGAAGACGAACTTCCTGTACGACAGGATTTAGTTTTACTAACCCGTTGGGAGAATCTTGGAATTGTATGTGTAGGAGAAGCCTCAAATGGATCAGAAGGAATTGAACTTTTTGACCGGGTTAGGCCAGATATAATAATAACTGACATTCGTATGCCCGAAATGGATGGGATCTCTTTTATTAGTACAATAAAAGAACTCTGTGAAAGTCAAAAACGTATTTTTCCAGAATGCATAATTCTGTCAGGATTTTCTGAATTTGAATACGCACGCTCTGCTATAACTCTGGGTGTTAGCGAATATTTACTAAAACCTATTTCTGATGCTGAATTAGAAAAGGCTCTTGGGGGCGCCATTAAAAGAATTGAAGAATCACGGCGAAGTGCTATTCTTCAAAAAGAGCTTTTTAATGAATACAGAACATTGTCTTCTGGCGAAAATGAGCCTCAAAATACTGGAAGTTATGTCGATCGAGCTGTAAGAATTCTATTAAATAGATATGTCAGTGGTGTAAGTATTGAAGATGTTGCTAGAGAAATTGGGGTCTCAGCAGGTCATTTAAGTAGGCTTTTTAAGCAAGAAACAGGATACACTTTTCTTGATTATCTCATGAATATACGAGTGAAAAGAGCTGCCGAATTATTGCAGGATCCAACAGTTAAAATTTATGAAGTAGCCGATTTCGTTGGTTATACCGACGCTCGTTATTTCGCTCAAGTATTCAGAAAAATAACAGGAATGACACCTACTGAGTTTCGGGATGATATTGGCCATACAATTCAGTCCAATGATTTAGAATAGAATCTCTTGAATGCGCTGCAAGTGGAATTGGATAAGATATAAAATTTTCTTTTAAATCTTCATAGTTTGATCTTTTTTTAATAAACACATCTTTACGTACAGATCTTCTTTGCCATTTGGCAGGAAGAATCTCTTGTACATCTTTACTTAAAACAAAGGTAATAAAAAGCTCCGCTTCTTTTCTGTTATGTGCATTTTTTAATAGGGCAATGCCGTCGGGAAGAGCACTCGTTCCCTCTGCTGGATAACAATAAGAAACATTCGCCCCTGTTTTTTGTAACGACAATACATAATTTTCGAAGGTGATTCCCGCATAAAAATCACCCGCTGCAACAGAGCTATACACAAGGCTTGAACTCGAAGCAATGCCTTGGTCGCCAATATTTTTTATAAGTTGTTCTATAAAATACCATCCACCAAAAACTTCTTTGTTTTCTTTATTCATAGTTTTTAATAGAGTAGCTAAAATTGTAAATGAAGATCCGGATTTAACAGGATCTGCCATAATAATTCTGTTTTTAAACCATGGATCAAGAAGATCTTGCCATGAATGGGGTATGTGTTCTGGTGGAATTAAGGTTGCATTGTAAATAATAACAGCTGGTAGCACAGAAAAGGGGTTCCATAAATGATGGGTCGATTTAATTTCATCTTTAATCATGGATTCTTCGGAACTAATGAATTCTTCAAAATGAGAAGTAATTGTTTCTAGAGATTCAATACCGCCACCCCAAAGAAGATCTGCTTCCGGTTCTCCTTTGTTACGTTTTATTCTTTCTATTAATTCACCAGTACCTTCTGAAACAACTCGAACCTGAATTCCTGTTCGTTGACGAAATTCACGAACAATGTATTCCGTTATTTCTTCGGGATGTGGTGAGAAAATAACAAGAGATGGAACTTGAGAGGAAGCTGTTGTTTTCTTTTTAAGCATATAGTGGATGCTGATTATTGCACCGATGGTAATGATTAAAAAAGAGAAAAAGAAAAAAATCGATCTTTTTCTCATGTACGAGAATCCTCTGTCCATTTTGAAAAGTCTCTAATAAGTAATTCTGGCGAAGTGAATAAAAAAGAGCGAATTCCAAGAGATTCTGCGCCATCAATATTAGGGTGATTGTCGTCGATAAAGATCGTTTGAGAACGAGACATCTTTTCTTGATCCAAAATTGTTGTCCAGAAGGCTGTGTCTGGTTTAATTATTCCCATGAGGTGAGATGCGTAAACTTTGTGAAAAGGTTCGTAATCTTTTCCCCGATTGTGAATTTCATAGTGCACATCGAGGGTATTAGTTCCACAAACGACTCGGTGTCCTTTTCTTTTTAACGTTTCTATAAGTGTTACTATTTCTTTAATAGGCTCAGGCTTAAAACATGTCGCCCATAGGTTTTCTTTTGCCGTTATTAGGGGTATTTGTTTTAGACCAGGATGTTCTTTGGGAAGTTTTTCTTGAGCGTTGCTTAGAAAATGATTCCAAAAAACAATTGAACTCATTGCTCCTGACTGAATTTGTGCAAGGAGGCCGTGGTCATAAAAAGCATGTCTTTGTGTTCCCTCTGGTATTCCACAACAAATGAAAAACTCATCACTACTTAATGAAAGTTTTTTTGCCATAGCAGGAATTGTCTGCACATTACGTGCGACAACTCCACCCATATCAAAAATAAAAAGCATTATTCTTTTCCTGCCGCATACATTGCGGAACCACCAACAAAGTATTTCGATAACGAAAAGAACAAGATAAAAACAGGTATAGAAGCTATTACTGCTACTGCCATCATAGCGCCTTCGTCTGCATATTTTTCGGCAGCAAATTTAACTATATATGCAGGAATTGTTTTCATTTCTTCTCTTTGAGTTACGAGTAGTGGCCACAGAAGATTGTCCCATTGTTGCCGAAAGGTCAATACGGCGACTGTTGCAATAACTGGCCCACAGTTTGGAAATATGATTGTTGCAAAAATTCTAGGTTCACTTGTACCATCTATGCGAGCTGCATCTAGAATGTCGTCTGGGAAAGTCATTAAATATTGTCTCATTTGGAATACCGCAAAAGCATTCAGCATAAAAGGGATTATTAATCCACCATAGGAGTCTTGTAAACCAAGATTTAATGTTACCATGTATAGAGGAATCATGATGGTTTCAAATGGAATCATCATGGTTGCCATAATTGCAAAAAATGCAATTGAGCGACCCTTAAATTTAAATTTTGCTAAGCCATAACCTACAATAGAAGCTAAAAAGATGGTGGTAACTGTTATGCTTCCAGATACAAAAATACTGTTAATAATATTTCGTATGTAGGTATAGTTTCCATCGTTACCTGCAATTGCTCGTTGAAAGTTTGCCCATTTTATTTTTGATGGTATCCATCGGTATGGCATTGTCATTATTTCGATAGAATCCATAAGACTGGCACCGAACATAAATACAAGAGGAACTATAATTCCAATTCCAAATAAAATGAGTAAAATCCAGACAAGAAAATTTCCGGTCCATGCAATTGTATTAGATTTTTTCATTGCATCTGATTGTGTCATATGTTTTCCCTGCCTTTTAATAAGTTATATCATCACTCTTGCTCGTTTTGAGCTGGAGTACCGTTAGTCCAAGCATTATTGCAAATAAAATTACACTCATAACACTTGCGCGACTTAAATTGTTGTCTCTCATTGCCGTGTTGTAAATATTGAGAGTTATAACGTTTATTGGTCCTTGTGGAGCACCTCGTTGAGTAAACAGATATTGGGTACTAAACGTTTTAAGACACTGGATCATAGACATTATTGAGACCATTACAGTTGTAGGTTTGAGTAGCGGAAGCGTAATATATTTAAATTTCGAAAGAGTTCCTGCTCCGTCGATAATTGCCGCTTCATAAATTGAATCTGGTATTTTTGCAATTCCTGTTATATACAAAATAGTAAAATAGCCAATGTATTTCCAAAAATATACCATAACCGTAGAAGCTTGCACCATAATTGCATCGGCCATCCATTTACGGTCAATGCCTGGAGTGTTTAATAGTGAATTAAGAAATTGATTCATAAGTCCGCGTGGATCGAACATGAGTAGCCAAATAAGAGCAGCGACGGCGGAAGAAAGAACAGCCGGCGAATAAAATACCATTTGAAGTGTGCGCTGATATTTGTTTCGGGAAGAAATGAGCAATGCGAGAAGAAGGCCTATAACAACGAGAGGGATAAAACATCCAACCGTAAAAATAACAGTCGCACGCATAGAATTCCAGAAGTCAAGATTTACAAGTATACGAGCATAGTTTTTTAAGCCAACAAAATCTGGTGTGCGCAGTGAAACCAGTTTTTTATTTAAGAGGCTGGTCCAAAATGCATTAATGATTGGATAAAAAGAAAAAATAGAAAAAAAGATTAATCCAGGAGCAGTGAAAATCCACCCCCATCTAGCCTTTTTTTGTTCATACGAAAAGTTTCGTGATTTACTCATGGAGCCTCCATAGCGTGGATAAAAAAGCCGGTTTTCTGAAATAGAAAACCGGCCCGCAAGTTTATTGTTCGTCGAGAGCTTGTTGTACTTTTGTGCGCAATGTAGCTACAGCTTTTTCTGGAGCTGTTTTTTGCAACATAACAGATTCTATTGCTTCTTTAACCATGTTGTTTATTAAAAGAGAACTTGCTCCATAATATACAACGTTTGCTTTTTCTAGGTCGGACTTGAATACATTGGAGAAAGGCATGTTTTTGAAGGTAGCAGAGTCAAATAGGGTTTTTGTTGGTTGTACAAGGGCTACCTTATTCAAATATTCTTCGCCATGACTTAGCATGTATGCAATAAGTTTCCAAGAAGCAGCTTGTCGTGCAGCAGAAACTTGACTGTTAACCATGTAATAGTGACCATAATAGGTGTTTGGGGTAACTTTGCCACCCTTAAATGTTGGATACGGAATAACCATCCAGTCATCACTATTGTAGAACTCAGGGTTTGCACTTGCCATGCGTTGTTCTTGGTATAAGCCTGAAAGATGCATTGCAATTTCGTTTTTGTTGCTGTCGAATACTTTTCGTGCAGCAGTATAGGTTGGAGATCCGAGGTTCTTACCATTTGGTCCAAAATC
>DATFIA010000053.1:0-2815 GCA_035270545.1 Treponemataceae bacterium
GTGGGAACCTTTGGAATTCATGTGATTGATTGGAATTATTTAAGAGTTTTAGCAAAATAATGAGTTCCATGTGATTTTACGATCCCTTTCATAACAAGAGCTACTAAAATATCCATAACAATTGGAACACTACATGATTCTGGAAGCTCTTTTAAAATTTCATCTATTGACTTTTTAGTGAGATCCAGATGTTCATAGATTAGCAATTCTTCCTTTGTCATTAATGGGAGTCTTGGTTTATTCTCTATATATTCATTCCCTATATATCCACTTTTCGTATCCCCGCTTTTAAAATTAATCTTATATGCTTGTCTATAACTTTGCAGTTCCTGTAACAGTTGTTGTGGAGATAGTGCAATACCAGCCCCTTGCCGAATTAAGTTATTGCATCCACTACTTACTGCGTCCGTGACACGACCTGGAAGTGCAAATACTTCTCTCCCCTGTTCTAACGCCATATCCACTGTAATTAATGTTCCACTCTTTTCTTTTGCTTCAATAACTAATATAAGATCTGCTAATCCACTAATAATGCGATTTCGCATTGGAAAATGTCCCGGTTTTGGAAGGGTACCTGGTATAAATTCGGAAATAATTCCTCCCCTTTTATCCATTTCATTATAAATCGCTCTATTCTCCTGGGGATAACAAATATCCACCCCACACCCTAACACTCCATAGGTTTTCCCGCCCGCCTCTATAGCAGCCTTTTGACTGATTCCGTCTATCCCACTTGCAAGACCACTAATTACTGGAACACCTGCCGCTGCTAAGAACATTCCAAACTGCCTCGCCATGTATCTACCATAATCGGAACATAATCTAGCGCCAATAATGGCAATTGCTGGCTTATGTTCTTCTGGTAATGTTCCCTTTACATAGATTCCATAAGGGGGATTAGGTATTTCTTTTAGTTTTACTGGAAATTGAGGATGCTCTCTATGATAGAATGTAATATTTTTAGCAAGAAGGGACTGATATTCCTTTTCTACATTCCATTCGTCTTTTGCCTTGCAAAAGCTGTTCGCTAATCGTTGTGAGCCTAATATCTGTTTTACTTGTTTTTCTGAAAAATGATACACTTCTATTGGAGTATGTCCCCCACTTAATAAGGATGCGATGGATTTATTTCCGATACCTACCATGTTGTGTAAAAAATAAGCATAAGAATCCTGCCTCTTTTCATAATTATTTATTTTCTGTTCTTTCATTTTTTTACCTCTCCCAGTATTTACTATCCGTAATCCGATACATAACAGCCTCGCTCAAATGTATTTGCAAAATCTGATCACAATCTTCTAAGTCGGCTATCGTTCTAGCAACTTTGATAATCTTTTGATAAGCACGAGCACTTAGATTCATAGAATTGAAGACTTGTTCTAGATAATTTTGTTCTTTGCTTCCTATGGGACAGTATTTTTTAATATCTCCTACTCCCAGCTCTGCGTTAAACTGATACCTAGTGCCCCTATATCGTTCTTCTTGCCGCTTTCTTGCCACCATAACTCTTTTTCTTATTTGTGCACTACTTTCATTTACCCCTTCCCTTGTGAGTTCTTTCATTTCTAATTTGGGAGCTTCTACACAGATATCGATGCGATCTAAGATGGGACCGGATATTCTGCTTAGATAACGTTTGATATCAAAAGGCGTACAGTTGCATCTATTTAAATCCGGATAATATCCGCAGGGACATGGATTCATGGCCGCAATTAACTGAAAGTTCGCTGGATATTGAAAGGTTCCATAACTTCTTGCTATGTGAATTTCTTTATCTTCCATAGGTTGCCTCATGATTTCTATTGTATTTCTTTTGAATTCAGGAAGTTCATCTAAAAAAAGAACCCCTCGATGGGCAAGACTAATCACTCCAGGACGCGGTTTACTACCTCCTCCTGCTAATGCATATTCTGAAATGGTATGATGAGGATTCAAAAAGGGTCTTTGAATGATGAGTGCTTGTTTGGCATTTAACAATCCAGAAACACTATATATTTTCGAAACTTCGAGACTCTCCTCCATAGACAGAGGCGGTAGAATGGTTGGAATTCTTTTTGCAATCATTGTTTTGCCAGAACCAGGTGGACCGATTAATAATAAATGGTGAAATCCTGCTGCTGCAACTTCAACTGCACGTTTCACTAGCCCCTGACCATTTATATGAGAAAAATCAAGATTCTGAATCTCATTTTTTCCTTGAAACAATTGTTGCACATTTATTTTGGTGGGTACGATCATCTTGTCTTTTTCTGTTGGTCCTGCCATGAGATATTCCATGGATTCCTGTAAGGAGCTTACCCCAATGATATGTATCCCTTCTACCACTGCACCTTCCATGGCATTTGGTTTAGGAACTAAGCAAGTCGTATATCCTTCTTTTTTTGCTTCTAGAACAATGGGAAGAATTCCTGCAATTGGTTTTACCATACCATCTAATCCAAGTTCTCCAATGACTAAAATATTTCGAATATATTCTTCTTTTATATATCCCAATGAGGCTAAAATCCCAATGGCAATAGGCAGATCAAACCCTGAACCTTCTTTACGAATATTGGCTGGAGATAGATTCACTGTAATACGCAGTGGTGGCAATTTTATTCCAGAGTTTTTTAAAGCTACTCGAACCCTTTCTTTTGATTCTTTTACTTCATTACCTAATAAACCTACCATGTCAAATCCTGGTAACGTCTGGGCAGTATCTACCTCCACATGGATTAAATAACTAGTAACCCCTTGGATGGCACCTGATGTAATTGTACTAAACATTATTTTTCTTACCTCCTTAAAAAAAATAGCAAAATTATTTCTTATTTTA
>DATFIA010000054.1:0-2875 GCA_035270545.1 Treponemataceae bacterium
GTACCCATAACATTTGTTTTTATAAAAGCTTCCGGCCCCACGATGGAACGGTCCACATGGCTTTCTGCCGCAAAATGAATCACCGTATCTATATCGTACTTAGAAAAGACTTATGAGTCCCACTCAGAAGGGGACAGACTACTTCGTAGCCTAAGGGGAACTGCGTCTATTACGCATACACAATTTTCTATAACACAAAAAAGGTGACCCACGTGGTCCCCCTCCTAAAACTAAACCCACAAACCGCCCGTACACTTCCCCGCCGAAACAGGCTCCGGAGTAGCATTTTAGATGTACAAAACAGCATTAAAACCAAAGACGCAACACAAACACCGATTGATACAGCTCTTGAGAAACACGCAAAAATAAGTATTGAGAACTAAAAAATGGATAACAAAGCATCAGGAAAGTATAACACATGACGAAGTTTATTAAGTTGTCTAAAATCAATACATAACATCTGTACTGCCCCTCGTAAAAATCTCGCATTTTTACAGGCACCACGTCATTTCTTGCATAAATGCAGTGCAGGAGATACCAAATGAAAAAACATAGAGCAAGCCGCCCAAATCTTTTGGGAGAAGTACGTAAAACGAGGGAAGAAGATTTCCAACTTGACCCAAAATGCGACATAGTATTCAAGGCAATTTTTACGCAAGGTCGTGAAAGTAAAACAGCACTAATCGGACTCTTGAATGCAGTACTCAATCCAGCAGAGGGAAAGAAAATCAACAAAATTGTCTACCTAAATACCCATGTATATATTATGTTCAAAAAACAGAAAAAACCAGTTATGGATATTTTAGTTAGCTGCGAAAATGATGAGCTCATTAATATTGAAATGCAAATAGATAATAAGGATAACTTTAGCAAGCGAACCCAGCATTACCTTGCCTGCATGCTCCATGACCAAGGGATTTCGGGAGACGCATATAACCGCCTAAAACCCTGCATTACCATAAACATTCTTGATTTCACACTAAATACTGGCCTTACCGACTTTCACACCTGTTACCGTATGCATGAAACCACCCGGTTAACCGCACTTCCATCAGCATTAACCGAAATACACTTTATTGAATTACCAAAACTTATCGAGTATACTAAAGGGGAGTTCCCAGCGGATACTCTTGCACGCTGGGCATTTTACTTCAAAGCTTTACCCCAAAACAAGTATCCAGAAATACTATCGAAAATATTTTCAGAGGAAAAGGAGATACAAATGGCAGAACAAGCACGACAAAAAATAACCTTCCGAGAAAAATTTATGTACGCTTATCGAAGCTACCAACGAGCTAAAATGGATGAGCGGTCCAGCCGCATTTACCTCCACGAACAAGCAATCAGTGAAGGATTGGAGCAAGGATTAGAGCAAGGATTGGAGCAAGGCCGGATGGAAGGAAAACTAAAGGTTAAACAAGAAATCGCGAGCCGGCTTAAAAGCCAAGGAATTGATACAAATACTATTGCTCAGGCGACCCAATTACCAATAGCAGAAATTGAAAAAATGTAGGGTTTGACCGCCCCCTGTAATTTGTTCGTACGCCTCAAGAAAAAATTCTTAGCTTTTTTAAACATCGTTTTCTGCAGGGAAAATCTGGAAACCTACGCGCTTTATATGAGACTTAAGCTCAGCGTTTTCAAGTAAAGACCAAGAAACCACGTCGAACTGAAAAGGAGAAAGAGTGTCTTCATTTAATGCAGCAGACAAACGTATTAAGGATTCAGCTGAAAAAGACGAGCCAAAAACGCAGAGATCTACATCGCTACCCGGTTTCCAAGCGCCTTTCGCGCGACTACCAAAAAGGAAAACAGAATCTATATGAGAGAATTGAGAGAATATAGTTACCATCTCGGTTATATCTATGGGAGAAAGGCCGGTTGAGACCAATGCTGACTCAATCATTGAGATTCCATTATTGAAAGTGTTTTTACAAGCTCACCAATTAAGGGAAAATAATCTCAACGAATAGAAGAATCAACAAGAGCAGCTCGTTGGAATAAATCTGGATTTTTAAGATGTACAGCTGCTTCTAAATTGACATAGGTTTTCTACATGCTTAAAACTAATATGGCCACAGCCAATGAGTGAGATAGAATGTTTCATATTTTATCTCATCTCTCTTTATAATTCTTCTCAACCCAATTTTTGTATTCACCAGACTGAACATTTTTAACCCACTCAGTATTGCTTAAATACCAATCTACCGTTTGGCCTAACCCCTGCTCAAAAGTAACACTCTGCTTCCAACCCAACTCACTCTTAATTTTAGAACAATCAATAGCGTAGCGTTGATCGTGCCCAGGGCGGTCTTTTACATAGGTAATAGAAGAACGAACAGCATCCGTATCGAGCGTAGCCTTAGAAGCCACAATCTCAATAAGCTTGTGCAAAAGATCAATATTAGACCACTCGTTCTCACCACCAATATTGTATGTTTCCCCTGAACGACCATTATTCACAATAGCCCACACAGCAGAATTGTGATCCTCAACAAACAACCAATCTCGAATATTCTTACCATCGCCATACACCGGCAAAGGCTTACCATCGAGAATATTGAGAATCATAAGCGGAATAAGCTTCTCCGGAAACTGAAAAGGCCCATAATTATTAGAACAATTAGAAAGCGTAACCGGCAATCCATACGTGTGATAATACGCATACAGCAAATGATCACTCGAAGCCTTGCTTGCACTGTACGGAGAACGAGGATCGTAGGGCGTAGTTTCAGTAAAAAAGCCCGTATCGCCTAGCGAACCGTAGACCTCGTCGGTACTCACATGATGGAAAAGCACATCATCTCGAATAGTACCCTCAGCTGTTTTCCAAAAATTACGTGCAACATCAAGGAGGGTAAACGTACCCATAACA
>DATFIA010000055.1:0-2729 GCA_035270545.1 Treponemataceae bacterium
GCCTCGGACTGTTTCCATGGCCTTAGGTAGATCTTTTGGTTCGCCTTTTTCGTCTAGAATCTGAAATATACGCTCTGCTCCTGCAACAGCTGTTTGAAAATTATTGTAAAGATTAGCAATATCTACAAAGGGTCGTGCAAATTGTCTTGAATACAGGAGAAAACTAGAAATGAGGCCAATGGTTATTATACCTTTAGCTGCCATAATGCCACTAAAAACAGCAATCGCAACAAAATTAAGATTATTAATTACATTCATAATTGGCATTAAATAGCCAGACCAAATTAAAGCGCGTGTAGCGACATTATAGAACTCCTCATTAGTCTGTTCAAACTGGTCAATCATGTTTTGCTCGCGGCAATATGCTTTTACCATACTAAGACCAGAAATACTTTCTTCAACTTGGCCATTGAGTTTTCCTAGTATTGACTGTTGTAAGATAAATAGTGAGCGTGTGCGAGTAGTTATGGTTTTGGTCAAAATAAAAATAAGTACAACCGCAAGTAAAGATACACAGGTGAGAATCACATTTAAGTACATCATAATGGTGAAAACTCCCAAAATGGTGAATCCATACACCATGAGCTGAGAAAGTGAGTCGGAGATGGTCGTGCTAATATTATCTACGTCGTTTGTAAGGCGGCTCATAAGCTCACCGTGCTGTCTGCGGTCAAAGAATGAAAGGGGCAGGGTCTTCATTACAGAAAATAAATTTCTTCTAATATGCAAAATAATGTTTTGAGCAATAGAGACCATAAAAAATTGCTGGAGAAAACGGACAAGCCAATCTGTTATATATAAACCTGCGAGAATTATGAGAAACCACAGTGCAGGGTTCCCGTTATTAATTTGATTAACTACATTACCAATAAGCAATGGAGAGAGTATTGAAGAAGCAGAAGCAAAAATAGAAAGCAACAAAATCCAGTTTAAGCCCTTACGTTTACCTTTTGTGAGATCCCAAAGTCTGAGCAGGGTGCCTCTCATATTTTTCGGTTTTACTGGTGGAACTCCGTGTCGCATTGGACCCATGTGTTGCTGTTGTTGCGGTGGAGGCGTACTGTTGTTATGTGCCATTTTTTTCTTCTCCAATCTGAGATGAATAAATTGCGCGATAAGGGGCACAGCTTTCCATGAGTTCTGAATGTACTCCAAAACTGCGGAGCTGACCATCTTCAAGACAGAGAATTTTATCTGAGCGCATAACGGTGGAAATGCGCTGACTTATGAGGAGTATTGTCATACCCGAGGCTTCTCCTCGTAGACCTTTTAATACTGCAGATTCTGTAGCAGCATCTAATGCGCTGGTACAATCGTCTAAGATAAGGATGCGAGGTTTTCTGAGTAAGGCGCGCGCAATAGATATACGTTGTTTTTGGCCCCCCGAAAGATTCACTCCACCTTGCCCTAATTCTGTTAAGTATCCCTTAGTAAAGCCGGAAATAAAAGTATCTGCACAGGCGATTTTTGCTGCATAATAAATGTCTTCTTCGCTTGCGTTCTCATTACCCCAGCGAATATTTTCCATTATTGTGCCAGAAAAAAGAAGCGCTTGTTGCGGTACTAAGGCAATTGCAGTACGTAGTACTTCCGTATTAATTTGTGTTACATCGTGGCCGTCCACGAGAACCCTTCCCTTAGTAGCATCATAAAACCGAGGAACTAGATTAATTAGGGTTGTTTTACCAGACCCTGTTGGGCCAATAATTCCAATAGTTTCCCCTCTATATGCTGTAAAATTTACCTGTTCTATAGCGGGTTTTGCTGAATGGTTATACGTAAAAGAGACATCTTTAAAAGTAACTTCTCCAGTAATATCAAATAGTAATGGATGAAGGGGAAGTTTTTGTTTGGGCTGTTCACTCAGTATTTCTTGTACACGCTCAGATGAAGCAATTGCACGAACCGCAGTATTAAGAATGTTAGACACCATTCCCAAGGCAAATAATACCTGAGTCATATAATTAACTGAGGCCATCAGTCTACCTATTTGGCCAATTTCCTGTGCCTGAGAAAACCAGAGTAATATAATAATACCCATATTCACAGTGAGATTTATAAGGGGTGAAAACACGGCTAACACACGCATGGAGGAAATACCTGCATCTGCAAATTCTGCTGCTGCTCCTCCAAACTTTGCGCTTTCCTGCTCCTCTGCATTAAAAGCTTTAACTACACGGATAGAGGACAAAAACTCGCGACTTACATTGTTCAACTTGTCCAGTTTTTGCTGAAGTCTCCCAAAACGAGGATATCCCATTTTCATATTCGCTACGATCAAAATAGTTGCAATACATAAAATGCCTGCCATGAGAGGAAGTTGCTTTGGAGTTTGTATGATGATAAGGACAACAGCTCCAATGCAGATAATGGGAGCTTTTAACATGATACGCATGCTGCCATTTATAAAGTTTTGAATTTGAGTAACGTCATTGGTGATTCGTGTAATAATTGAGGCTGGTTGTAGGGAGTCTATGTTTTCAAAGGAAAGTGTTTGCACCTTGCTGTATAAATTTCCTCTCAGCTCCTTTCCTATGAGCTGAGACGTGCGGCTCGCAAATATATTTCGCATTACCGCACCCAGAGCTCCAAGAGCTGCTATGCACAGCATAATGGCCCCATAAAATAAAATGAGCTGTATGTCTTGGCCCTTTACGCCACCGTCCACAACATGAGCCATAAAGGCAGGTTGCATTAAATCGGCCATGGTTTCGATTATAAGAAAAAAT
>DATFIA010000056.1:0-3806 GCA_035270545.1 Treponemataceae bacterium
CAGAAGATCTTGCTTTGTGGGTTGAATATATAGAAAAAAAAGACCCCTCACAGAATATATTTTTGCATGGTGTTTCAATGGGTGGAGCAACGGTTTTATTATATGCGGGAAATAAAATAAATAAAAATACAGCGGTAAAAGGGATAATATCTGATTCTTCATACCCTTCATATGTAACTGTTTTTAAACGTTTGGTTCGAATGATATTTAACAATTCTTTTGTGGCTCATTCAATTATTTGGGGTGCAAGTTGGGGAAGTTTTTTTAATACAGGTATTTTTTTATCTGAAATTAGGCCTGATAAAGCGCTAAATAACATTGAGATTCCTGTCCTTCTTTTTCATGGAGAAAAAGATCAGCTTGTCCCATTGTTTATGATTCATCCCATAGTCTGTGCAAAAATGAAACCTCTGTGTGAATTAGTTGTTGTTCCGGAAGCACCACATATTGGAGCATACTTTTATGCACCAGAACTATATATGAACAAGATTAATGATTTTATGGGGAGATTGTAATGAGAAAATTTTTTTTAGTTTCATTATGTATGTTATGTATTGCAAATAGTGTTCACCTTTTTGGACAAAAAGCTGCAACATTGCCTCTTACAGAAGTATCCCTTTTCTCATCGGGAGTTGGTTACTTTGAACATTCAGGTTATATCACAGGCGATACAGTTCTCGATTTTGATTTTCCTGAAAACACAGTAAATGATGTTCTTAAATCGTTGGTAATAATAGATTCGGAAACTAAAAATCCGTCGGTTACATATGCTGCAGAAAACACCCTAGAGAAAACACTTAAAAGTCTAAAAATAGACCTTTCTGAAACACCGGATATTTCGACTCTTTTATCCTCTTTAAGAGGAACTGAAGTTGAACTTTTTGTGCCAGAAAAAATTACAGGTATAATTCTTGGTACAGAAATGAGACCTAGCGTAACCCCAGGGGTTTTTGACACCTATGTTTCAATTAATGGAAGTCTTGGAATTCAAACATTCAAAATTTCAGAAATAGCTTCCTTTAAGTTTACAGATCCAGAAATAGGAAAAGATTTACAAAGAGCTCTTGAGCTTTTGCGTGCATCCGGAAGTTCTTCTTCTCGATCTGTTCAAGTTCACTTACCCGGAAAAGGAAAAAGATTCGTCACAATAGTGTATGTAATTGAATCTCCCGTGTGGAAGGCAACCTATAGGCTAGATCTATCTGGTGAGTCACCCTTACTTCAAGGTTGGGCAATAGTAGATAATACTGGCGATCTTGATTGGAATAATATCAGTCTTTCGTTTCTAAATGGGAAACCAGTCTCTTTTATACAAAATTTATATGCACCTTATTTTGTTGAGCGGCCCATTCTTCCTTTGGCCATAGCTGGTACTGCTCAGGCTGCGGTATGGACTTCCGGATATGGAGGTTCAAATGATGCAGAAATGGTAAGTGAGCAAGAAATAGATGAGGCCTACTATTCAAGGGCAGCACCAGTTTCCATGCAGATGAAAAAAGCGTCGCTAGAAGATATGAAAACTCAAACGACACAGGCTGAAGTAGCCGGTGCAATGTTTCGTTTTACTGTTAAAACACCTGTTACTGTATTACGTCAACATAGCACAATGTTACCCTTAGTACAGGAACGTATTAAAGCAGAAAAAATATCAGTCTTTTCTGGAGAAAAAGCTCGAAACGGGGGAGAAATACATCCTCTTTTATGTGCGCTTCTTACTAATACTTCTGGAATGAAACTTCCTGCAGGTCCTATTACGGTTTTAGACGGTGGAACCTATGCAGGAGATGCATTGCTTGATTTTTTTCCAGAAAATGAAAAAAGAATAATTGGTTTTGGTGAAGACCTTTCAGTTCGAGGTAGCATAGAAACAGACGTAAAACGAGAAACAGTGTCTGTAAAAATACAAAAAGGTGTTATGGCTATCTCTAGAAAAAATATATATAACACAACATATGTGATTTCAAATAAAGGAACTGAAAATAAAACTCTTTTTCTAGAACATCCGGTAAGGCAAGGAGCTAGTTTGAGTCTTCCTATTCAATATGAAGAACGTACTTCGTTAGTGTATAGGTTTCGCACAAGTGTTGCTGGTGGAACGGACATACGTTTTTCTGTAGAAGAAAACGAACCAGCCTTAGAGCGGGTTGTTTTATCTCAAAGAAATATAGAAAATTTAATAAGCTATACCACATCTCGGGAAATTCCTGCAAAAGTCCAAAGGGTTTTAGAAAAAGCGATATCATTAAAGAAAACAGTAGATGAGCAAGAAGAGATTTGTTCCGATCTAGAAAGTCAAAAAAACACCCAAACTGATCTTCAAGAAAGAATTAGATTAAACCTGGCAGCAACAGGAAATGATTCCCTTCAAGGAAGAGACTATCTTTTAAGACTTTCTTCTTCTGATGCAGAAATTGATCGTCTTGAAGCAAGAATAACGACAGAAAGGCGAAAGCTTACAGAAAAGAAAAAAGATTACGAGGTATATATTTCTACGTTAACGATTGAATAATTCAGGATTTAAAACTTTTGCTTCTTCCATCTGTCTTGCCTGTTCACAGGCAAGCTGATGGTTAACCATCTGGTTAAAAACAGTCATAAGCCCTCTCGGATCGACAGATGAAGAAACTATTCCTGCAGTTTTAAACTCTTCCAATAAATAAAAAGAGGTTTCTATTGTAGATAAACATGCTTGTTCAGGTTGTTTTTTAAATTGGAACTGGGACCGATATTCATTTTTGAATGAAAGTTTTGGAAGGTTATGAAGATTTTTACTTAATCGAATCATTTTTTTTGCAAAAAACCAGGTTGCATCTACCAAAATAACAAGAGGTTTTAAGTCGCCTATCGAAGTTCTGAATTCGGGAGAATCTGTAAATACGGCGCTAGAATCGGGATATAACAAAAAAGGCTTGTATGCAGCCCCTTCTCCATGTGAATCGAGTAATTCATTAAGTCTCTTATTGTTTGTAAAATCTATTCCAATAATAATTTCTGAATCATCCAAAGAAAGAGCAGCAAGGCGGCCCGTTCCCGTCTTTTGGTGAAAAGCTTCACGTGGATGCATTAAAAAAATAAATTTAATTCCCGTATGTATAGGGTTAATATTTGAACATAAACAATTCTTAGTAGGACGAAAACAACGATAACAACGAGTAAACATATGCTACTTTACCTTGACGGACGGGGCCTTGTCCACAAATAATGAAAGAAGTAGGAATGATATGAACGAAATAAAAGAAATTATTGTAAACGATTTAATGCAATCTAATTATAGATACACGTTAACAGAGCGAGAAGGAGAACGGTTCGCCATAGATTTCAAACCAGAGCTCTCCCCTAAAGAGATGCTTGCTCTTGGTATTTTTGGAGGGAAATACATGACAGATTGTGTAAATGAATTTCCTTCAGAGTGGTTTAAAAATGCAAAATTGAGTCCAGAGCGAAAAAAAACAGAACTTAATTATTTTCTAATAGATGCTTCGAAGCCTTTATGGTACTGGAAAGCAAAAGGCTGGATATACGAAGAAGATCCACGTGGGTGGTTTCAATGGTATTGCCGATATTATATGGGGCGCAGGTGCCCAGATGATGATCGGCAAATAAAACGATGGAAGGCAATGTCTCGTCATATTGCACAATTGAAAAAAAATTGTGCACCAAAAGACCTTGTATGTAGACGTCGTCAGCGACAAGCCCTTTTACATTGGGCGTATGACAGCAGAGAAATGTAAAGAATAAAAACCTATTTTGAATGAAATGAGTCTTTACCGTATTGCGAAATAATGTTCACAAAAACTTTCCCCTCT
>DATFIA010000057.1:0-5356 GCA_035270545.1 Treponemataceae bacterium
GCACAGGTAAATTTTCCCGAAGAATCGCAAACAAGAATTCCACCTTTTACATCCATAGGAGTGCGCCAGGATTCTTCAAAGGCCGCATCTTTACCAGAAAGAGCAAAAATTGCCAAAGAAACTGGGTCAACGGTATAACCCATGTTATCTATATTGCCAAGCCAAGCGAATCTCACACCTTTTTCAAGGAGTTTTCGATAAATAGGCGCAAGAACTTCAAAATTCTGCCCATGACCGCCGGGCATTGCTATGCCAGTATCATTTTTACCCCAAGCTTTGTCGAAAATACGTCGAGGAGAACCTGTAGAAGAGTGTGTAATAGCCGCCATCAGTGTTTGAGTTTCTGTAAACATTTCTATTGCGGTACAACCGAGTTCTTGAGAAATTTCAAGCAAGGAAGGATCACTTACATAGGCCTTAAAAGCGTTTGCTATATCGGAATCTGTAAGAACACTCGTCATTTGAAAAGAAGGAAGAATAAATTCGGGAAGATGGCCGGTTAAATCGCGGTACCGTTTTTTATGTTCAAGAAGCATACGAAGTTTTAGAAAAAGAAAACTCCAACCAGTACTTCCGTCACCATTAATAAAGGCAGGAGTTATTCCCTTAGGTTTTCCACTACATTCCTTAGCAAGACTATCAAAAATTGAGCGAAAATGATCGAAAAGTTCTGGATCAAGAGCCGTATTTTTCTTTACATCTGCGTAGCTAGAAGCCGAGCCGCCATTTAATACACCATAGGCAGTTTTTGGATATAACAATATTCCAATTTTTTCTAAAGCTCTTTCTCCAAACGTAACATAACCGCATTCCACAAAGCCCTCTTTTTTAGGATCAATACTGATTCCCAAAGAGGCAAAACAAGAAATGGCGTCATCCAAAGGCATTTTCCAAGAAGAAATTCCTCTCCTGTCTACGATAGAAGGATTCGGCATTGAGGGAACAGTCTCAGGAATGATACCAGCCAGGCCATCATATTTTCCGGAATTTAAATTTTCAAGAAAAACATACATTTTCTCAAGATCAACCCCTTCTGATCTCAATTGAGATTCAAGGGTTTTCGAAATATCTGATTTACTCACGTTTACTAAACTCCTAATTGGTTCATTACTGTTATTCTACTTCTTTTACTACATATGTCAAATAAGACAGGCAAAACTCATCTTTCTTTCTATATAATATTCAGAGGAAAGTATGGAAATTGCAAGTTTTGCCCGCCTTGGATACGAAGGCGAAATAATAAAAGTAGAAGCAGACCTACGGCGAGGAATTCCTGCTATTGATATTGTAGGACTCCCCGACGGAGCGGTAAAAGAAGCACGGGAACGAATGCGAGCAGCGATCCGAAATTCTGGCTTAGATTTTCCCAAAGAAAGAATACTCATAAATCTCTGCCCAGCGGATCTAAAAAAAGAAGGAAGCTCTTTCGACCTACCAATAGCCTTAGCTGTTCTTGCCTCTGCAGAACAAGCAGATACAAGTGAAAGCAGCAATACCGTAATGGTTCTCGGAGAACTAGAACTTTCAGGAAGAGTTAGACCAGTCCGCGGAGTTCTCGCTGCTATTAGTCGTGGAATTGCCTGTGGCATAAAATTATTTATTGTCCCCGAACAAAACCTTGCAGAAGCACAATTGTTGCATCAAGGGAAAGTTGAAGGAGCAAGAACCCTCGTAGAAGCTGTGGAAAAATATCACCAACTATGTGCGACACAATCTATGACAGAGACAGATACTAATGAACATATAAATACTAAACATCCAAATGAAATAATTCGATGGAGCAAGATACAAGGTGGCTATGAAGATGTAAAAGGTCAAGAAAAACTTGTTCGAGCACTAGAAATTGCAGCGGCCGGAGGACACCATCTCATTGCCTATGGGCCTCCCGGTTGTGGGAAAACGCTATCTCTTAGCCGCTTTCCTTCTCTCTTACCAAACTTGGATACAGGGACGGCTATGACGCTTACCCGCATCCATAGCATTGCGGGAATTCTTCCTCCCCCCGCTTTCGATGGTAGTAACCCACTCTTATACAAAGCACCATTTCGGGAACCTCACCAAAATGCAAGCCTTGAAGGAATAATTGGAGGAGGAAAAAACTGTTTACCGGGAGAGATTTCTCTCGCACATGGAGGGGTCTTATTTTTAGATGAAGCAGCTCAATTTAGATCGAGTGTATTGCAAGCCCTTCGAACTCCTTTAGAAACAGGAACAGTTACTGTAAGTCGAGCAGGCCGAGCAGACACCTACCCCGCCCAGTTTCAACTTCTTATGGCTGTAAATCCCTGTCCTTGTGGAAACTTCGGTGCCGCAGGAAGAATCTGCACCTGTACACCTGACATGGTAGAAAAATACTGGAAGCGTATGACAGCCCCCCTTTTAGATCGCATAGACATTAGAGTAGCCTTAGACTCACCAGAGGGGAAAAGTCTTATACAATCTCAATCAGGATTCAATACCACAGATTTGCGCAAAAGCATAATGAAAGCACGTCTCGCTCAGCAAAAAAGAGGCAAGGTGAATGCTCGGCTCGACCCCGAAGAAATTGAAAAAATATGCCATCTTTCTCCAAGTTCGCAAACCTTATTTTCAAAAAGCATGGAACACGCACGACTTTCGGGGCGAGGAGGACACGCATTATTAAAAGTAGCGCGAACAATAGCGGATTTAGAAGAAGAACCGAACATACAAGATGAACATATCCTAGAAGCAATACAGTTTAGAAAATGGAATGGTTTTGTTCCAGATTTTCTTTCGACCTAATTAAAAAAGAGGTTCTATTTCTTCAAAGAAAAAGCGATCCTCTATAGGCTGTTTTCCAGCAGTAAAGCCTATTTTGCGGTCCGGACGGGCAGCACCATGGAAATCACTTCCCGCTGTAACACAAAGGCCCAAAGAGCGAGCACATTTTTCCAGACGCTCACACGAACTTACACGAGCCCCCGGATGCCAGGCCTCAATCCCCGCAAGTCCTTGATTTTTAAAATCTTCAAGAATACCGGGCAGATTCCCCCAAGACACATAGAGAGACAGAGGATGAGCAAGAATTGGGATTCCACCCGAAGAGCGAATTGCAGAAATTCCTTCTACAAGAGGAATGCTATTACGATCAATAAAAAAGGGCCGATCTTTTGCCAAATAACGGTCAAAGGCTTGCTGAACATTTTTGACTACCTTTGTTTCAACCAAAAACTTTGCAAAATGTGGACGTCCAACCGTTCCGCCAGCAGCTAAGGCAGTAACGCGATCAATATCAATATCGATTCCAGACTCTCGCATTTTTAAAGCAATAGACGTATTCCTCTCAAGCCGACCTTCTTTCAAACGCACCAAAAGAGCCTCTAAATCAGAATGTACCGAGTGGACATTCAGCCCCAGTAAATGACACTCACCTGGTTTCCAATGAATATCGAGTTCTATTCCGGGAATAAAACGAATACCTGCTTTTTTAGCAGCAACAGAACCCTCTTCATTGCCAGAAACAGAGTCATGATCTGTTAAAGCTAAAACTGTAATACCTCGTTCTGCAGCATGTTCAACAAGCTGGGAAGGAGAAAAAGAGCCATCAGAAGCCGTAGAATGTGTGTGAAGATCTATCATCTAAGGGAATATTAGCAGAAAAATGGACGAGTGAACAGTTTTTGTGCTATAATGATTTATATATCTTGATGAGGGGATTTCATGCCAAAGGCCATACAATTTAAGCCCAATTCAGTAATATATTTTGCAGGAGACGTAGACGACCGAGTGTTTCTCTTGCAAAAAGGGCGTGTTGCACTAACATCTACCGATATAGAAACGGGAAAACAAGTAACAGACTATATTCGAGAAGGTGAATTTTTTGGTGTAAAATCTGCACTTGGACATTTTCCACGCGAAGAAAGTGTCATGGTAATTACGGACTCTCATGTCCTCTCTTTTTCTACGATAGAGTTTGAATCGTTCGTACAAACCAACACTCGTATCATTATGAAAATGCTCAAAGTTTTTTCAAATCAATTAAGAAATATTCACCGTCAAATAGAATCGCTCCTTCATAGTAAAGAAGAAACAAACCAGGACGATGGAATGTTTTCTGTAGCTTCCTGTTTTTATAAATCCCAACAATATCGGGCAGCCTCAGAAGTAGCCACTCGTTACTTAAAGCTCTTTCCAACAGGAAAACACGTACAAGAAATGAAAGCAATTGCAGAAAACACCCTTAAATCTACCCGTCCATTTGGCGGACACACATCTGGAGATGCATCTAATACTATTCAAGAGTCTCGCAAATCTGGAGGCCCAGTTGGAAATGACCCAAACCTCGCACTAACCCTTGCAGAGGGCCTAGCAAAACAAGGTAAATGGGATGAAGCGTACAAACAGTACCATTCCGTTATTGAAGCGGGACCCTCTCCAGCACTAGGTAAAGCCTATGTAGGAGCAGGAAAAAGCCTGTATGAACAACACGAATATGTAAGAACCCTACAACTACTTACAACCTATATAAGTAGCGATCCAAAATCTCTCCAAATAGGAGAGGTACTCATGTACATGGGCCTCGCATACGATAAAATGGAACAGAGCGATAAAGCAAAGGCTTTTCTTTCAAAGGCACTCAGTATGGCAGACCCGAAGCTTGTTCCCCAAATCAAAGAGCATCTTGCATCGGTTGGAGGTTAACCATGAGCGACGTATTTGCCGCCTTTTCCCGCTTTGCAAAAATATTTCCCAAAGGAACTGTAATATTTTCAGAATTTGAACCAGGTGATTGTTTTTATCTTATTCAAACTGGTCGCGTTCAACTCATCAAAATTGTAAACGGCTTTGAAAAAAATCTCGATATACTCCAACCTTCTGAAATTTTTGGTGAAATGGCAATCCTAGAAAACTCACCTCGGTCAGCCACTGCCATAGCCTACGACGATGTAAAAGCCCTTGAATTTAACAAAGCAAACTTCGAAGTACTCATGATGGGAAACCCTGCAATTGCTATGAAATTGCTAAAAACATTTGTAAAACGCATTTATGCCCAAAAACGTCGCTTTATGATCCTCACCATTCACGATAAAATGGCTCGTGTTGGAGACGTCTTTCTCATGCTCGACGAAACACAACCAAACCAAGACCGACAAGCAGATTTCCGCACCTTTGCAATAACAATGGACGACGTTGCACGCTGGGCAGGATTACCCTTAGAAGAAGTTGAAGACGAATTAAATAGATTTATAGACCAAGGCAAAATGGAAATTTTTGAAGACCGCATAGTCGTAAAAAACCTTCCTGAACTAAGCCGTTACGTCAACGCTCGACGCATGAAAGACTATTAATCTCATAAGTGAATAGAATTGACGCCCCCTTTGTTTTTTGTTATTGT
>DATFIA010000058.1:0-4846 GCA_035270545.1 Treponemataceae bacterium
CAAAAAATGGGCTGCCGCAAAATCGGCTTCTACACGAGCTTCATACATAGCTCATATAATACCCTTTGAGGTGTTGCAAACACAAGATGGGGTTGATACAATCTAAATAGATATGAAGAAAAGACTATCACAATTTATTACTGCCACGCCGGTAATCTCCATGATTGGGGATCATGATCCTGAAATCTCCTCTCTCGTATACGACTCTCGAAATGTGAGTCCAGGTTCGCTTTTTTTTGCACTTAGCGGCATACATGCTCAAGGAACGAGCTTTATTCCCCAGGCAATAGAGCGAGGAGCATCTGCTATTGTTCACTCTAGTGAAATCGAAAAACCCGAAGAAAACATTGTGTACATAAAAGTGGCCGACTCGCGCTTTGCTATGTCACCCCTTGCCTCGGCTTTTTTTGATCATCCATCTAAAGACCTAACTATTATTGGGGTAACAGGTACAGAAGGCAAAAGCACCACGGTGTCTCTTATTTTCCAACTACTTAGCTTATGCGGAAAAAAGGCCGGCTTTATTTCTACCGTTGATTATTGCTTAGGTAAAGAAGTCTTACCGAATCCTGAACACCAAACTACTCCTGAAGCAGTAACGATACAAGAAAAACTCGCTTCTATGCGTGAAAATGGTGTTGAATATGCCGTTATTGAAGCCTCTTCACATGGACTTTCACATAAAACGAACCGTCTTGGAGACGTCCTTTTTGATGTAGCAATTATGACAAACGTAACTCACGAGCATCTCGAATTTCATGGCACCCATGAACAATATAAAAGTGATAAGGCAAACCTCTTTCGAGCTCTCGACTTAAATGATCATATAAAAAAAGGTACACTGGTGCCATCTTTTGGCGTTGTTAACGATGAAGACCCAGCTGCTGCTTATTTTAAGTCTGCCACAAAGCACCCTGTTTATGCCTATTCAACGTGGTCATCTACGAGACGAGGTGGCCATTCGGCGTCCTCCATAGAAGCAGATGCAAAGGGAGTTTCATTTGAGCTGAATGTTACAGGCGATGAGCAATATTCTGTAAGAATAAACCTTCCTGGAGCCTTCAATGTCTGGAATACACTGGCCACAACTATTACAGTCGCAAATCTACTGGGCACACCTGTAGAACAGCTTATACCGCTTCTAGCAGAACTTAAACCGGTAAAAGGTCGAATGACCGTAATTGATGAAGGACAAAACTTTGAAGTCCTTGTCGATTATGCACACACGCCCTCATCTTTTCAGGCTGTATTTCCTTCTCTTCGAAAACGAGTTACTGGAAAAATTATAAGTGTTTTTGGCTCTGGTGGAGAAAGAGATCTTATAAAGCGCCCTGAACAGGGTCAAATTGCTTCAGACTATTCAGACGTTGTCATTCTTACAGACGAAGATCCCCGAGGTGAAGACCCTATGGAACTCCTTGAAATGATTGCAAAAGGTTGTCCTGATAAAATGAGAGGTTCAGAGCTTTTTCTTATTCCCAATAGACCTCAAGCAATACGGAAAGCGTTTTCTCTTGCCTCAGAAGGAGACATTGTGATACTTCTAGGAAAAGGCCATGAAAACTCTATTATTTACAAAGATTATACAGATACATACGACGAAATATTAGAAGCACGCACAGCCCTAAAGGAAATGAAAAACGGAGGTCAAAAATGAACATAGCGGTAGTGTATGGAGGGAAGTCTGGAGAGCATGAAATCTCGCTTCTTTCTGCTTCGTCCATTGTACGAAATATTCCAAAAAATCAGAATAACATTATTCTTGTTGGAATTTCAAAAGCTGGTGCATGGTATTTACAAGATGAAAGCAAAATTGACGAAATACGAAATAATACAAAAGCCGTATTAACTATTGATTCAACAGAGGCCTCACGTATCTCGATAATTCCTGGAGGCGGAACTCAGGGGGCCTTCTCGGTAGAAGGAAAGACGATTCCAGTAGACGTAGCTTTTCCTGTTCTTCATGGAAGTTTTGGCGAAGACGGCACCATTCAAGGACTTTTCGAAATGGCTGATATTCCTTATGTTGGTGGCTCTGTTATGGCAAGTAGTATTGCCATGGATAAAGAAAAAACTAAAATTATATGGCAAGCTGCAGGTCTTCCCGTAGTTCCCTTCATTACCGTAAAATATACCACCTGGCTTAATGAAGCAGAAAAACGCGCAATAATTCAAAAAGCAGAAAAAGACCTTTCTTGGCCTCTTTTTGTAAAACCGGCTTGTGCTGGAAGCTCTGTTGGAGCAGCACGGGCAAATACTCGTGAAGAACTTGAAAAACGAGCAGGAGAAGCATTCGCTTGGGATGATAAAATAATCATTGAGCCTTTTATTCTTGCCCGCGAAATAGAATGTTCTGTAACAGGAAACGAAGCACCCGTTGCATACACTCCCGGAGAAATAATACCAAACCATGATTTTTACGATTATGACGCTAAATATAACGATCCAAATGGAGCTTCACTCAAAATTCCTGCTGACATAAGTGAGCAAACTACAAAAAAAATTCGCCACATAGCTATTGAAGCATACAAAGCTCTCGATCTTTCTGGCCTTTCCCGGGTTGATTTTTTTATAGACAAACGAACCGATGTACTGTATCTCAATGAAATAAACACATTACCAGGCTTTACCACAATTTCTATGTTTCCTAAAATGTGCGAAGCCTCTGGCCTTCCCTATCAAGATTTAGTTATGAAACTACTATTCCTTGCAAAAGCTCGTTTTGATGCTACGCGCTCCTTAAAAACAAGTCGCCAATGACGCTTCCTTTTTACAAGCTTCAACTAGCTGGAAATGGATTTATACTGATAGACCTAGTCGCTGCAGCGTTACTATCGTCAAAAGATAGTGACGCTCTTGGAAATCCGCAATTTCAAAGTTCCACAGCGCGCCTTGTCTGCGATAAAAGATATGGTATTGGTGCAACCGCATGTATCTTCCTTTCCGGTGACAATACCATACGGATATACACGGATAAAGGACTTCCAGCTCGAGAAGCAGATGACGCACTTCTGTGCGCGGCACGCTTTGCCTTCGACAGCGGCCGAATAAAAAACAAAACGATTGTATTTTCTACCTCCACTGGCCAAAGGTCCCTTGAAGTCCTCGGAGCACATGAATTCAGACTTGCCCTTGGCTCTCCCTTTGCTTTAATTGGGGGAAAAGTAATAACCAAAGCAACAGAAAATCTTGTGGAAATAATAAAACATGAGGGAATAAGCACAGGATATTCCGCCATCCATATTAGAGAAGATATTATGGTGGCATTTCCGCAAAGTTCAGAAACATTTTCCCTACCCTTCTTTTCTAATCTAATTCAACGGGCTTTTCCAAATAAAAAAATATTACCCGTTATTGCTCGGGTTATCACTTCAGATACCATCGTTATTAGAACCACCCCTCGCTATGAATCTGGGTGCACAGCAGCAGCTGTTGGAAGTCTTATAGCTGCTGTTTGTGCTGGAAGCGCTCTTTCACAAGCGCTTGTTTTTTTTGCTCGCTCTGCTTCTGAAACCTCCATAGAGACTATCCTTGCCAAAGATCGCGATAATTCACAACGTATTGCAGCTGTCTGGGATCATGGGGATAACGAAGTTTATGCTATTGGATCTGGAGGCTATCTTTTTGAAGGAAAAATTGACATACCCTGGGAAGAAATAATATAAAGGGAGCATTTATAATAGCCTCCCTTTTCTTTCAGTTTGTTATGGTATACTATTAATTCTTATGAGCCGGAACTCGCATTTAATTGATATTTCATATACCGATGACTCTATCAACACTGTCCTCTCTGGCACCTGCCCAAAGGGATACTCAGGCGAAAAAACTCCAACAACAGAGCTGGTTCACTGCTGGTATAATCACAATGAAGACCAATTTTTGAATTTAAAAAAACCAATACACATACCCTCTTTTCCGGTGCATCATGATATAGATAAAAATATTCCACCACCCGGTTATACAGAAAAAATTCAAAGCTTATGCATGAACATAATGGAGCAGTATCCAAGCCTTATAGAAAATACCAGATGGTTTTTTAATCCTATTTCAATTCTTTCTCCTTCCTTTTATAAAATTATTAGTCTTGAAGATACAGAGTACCTGTACATTTGTATGATTGACCTTACATGTAGACCCTTGGAAGTAGAAATGCTAGAAAAAGGATCTAACAATTCCACACATCAATTTCGAACAAATAGGATCTATTTTGAATGCGACTTTTTTCCACTAAAAAAAAGAGAAGACAATCTAATTGAATTAGACCAAATAATACCTGCGACATGGAAGGGAGAGGCAGGCCAGGGATACATGGTTCATGGAATCTGGATGGATTCCGACATTAATAAATTTTTTAGCAAACTTGTTTTACCAATTGGAAAAAGGAATCATCCATACTACCCAATTACATGCAAACAACATTGTATTTCTATGAATGCATGGGGAATACACACACCAGAAGACCTCCACCGTATTAAATCGTATATTACGCCCCAATTAGAGCAGATACTACAAGAACTTCAAATAATACCTTTTTCCGAAAAATCTGAACTTTTTGCTACTATAAAAAAAGATATTCCCCTCCTCTATGAGAATCGATGGAAAAAAATATCAGTTACCCCATACCTAAATGACAGGGATCAAAAGGAGTATCATGTTGAGTTTTAATAGCCCTCCATTTACCACAAAGGCCGATATTTCCGGACTAAAAGTGACAGTCATGGGTCTTGGTCTAAACGGTGGAGGCCTCGCCACTGCACGTTTTTTTGCACAATGCGGTGCAAAAGTAACTGTTACAGATAAAAAAACAGAAGCAGAACTTGCACCCTCCCTTGTTGCCTTACAAGAA
>DATFIA010000059.1:0-2134 GCA_035270545.1 Treponemataceae bacterium
GCGTCTCTGTCTGCTATCCTGCGTATTTCTCTATTGCTTTTATTTACCTCTGCTACCTTTGAAATAAGGAGATCTGCTGCTTTAGATAATACAAGAAGTTCATTATCTGCGGCCGATTCAGTTGAGGCGAGATTACACGCATCTTTGAGTTTATGCATTACTTCGTCGATTGGGCCGAACACTTTTCGGCGAAGAAATAGGGGAGCCAATAATATAATAGCTAAAGACCACAGCAAAACAAATAGTCCCCCAGCCAAAACTTGGAGAGCCTTTCTTATTGTATGCTCACTATGCTTCATTGCTTCATAGAATACGGTATTCAAAAGAATATTTATGGAATCAAGGGCAATAGCCGACTGCGAGGCGAGGTTTTTGGGGTCAATTGGCAAGGGACTGCCTTCTATAAGAGCTTTTTGCACAGCAGTTAGATTGTCATAATATGGGCCAAAACAGAGTCTGTTAACTTCTTGAAGTGTTTCGTTTAATCGTGCGTTGTCTACACTTTGAGCATAGAGCTGTATATGAAGCCATACTTCACTCATGCGTCCATCGAGAATCAAAATAGGCGTTAACTCATCGAAAGAAATAATTTTTCTTTGTTCCATAAGGCTTGTTATTTGTGAAGCTTTCGAGCCGTAATAGTTGCGGTAGGAAACGGCAAGAACGAGAATACGCTGAAACGTGAATGCATACCCGTCTTGTTTGTTTTTTAATGAAATTTCTAGGAATTTATTCCCCGTGCTTTCAATAAAACCGTTGGCTGCATTTAACCACTGTGTTCTAATAGAATGATCCCTTTCATTAAAGGGCTTCTGTGCTTCAAGAAGTCCTTTTTCTTTAAGAAATAGAAGTTCCTTGTAGCTTTCTTTTAGTTGGTCTGCCAAAGCTGGAAATAAGTTATCAAGCTCAGAAATCCCACTATGTATTAAGCCATCTGCTTTTATAAAGCGATCTGCGAGGAAGTTGGTATCGTCTTTAGATATTGGCTCTTTTCGAGAAAGAACAACATTGAGTCGTCCCCTTACAAACATTAAATCGAGACAGCCAGAAAGCAGGTCATTCATGGCCAATGTAAAATGAGTATTTTTGTTTGTTTGCACGTAAGAGCGAGCTGAGTTTACAATGAACATGAGAGAAACTATTAGTAAAGAAATTGAGAGCACTGCAATAATTAGAAAGGTAAGGCGCTCCATGCGTCCTTTCGATTTTACATACAATAAGTTCATATAGTAAGTATCGACGAAAAATTCGAAAGATCAAATATTATTAAAGGGGAGACTTCTCCTTTTTCATTTTTACCTATACTCTCAATTATTTTTTCTCACAGACGCAGCCTCCCCTGGCTTCATAGTTAGGAAAACCGGCAGTAACCGCTTTCCCTAACTAGTTCCGCCACCCCTTCGTCCTCATTTTCCTTTATTTACCTCGTGCAACTTTTGCTATGTACCACTTGGGGTACCAAGCTGTCCAAATTCCGCAGAGGGCAGGTGCAATGCTATTTATAGCACCGGTAAAAGGTGCTAGGGGTGAGGCGAGGAGAAACAAAGTCCACAGAGCGGTTGCAATATATACAATTCCCCACACGGCTGTGATTATACGGTTTGTTTTTATGAATAAGGGGTTTTGAAGAGCTGCGTCTCCCCCGTAACCGGCTCCAGAATAATGTGCTGTGAGTGGTACCGCAGTAAAACAGGACACGAGCCACTGTAATCCAAAAACCATATATGTAAGGGGAATAAGTATCTGAGTGGGTACCCCCGCGGTAATGCCTAGAATGATGAGAGTAACGCTTGCAAGGGTAATGCGTTCGTGAGTGCCAATCTTCCATTTTAAACCGGCTAATTGAAATAATACTAAAGCACCGAGGCCCGCGAGAAGTCCTGCAGTAGGCGAAATAGGGAGGGCAATCCAAAGGGGTAGCCAGGGGAGAATAACTAAGGACATGTTCGCTTTTTTGTCGTCTTTTTTGCTTGAGTTAGAAGAATCTGTTACCGTTTGATTGAGGATATTGGATGACTCAGGGCCAGAAAAAAGACCGTCCATTTTAAGCATGAGTTCAAAATTACCTAATACTTTGTATTTTCCCTCCATCATAGCTTGTGCTCCGTCGAGCTTTCCTTCTCCAATTTCTTTC
>DATFIA010000060.1:0-2807 GCA_035270545.1 Treponemataceae bacterium
CTCCTGGGGTTACGCTGGGTCTCATTTCTGTACCAAGAATTATACCCGTAATTTTTTCTGGCACATAAAGTTCAACTTCAGTTCCTCTTAAAGAGGATAAAAGAGTCGAAATATCCGGTGTTTCCGAAAGGTCTATTTTTAGACTTTTAAGTGTTTTCTCTAGGGTGTTTTCTGCAGCATATGTAACCGACGGATTTTTAGTTTCCGAATCTATTATAATTAACGATTTTAAAACGTCATTTACTGTATTTTCGGCAAAATCAAAAGCAAGAACTGTATCTCCTGTGATATAACCTGAATGTTCAAAGTAGCCAACTCCCGATGAGAAAAGGGATACTTCTGTAAGAGGCAATGTTGCAGCTTTTTGCCCAAAAAGGTGAACACTATTTGTAATACATAACACACATAATGACACTATAAAAAATTTTCTCATTACAATCTCCCCATAAAATCATTAATCTTGTTCATATATAGTTCTGGTGCATAAAAGTAGGCTCCAATATGTGGTGCTTCCGGAACAACAACTAACTCACACTTAGGTTTCATTTTTACATAGACTAGCGGATGAATCATAGATAAAGGGACAAGCTGATCTTTTTCCCCATGAAATAAAAGGATAGGAATCTCAATGTTATTTAGTGCTTTATCAGGCCTAATTTCAGATAAAAAAATACCAGTATTAAAAAAGCTTCCCCAACTTGCACCCCATATAATGGAATGCGACACAAAAGGATTGTTAAATATCATTCGAACCAAACGTAAAAAAACGGCAGTATACGAAGGGTATGAAGAATCAGATATTATCCCTTTTACTAGAGTGTTTTTATTTTTTCTATTTCCCGCATATAATAAAACCGTTGCTCCACCCATTGAAACACCATGCAAAAATATATTCTGTGAGGGGTCTTTTTTTTCTATATATTCAACCCACAAAGCAAGATCTTCTGATTCACGAATTCCCATCGTCCTTTTTGTTCCCTCGCTTTCTCCGTGAGAGCGCAGGTCTATTGAAAGAATGTTACATTCTTTTTTGTGATATTCTTCAGCTAAATAGGCCATTCCCGCCGCCGAATCATACATGCCATGCACGAGAATAACTGTATTATGACTTGTATTTTTCTTGGCCTGCCAATAATAACCAGTAAGAGAAAGATTATCGTTAGATTTTAATAAGACATGCTGTATTTCATTTCTATCTAACATTTCAAACCAGCGCCCTTTTGCTGCATTTAACGTTTCTTTAATAACAGGATCTAAAGTATGAGCTTTCATAACAGAGGTTTTTTCTGCTTTACGCACACTTGGGGGATCAAGATGGACATGATTTGTTGTAAGAGAAGTAAGATATACAATAATTCCAGCAGCTAAGGAGAAAGATAGCCAGCCTATAAAAAGCAAGAGAATAAAAGTTGAAAGACCTAACCAAATAGTAACCAAAAGATAACTTCCTTTCACTTATTATAGAACATTTGTATATTATAAACTGTATCTTGCTCCTTCTACAAACTTAGGAGCTACTATTAGAAAAAAGGCATTCAACATGCTATAATCGAAGCCACATGACAACAAAACAAACAGCAGACATATTAATTTCTGGCCTTTCATCTGTAATTCGCGGTAAAAAAGCCCAATTAGAACTTTTTACCGCAGCTTTTTTATCTGGGGGCCATGTTCTTTTAAATGATGTGCCAGGTCTTGGCAAAACAACACTTGCACGTACATTGGCAGCGCTCGTTGCCTCGCCTACAGAAGATACAACAGTATCATCTGTCTCATTTAAGCGAATTCAATTTACGCCCGATCTTTTACCCTATGATATTACGGGGGTTGATGTCTTTAATCCTCAAAACAGAACCTTCGAGTTTAATCCCGGCCCCGTTTTTTCAGATATTCTTCTTGCAGACGAAATTAACCGCACAACACCAAAAGTTCAATCTGCACTTTTAGAAGTGATGGGAGAAAGACAAGTTACATCTGGAGGAATTACGCGAAAAGTAAGCCCTCTCTTTTTTGTCGTTGCAACTCAAAACCCAGTAGAGTCCGAAGGAACCTATCCATTACCCGTGGCTCAACTGGATCGCTTTATGTTAACTCTTACGCTTGGTTATCCAGATGAAGAAGCAGAGGCAGCTATTTTGCATCAAGACCCATCTCACTCCATTTTACCAGGGTTAAAACCAATTATTTCTATGGATGATATTCTTAGTTCACGTATGGAACAGGCTGAAGTATATTGTCACCCTGCACTCGAAAATGCAATTTTACACATAGCAAGAAACACTAGAAATAATCCAGCTTTTTCTCTTGGCGTTTCTCCCCGCGGCGTATTATTTCTTTTACATGCAGCGCGAACCCTTGCTCTTATCCGAGGTCGAAAATGGATAGAAGACAGAGATATTTATGATCTTTGTATTCCTGTTTTTTCCCATCGCCTTATACTTACAAATACTAAAGTTAAAGCTGATATACTTTTGCAAAAAATTACCACTGAAATACTTCAGTCCATGGATAAGAAAACAGATTGGGGAAAGGATATACCCAATAATGAAAACGCTTAAAAAAAATAAAAATGAACTATCTATCGCTTTTTCATTATCACCTTCGGGTATATCAAGCATAATCATAACTATAATTGTTTTTTCATTAGGATATGTAAGAGGAGAGCTATTCGCATTACTTACAGGAGTCGCTTTTTTAAGTTATGGATTTCTTTCTTTAATTTTTTCTATCATTAATATATTTTTATGGAAAAAGATTGTTGTAAGTTTAACCGAAATATCCTCTGATACAGGTAAGCTTAATTATTC
>DATFIA010000061.1:0-8142 GCA_035270545.1 Treponemataceae bacterium
TGAAGTAACAGCAACACGCCGACGACCACAAAGATTTGAAGATATGGTTGGTCAGGACTTTGTAGTAGCAACCCTCCAAAAATCTATAGAAGCAGGAAAAATTGCTCATGCTTATTTGTTCTCTGGTCCCAGAGGCTGTGGAAAGACAAGTTCTGCTCGAATTCTTGCAAAAGCACTTAACTGTGAGAGCGGGCCTATACTAACTCCTTGCGGAACTTGTAGTACCTGTGTCTCTATAACAAAGGGCTCAAGTCTTGACGTTATCGAGATAGATGGAGCCTCGAACACCAGCGTTAACGATGTTCGACAAATAAAAGATGAAGTACAGTTTCCTCCGAATTCGTGTCGGTATAAGATTTATATAATTGATGAAGTTCACATGTTGTCCACAAGTGCTTTTAATGCATTACTCAAAACAATAGAAGAACCCCCTCCCTACGTTATTTTTATTTTTGCAACTACAGAACTTCATAAGGTTCCCGCTACAATAAAAAGTCGCTGCCAACAGTTTAATTTTAGACTCGTTTCGGTAGATCTTTTAAAACAGGTTCTTTCCGAAACAGCCATAGAAGCTGGTATTCAAGCAGAAGATGAGGCTCTTTTTTGGATTGCGAGAGAGGCAACAGGGAGTGTTCGAGATGCGTATACCTTATTTGATCAGGTTTCTGCATTTTCCGATGGTAATCTCACTTATGAGAAAATTAGAGATAAACTTGGACTTGTAGGCGTTGATCGTATTAATTCTCTCATAGAATATTGTGTGGACAAAAAACTTGAAGAAGCCTTGATTTGTCTCGATTCCATTATTATGAATGGTGTTTCTGTAGATCAATTTACGACCGATCTTGCAGATTATTTTAGAAATCTCCTTTTGCTTAGCAGTGGCATTACTAGCGAGTCTCTTTTAGGACAAAACGCACAACGGTTTTCTTCAAAAGTTCTTTCCTCTTGGAGTTCGATTCAAATTGAAAGAGCATTATCTCTTATGTTGCAGTTATATCGGGATATTCGATATTCACTTGATTCTCGCTATGAACTTGAACTTTCTATTGCACGTCTTTCCTGGCTTTCAGATTATGTGTCTCCTCTTGAACTTAAAGAGGCAATAAAAAAAACGCAGAATCTATTGCAAGGGGGATCTGCCCTCCCTTTCGTTGAAGCGGACCTTTCTTCTGGCTCAAGTCGGCAGGAATCAGTCCGCAGCTCGGAATCTGTAAAGGAAATCGATGTAAGTGAGGAAGATACAGAGCGAATATCAGATCCTTTTGCTGCGTTAAAACAACGTATAGGGAATGGCTTTTCAAGTGAGCCAAAACAAGATATTCCCATTTCAACAGCACCACCAAAGGAACCCAAAGTTGTTGAGTCAATCTCTGTTCCATCTGTTCCTTTTGAAGAATTACAAGAAAAAATAACAGAACACTTTCAAGGGCATAAACATATGTTGGCTTCTGGTCTTGCTCAAGCCACTAAGTGGGAAGATAATGGGGCGGTAATTAGTTTTACAGTTGACACTCCCTTTATCCATAATTATCTTGAACAAGATCATAAATTAATAGCCGAAACTGTAACTTCCCTGCTTGGAAGACCTTGCGGTGTAGAAATACGACTGGATGTTGCAGGTTCTGAAAATCCACAATTATCTACAAAGTTAGTTGCCCCTCCATCTGTTGAAATTGTTCGTCAGATGTTTAGAGGTACATTGATAGGAGAAGGAAAATAATATGGGAATGAATCCTTTCGATCTCTTGAAAAATGCGAAGGCTCTTCAAGATCAATTTGGTAAAGTACAAGAGGAACTCTCTGATGTTTCAGTTACAGGAAGTTCTGGTGGTGGGATTGTAAAAGTGTCGTTGAATGGTCAGTTTCAAATGTTGGGTGTTTCTTTAGATCCTATAGCGGTAGATTCACGAGACATTCCTATGCTTCAAGATTTAATCAAAGCAGCACATTCTGATGCATGCGACAAAGTTAAAGAAATTCTGAAAACAAAACTTGGACCGATGGCAGGAAATTTTACCGGATTATGAATGCCCTCGATGATCTTATAGATAGTCTTTCTCGATTGCCGGGAGTTGGAAAAAAAAGCGCATCCCGCATTGCATATTTTTTATTAAAAAGTGATGAAAAAATTTGCGAACAACTAGCTCATGATGTTTCTGTTCTTCATGATAAAATACACCCCTGTAGAATTTGTGGGTCATATACTGAAGAAGATCTCTGCAAAGTTTGTAGCGATGCCGGACGTGACAGAAAAATTATGTGCGTTGTAGAGCAACCACAAGATGTACAAACAATAGATGCTGTACATGAATATAATGGTTTGTTTCATGTTCTTGGTGGGGTGATAGCGCCCCTAGAGGGAATAGGCCCTGATCAGTTGCGTCTTGGAGAACTCATTTCACGAATTACAGAAGGTTGTATTACTGAAGTAATTCTTGCAACAAACCCGACTGTAGAAGGCGATACTACTGCTTTATATATTCAGCGCATATTAAAGAAAACAGGGGTATCGGTCACACGGCTTGCCTCTGGGCTTCCAGTTGGTGGAGATCTTGAATATGCAGATAGATTAACTCTTGCTCGTAGCTTTAGGGGGCGAACCTCATTTTGAGCGAGTGTTTTTTATCCATGTGGAAATTATTGGTTCAAGTTTTGGAATTTCATATCCAAGTTCAGAAATTTTCAAGTAAGTTTCACTTTTTTCCCAGTTTTGATACGGATCGTTAAAATGTAAAAACAAAAATTCGTAAATAAGTTCTTCTGCACTATTTTGTTTTGAGTCAAAAAAAGTTCCTTTTTTTGAATTCGAAAGAACAGTTCTAATTGCTGGTCGTATTCCACGGAAAAAAAGTTCTTTATATACTGTATAGGTTTTCCCTGTCATTTTTTTAATCATATCCGAAATTGAATTTGGCGTAAAAGAATTTTGTTCTATATTCAAGATTTGAGTTGCTGGTATAAAAGGTTTAATTCGTTTTTTTCCAGTTTTCTCATTTGTGACTAAGGCTTTTTTGATAAGAGTCTTTTTTTGTTGTTTTTTTACCTTTTTTTGAGATTTCGCAATAGGCATATAAGACTCAGGAATACTTGTCTCTTTTTGAGGAATTGGGAGACTTGTTTTTTTTGCTTTATAACGAGCCCATGTTCTTTGTAGATATACGTCGCCGGAAATACTGTAATAATAGCCAGTTACAACAGAAGAAAGAACGGAATTAAGAATTTCTTCATCTTTCCATCCATGATCTCTCCCATTTTTTATTGCATAAAAAATTTCTGAATGTTTAGTGTTGTATTTTCTGCTGTACAAAACGATCGTTTTTTCAAATGCTGAATCCCCAACAAGGTCCCAATACTTCATACAGTACGCAATAACTGTGTCTTCAATACGAGTAATTGCAGATGGAAGGAGTATTCTAGAAATATCTTGTGGAAGAAATGTAATTTGAGAAAGATCAAAAGTTGGTTTTTGGCGAGCTGAAGCCATTTGTTTCTTTCTTGTGCGTCTTTTCTCATGTTCTTTTTTGAATTCTTGCACATTTTCTAATGTATCCGTTACATATAAACGAATTAAATCGGAAGTTTCTGCCATTTCTTCCGCATGAAATGAAAGAAGTTGTGCATAGCGAAGATATTTTTCTGTAAAGTTAATTGCTTTATATCGGTCTGGAGAAATAACAGAAAGAAGTTCCTCTGCAAGTTTTATAACAGAGTATGCATCGGTCATATCAATGGAACGTATATTTTTTGTTAAAAAGGAAATAATGTATTTTGTTTTTTCTAATAATCTGTCTGCAAGACGGGAAAGATTTTCTAAAAGTATAGTTTGATAGCGACTGTCATTGCATCGATAATATTTTATAAGAAGTTGTCTTTTTTCAATATCGGGGTATTTTTGTGTAAGGCGGGTATTATATAAATAAAGAGCATCTGCTTGTCTCCCATTGTTGCGTAAGTCGAAATAACGTTCAACGTCTTCATCACTTGAGAAGTTTAAGTTGGGATACTCTTCGTGTAACATTCGTTTTTGTAAATCAGATAATGGTTGCATATTCATAACCTTTATACCAAAAAAAAAGGGTAATTTACAGTGTTCTTCCCATGTTTCGAAAAAACAAAAGAAGAAAGCCGAAATTACCCTGTCCGTCGTACTGTGCGGATTCTTATTTGAGAAGACTCAAGACGCTTTGTGTTGACTGATTTGCTTGTGCCAACATAGCAGTTCCCGCCTGTGAAAGGATTTGGTTTTTTGTGTAATCGACCATTTCTTTAGCCATATCCGTATCTCTGATTCGAGATTCAGCAGCTTGAAGGTTTTCAGCACCAATGCCAAGGCCTGTCTTTGTGTGTTCTAGGCGATTCTGGTAAGCACCAAGGTCTGCCCTTTGCTTGTTTACCTTTTTGAGAGCTTCATCGAGAGTTCCTATTGAACGGTTTGCATCGTCGGCTGTTTCTAGTGACATAATGTTGCCTGTACCAACGTTGCGCACACCAAGAGCCGAAGCTGTCATGGTGCCGATGTAGACGCGGGTTCTTTGATCCATGTTTGCTCCGATATGGAACCACATTGATCCAGTTACAGTGTTTTCTCCGGTTTCTCGAGCAAAACGTCCGGTTAGTATATTCATTCCATTAAATTGTGCGTGGCTTGCAATTCTGTCGACTTCTGCTACAAGTTGAGATACTTCGACTTGAATTTGCATGCGGTCTTCTGAAGTATAAATACCGTTTGAAGATTGTACGCTTAATTCACGGATTCGTTGGAGAATGTCCTGGGTTTCTTGAAGGTACCCTTCGGTTGATTGAATAAAGGAGATACCATTTTGTGCATTGGTACTAGCCTGGTTCAATCCACGTATCTGGCTTCGCATTTTTTCAGAAACAGCAAGCCCAGAAGCGTCATCTCCAGCACGATTAATACGCATGCCAGATGAAAGTTTTTCTATGTTTTTTTGATTAGCTCCTGAAGTTTCCCCCAGAGATCTCGATGAAAACATAGCGCTCAGATTGTGATTGATAATCATAATGTTACTCCTTTGACGATTTTCGACGACGTGTATAAGGTCGCGCGCGGCATCCCTGCCGATCTTTCAATTCTTTGTTCCGGATCTTCTGTTAATCCCGCAGCAGAAGACGGAGCTCCGTTCGTGCCCAGTTAGCTATTCTGAACATTAGTGGAGCGTAATAAAAGTATCGGAGGAGTAAAAAAAGTCTTGAGGAAAAGGTTTTAATTTTTTAACGTTTTTTAAAACGACATTCAGAGCAGCCGAGAATGTGGACATGTCGTTTATTTCCTGGCCTTTCAAAAAGCCTTGCTATAAGATAGCTCCCTTCCGGTACAATCTTTTTACAAACAGGACATTTTCGTATTGAAGGGTCTTCTGGATAAGGATGACAGGTCGGACAGCCAAAGATATGGCAGAGTCTGTCTGTTTCTCCTGGAAAAAGAGCTGTTTTCAATTGTTCTTTATTTTTAAGAATTGTTTTGCACACAGGACATACTCCCGATTCACCAGGATTTCCCGTGGCTCTGGGTGTTCCAACAGGTTTTTTACGAGATGAAGGAAGGGTAAAAAGAGAATATGCAAAAACAAGCAAAATGGTTCCTACAATAACTAAGACTGTAATAGAAGGAATAGAAAGGATCATAACTTAATATAATCGCACAGAAAATGCCCTTGTCGCAATCATAAAACTGGTTTATTATTATAGAGTGTCAATATTGTATGTTGTTGCTACCCCAATTGGTAATCTTGGTGATATAACGCACCGAGCCCTTGAGACCTTCAAGTCTGTAGATGTTATCGCCTGCGAAGATACACGGCATACGCTTCAGTTGTTGACTCATTTTGGAATTAGAAAGCCTCTTCTTTCTTGCCGTGCGCGTAATGAAGAAGACGCGTCAAAGAAAGTTGTAGCCGTTTTGGATAAAGGTCAGAATGTCGCGTACGCAAGTGACGCCGGGACTCCCGCCTTGAGTGATCCTGGAGCTGTTTTAGTTCGCTATGTTCGAGAAGCAGGGCATGAAATAGTGCCTATTCCGGGTCCCTCCGCTTTTGCAACCTTATTGAGTGTTGCTGGTGGGACAGATAAGACAGTTATTTTTGAAGGTTTCCTTTCCCCTAAACCGGGGAGACGCAAATCTAGACTTAAAGAATTGCTTGAAACTGGGTACGGATTTATTTTATATGAATCGCCATTTAGAATACTCAAGCTTTTGACAGATTTGGCCGAAATAAATGGAGAGTGCGCCGTTGTTATAGGGCGCGAGTTGACTAAGCTGCATGAAGAGGTAGTTTCTGGGACTGCAACAGAACTTCGAGATGATTTTGCTTCAAGGCAAAAGATTTTAGGAGAGTTTTCTGTGTTCGTTTCTGGAAAAAAAAGCTCAACTTGCAGTAAAGACTGACCGATATAGAACATGAAGGCAGGATAACTATGATGATTGACCGCTTGGGGGGAATTGACCCCGTCAATAATGTACAGAATACCCACAAGACTCGCAAAGCAAATGAAGTTTCGCAGTCAGATTCTATTAGTGTTTCCTCTGAGGCTAAAGAGCTTGCCGAAGTATATTATGCTCTTGAGACGGCACAAGCAGCTCCAGATGTTCGCGCGGATAGGGTGGCTGAAGTAATGCAGAAAATTAAAGATCCTTCTTATATAGATAGTGCTGTAGTGGATCTGGTAGCTGATCGTATTATGGATGTTTACGGCTTATGATTTATTACAAGTTTTGACATTTCAGAATAAAAAATGGCGGACCTTGAAGGTTCCGCCTTTTTTTTTTTGAAAAAAATGCTACAGTTAATTAGATAAGAGGTTCACAATGGCAGATTTTGTTTTCCGTATTTCTCCAAACATCATATTAGGACCATATACTCTTGCTAGGTTGGGACAAGTCGCTTCGGCTTGGGGTAGTCATTATATGCTCATAGCAGATCCTATTCTGAAAGAGTTTTCAGTGGTGGAAAAAGCCGTTGCAGCCCTAGAAGAAAAAGGTATCTCGGTTTTTGTTTTCGACGAAATTCCTTCGGCCGCTACATCTGCAACGCTTGAGCAAGCTTTAACATTGGCTCGCGGAGCTCATGTACATGGAATAATCGCTCTTGGCGGTACAAAAGCCGCTTCTCTAGGTCGAGCCATTGCTTCTTTGTATAATGAAAATCATGAAATTTATGACTATTTAGGTGGAGCTCAACCGTATTCAGCAGCAATACCTTTTATTGAAGTTCCTTCTACCTGTAGAAATGCTTTCTCTTTTATGGATAGAACCCCTGTAATAGATGCAAGAAATCGTCAAATTAAGATTATGAAAACACAAAGTGGTATTTGTCGCGCAGTTATAATGGATCCAAATTTGTATATGCATATGTCTCCAAATACTGCAGTTTCTATGATTTTTCATGCAATAACCCTAGCGGTTGAAGGATATATTTCAACAAAATCTAACTTTTTTTCCGAAACAATTTTAGGAAAAGCTATTGAAATGTTGCTTTTGGCTCTTGATCCTGAACAAAGCAAATTGGTTGGAACACCTTCAGAAATGCTAGTTTCCCAGGGTGGTTGTATGGCGTCCATGGGTGTGGCGGCCAGTTCTCCAGGCGTTGCTACTGCAATTTCACTTGCTTGTAATGCTCGCTATAAGACCTCTACTTCTCTTGTTTGTTCAGTACTTCTTCCGTATATAATGGAAGATGCTGCGAGGGCACGAGTGGATCGAATTGCTACCATAGGGAAAATGCTTGGAGTACAGTCGGCTGGGCTTAATGCAAGTGAAATAGCTCGTGCGGCAATTGATGATATTAGACGGCGCCTTGCTCTTGCGGGTATTCCAACGAGGTTGAAGGATCTTGGCCTTTCAATAGACCAGTTAGTTCCTGCCGCAGAAGATGCTGCAGTTCTTGATATAATGAATTACATTCCGCGGGCCATGTCCAGCGATGATCTTTTTGATCTTATAAAACAGGCGTACTAATGGTTCCTCTTTATAAACTAGCGAGTCTTCCTCCTGGTCAGCGTCGGCGAAAACTGGCGCTGTCGCTTGCGACTATAGAACGAAGATTACACACTGACTCTGTTGATCTTGTGTATTTATATGGTCTTGTTGCTTTGGCCTTGGAAGATTCATCTGTTGATTCC
>DATFIA010000062.1:0-2249 GCA_035270545.1 Treponemataceae bacterium
TGGTAATCCCTATCATTGTTCTTTTGACTAACGTTATACAAGCATTTTCTTTTTTTATTATACATTGATTTATAAATACTATTTTTAACCGCTTAAAATTTACATTTTTATTTCTCGTTTTTCAAGGGTAGTTTTGTAAAATCTTTTAGGCCTACGCACGTATAGGCTGGGGGCTTTTGTGCTTTTCACTCGTTACTTTGTATGTATACACTTTCTATATGGCTCTAGGGAGTTTGTATATTCGTACAAATTAGTTTTGTGTAACCAATTACTTTGTATGTAACAGTAAAAATGCGATTTTGGTGATATTAGTAGCACTTTAGTGCTAAAAATAAGAAAAAACAGTGAAATTATAGTCCAAGTTGGAATATAGGCAACTTAGAAATGGCGCCACTCCTGGCGGTTCTCCTGGTTCTCCTGGCGGTTCTCCTGGTTCTCCTGGCGGTTCTCCTGGTTCTCCTGGTTGGAATAATCGAGCAAATGCGCCAAAAAATACATATTATATATAGTGTGTTCCATGGTGTTCCATGGTATTACATAAAGTTTACAAAACATAGCGTTTTTTGCCTAATTTAAGCACTTTGTAAATTAATAAAAAAAGTAAAAAAAAAGCTTGCTAACGGTTAGCCTTTAATCTATATTTATATCATAAGCAACGACGAAGTTACTTAACAACACGGAGAAAACAAAATGACTTATAATAAAGAGCTAACGCCAGAAGAAAAAGCAAAGCAACAAGCAATTACTAAAAAACTTAGAGATAGACTAAGTGCTTATTTAGCTGAAAAAGCAAATGAGATACAAATGGCTTATACAAACGACTTGCGCACAATTGAAATTCTTATTGGTATCGACACGACAGGCTATAATACATATGAGGAAAATTCGCTCTTTGTAAAAGCGCTTCGGTCTGCGCTAGAAGCCGAATTCCCGAACACTAACATTTCTGTTGAGATGAGCGAGAACAGCGGCAAGACGTGGACATGGAGTGAGAACAGATTTTGTCTATATGACAATGATGTAGCTGAAAAAATAAATTTAATTAAGACTCGAGTTTGGGAAAAAATGGAATATTAAAACAATCTAACTGAAAAACTAAAAAAACGGAGAAAACAAAATGAAAAACTTATCTATCGAAGCAAAAGAAATCATTAACGACCTCTTTGAAAAAGGCCATACACCAAAAGAAATTAAATCAGCGATGGAAGATGGAGCATACTTAGAGAGTGCCTATATATCTGAAGAGCTCGCCGAAGAAATCCACAACTTTTTATCAAATCCTAATATTTTTGAAGCCGAAATAGCTTTTTTTGACGAAAAAGACAACGAGATAAAAAGAGCGTGTATTTTAGGATCCGATGAAAAAAAAATAATGGATACAGTGGAAAAAAGCATTTCTAACGAAAAGGATCCATCGATCATATATGGAAAAATAATCAAATTTTTGCCGATAGAGTAAATTGGTTCTTTACAAAAAAATGGAGAAAACAAAATGAAAACACTAAAAACAGAAAACGGAATTAAAATAACGGTTCGTAGCATTGAAGACTTTACAGACAATGCAGAGATCGTTGAGCGCGGATATGACTACTACTCAACAGGTGATTATGTAGAAGGCTTTCAAGTCGATATGGAAATAGACGCTACGCTTGCGGATGGAACATCTGAGAGTTTTAAGGTTTCTTGTCAATCTGCAGACATATCGACAGAAAAACTACGAGCTCATAGTCGTACTGAGATGCGATTTGCTCGGTATTATGGGGCAGACTGGGATGAGTCGTTGGAACTAGAAACATTCGTTGATTATGAAGATTTGGATGAAATTGCAGAATTTCTTATTGATTTAGCAGAAGACATGTGCAAAAAATGGTACTCTGCCGAGATTGCAGAAAAAATGGAGGAACAAAATGAATACTTATAAAAAATATTGCCCGAATGTATTTGTGGCACAATGCGAAGAAAAACACGAAAAAGGTGATACTATTATAGTTGAAACCAAATACGGAAAAGAAAACGAATGCATTGTTCACAATTTAGTAGGCTATACAGGAACAAAAGAAAAGCCAATGTATTGCTATTCAATTACTCGTGCTGACGGCTATAACAACCAAGAAAGAGCAAGAAATAAGGTTGAAAAACTAAATGGGTATGCAGACAATGCCAATAAAAGAGGCGATGACTGGCAAGAAAAAAGTAATGAAGGTAAAGACTTTTTGGCACTTGCAGAGCCTATAAAAGTAGGACACCAC
>DATFIA010000063.1:0-21107 GCA_035270545.1 Treponemataceae bacterium
GGTTTAACCCCCCTAAAGACTCCTGAGAGACTATCAGGTTGATAGGTTGGAGGTCTACGCACAGTAATGTGTTCAGCCGACCAATACTAATAAGTCGTGAGGCTTGACCATATTATCGTTTTTCTGTTATATCTTATTATCACTTTACGTTTCCTAAGAAAACCAATCTTGGTATACCAAAGTCTGCGCGTTTTATGCATGGTCTTTGATAGACAAAAAGAGAAAAGGTTACCCTATCAGTTTTAGCACTGTATACCATAAACCGGTGTATACCTAAAAATGAGACCGTATATGCGTTAAGAAGTACCGAGACTTCTCATATACTACTGTATGTTAATAATGCCTGGTGGCTATAGTGGAGAGGTAATACCCGTTCCCATCTCGAACACGGAAGTCAAGCTCTCTTACGCCGATGATACTGCTGCAAAGTGGGAAAGTAGGTAGTTGCCAGGCTTTTTTTTTCTACCGAAAAAAAGCAGCTCACCGAAAGGTGGGCTTTTTTTTTACTGTAATAATTTTTAAGGAGTAAGCATATCTAATCAATCAATATAAATATCTATACTTGAAGTTACGTTTAAAATAAAAAGGATTGTATATCACCTTGATACACAATCCTTCTTTTAAATTTTAAGGATACGAACTATTTTAAATTTCTTGCATATAATTTTGAAAGAAGTTTTAACCAGTCTGCTTTTTTGCTGTTAAAATGATCAGTACTCATTCTCCATCCCCAATTATTGCCAAGAGTAGACGGTGTATTCATTCTACCCTCACTTCCAATAGCATAAATATCTTGAAGTGGAAAAACAGCAAAAACAGCTACAGACATCATAGAAATTCTTATTAATTCTGGCACTAAGTTCTTAGGAGTAACTGAACCTCCGAGATATTCAGTAATTAAAGCTATCTCTTCCTTCGACGCATGATCTAACCAACCTTGCATGGTGTCATTATCGTGTGTTCCTGTGTAAACAAGGCTATTTTGATTATACATATGAGGTAAAAAGGCATTTGTAAAACCATCTTTACCTGCTTCATTTGCGTCAAAAGCAAACTGAAGAACTTTCATTCCAGGTAAATGAAAATCATCTCTTAGTCTTTCTACTTCTGGTGTAATGAGACCTAAATCTTCTGCAAGGATTGGCAAGTCTCCAAGTGCACGTTGTATATGTTCAAAGAAATTATGATCGGGTCCTTTTATCCAGGTTCCATTTATAGCTGTTTTTTCTCCGGATGGAATAGCCCAATATGCTTCGAAGCCTCTGAAATGATCAACTCTAATAAAATCTACCATAGTTAGCATAGCTTTAATTCTATTAATCCACCAGGAGTAGCCATTTTTCTTCATTTCAGTCCAATCATAAAGTGGATTACCCCATAATTGTCCTGTAGCACTAAAATAATCTGGTGGTACACCTGCAACAAATTTTGGTGTTCCGTCAGTATTTAGTTGAAATAAGTGTTGATTTGCCCAAACATCTGCAGAATCTGCAGCAACAAATATCGGAATATCTCCAATAATTGAAATACCTTTATCATTTGCATATTTCTTTAACGCATACCATTGAGTGAAGAAAAAATATTGAATTATCTTTTGTATTTCAATACCTTCAGTATTTTCTGCTTTCCATTTATCTAAGGCTTTTTGTTGATATGTAGCTAATTCAGTGGGCCAAAAATTATTCCATAATTTTCCAAATAGATCTTTTTCTTGTGCTTTTTTATCATAGAACTCTTTTATATCCATAAATAAGGCATAATTATTTAGCCAAGATTCATTGTTCTTCTTAAATGTTTCAAAATCAGGATTTATACCTTGATTTAAAAATGTACGTGCGGCTTTTTTTAATAAGGGGATTTTCCACCATACCACAGAGCCAAAATCTACATTACCCACATTTTTTATATAATCTGGAGGGATTATTTCAACTTTAGAGAGATATCCGTTTTCGTGTAAAAGATCGATATCTACTAAAAGAGGGTTTCCTGCAAATGTAGAAAATGAGGCATATGGTGAATCTCCGTATCCCGTTGGTCCTAGAGGAAGTATCTGCCACAAAGATTGGCCTGCCTCTGAAAGCCAGTCTATAAATGTAAATGCCTGTTTTCCAATAGTTCCAATTCCTGGAGTTTCAGGTAAGGACGATGGATGAAGTAGTATTCCACTGGATCTATTAAGATTCATGTTCCGCTCCTAAAAATGACGGCACTAAACCGGTTTACTATACTATAGGCTATAGTTTAAAATTCTTCAAGAGAAAAGAAATAAAAAACCGCCTTCCGGCGGTTTTTAATGATTTTGATTGTTTATTTTTCAGCTATAAGCAAGGTTTTTACATCAAGCTTTAGATCTGTGTCATAATTTCGTTTATCATGTTCTTTAAGAACTTTAATTTGAATACAATCAGGCTTAGGATCAAGAAAAAGAACTACATCAAGATCTTTTTCAAAGGGTTTAAGTGAAACAGGAAAATCTTTATCAGAAGAATCCATATCTGCACTGTACCAAATACTCACATTTGATTCTTTTGCAAACTCTTTCATCTGAGTCATGCTTTCTGGAATTGCTTTAGAAAAATCAAATCCATCAATTATAACTGCTTCTGGTTTAGAGCCGCCCTCAGCAAGAGCTTTTATTGTTTTAATAACCTGGACTGTTTTAACAGAATTTTGGTTAAAATTAAGTACGATCCGGTTGCTAACAAGTTCAGCTTTTACTTCACTTGCCTTGTCGAGGTTCTTTTTCTTTGCAAGTTCGTTGAAAATGTCTTCATACCATGTCATGACATAATCAGCTTGTTGATTAAAAGAAACATGAACAACTCCATTTCCTTGTAACAACTTGTCGATACCAAGTTGAACGAGAATAGAAGTTTTTCCAAGACCTTTTTTAGACGCAATTACACCGATTTCTCCGGCAAGAACACCACCACCTAAAGCTTTTTCAAAATTACGGACGGGGCTTCTTTCTATTAAATCTTGCTTAACCATTGACGTCTCCTTATTTTTGTTCGGCTCTGCGTTTAGCTTCATATTCTTTTATGAGTGTTTCTGCAACAGCAGCTGGAACTTTACCATACTTGGCAAATTCCATAGAATATTCAGCTTTACCTTGTGTCGAAGAGCGAAGAATAGTTGAAAAACCAAACATTTCGCTTAACGGAACTTCAGAGTCAACTCGTGTAAAGTTATCATCTTCTGTTGATGATAGTATTATACCACGGCGTTGGTTGATCAGTCCAAAGATATTACCTTGGAATTCTTGTGGGCCTTCAATGGAGACTTTCATTATTGGTTCAAGAATTGCAGGTTTTGCTTTTAGGTATGCTTCTCGGAAACCACCCATAGTTGCGAGTTGGAACGCAATATCAGAGGAGTCTACCGCATGTGATGCACCATCGTTGATTGTTGCACGGATACCAACAATCGGGAACCCTATAAGAGCACCCTTTTTCAATGATTCTTTAAATCCCTTGTCGCAAGAGGAGATGTATTCATGAGGAATTGATCCACCCTTAATTGAGTCTACAAACTCATAATCTTTGTCTTCAATTGGTTCAATAAATCCTGCAACACGACCAAACTGTCCGGAACCTCCAGTTTGTTTTTTATGTGTATAGTTAAAATCAGCTCTTTGTGTAATTGCTTCACGGAAAGCTACTTGAGGTTTTCCTGTTTCAACTTCACAATTATATTCTCTCTTCATTCTCTCAACATATACTTCAAGATGAAGTTCACCCATTCCTTGAATAATAGTCTGGTTAGATTCAGGATCTACATAACAATGGAATGTTGGATCTTCTTTGGTAAAGCGATTGAGTGCTTTTGCCAATTGATCACTTGATTTCTTGTCTTTAGGAGTAATTGAAAGATCAATTACCGGGTTTGGAACAAACATTGAGCTCATTGCATAGTTTAGTCCGCCACCGCAAAAAGTATCGCCAGAGGCACATTCAACACCGAATAGAGCAACAATGTCTCCTGGAACGCCTTCTGTAATGTCTTCCATAGTAGCAGAGCTCATTCGAACAAGGCGACCAACCTTGAATCGTTTGCGTGAGCGTGTGTTATAAAGTTCTTCACCTTTTTTCAGTGTACCTTGATATACACGAACATAGGTAAGCTGACCATATTTTCCATCTTCAAGTTTAAAACCCAATGCAACAGTCGGTGCATCTGCACTACTGGAAAGAACAACTGCTTCTTCATTTTTATCTAAATCAAGAGCCATATTCTTTACTTCAGTTGGATTAGGAAGAAAACGTGTTACCCCATCTAGTAAGGATTGTATTCCTTTGTTTTTGTGCGCAGAGCCGAGAAATACCGGTACGAGTGATTCTGAAAGTGTTCCTTTTCGAACAGCTTGATATATCATGTCTTCAGTTTCAGCACCTTCGAGATACGCTTCTGCAAGTTCATCTGAGAACATAGACGCAGCGTCGATAAGTTCTTCTCTGTATTTTTTAGCATCGGCAACGAGATGAGCTGGAATTTCTGCATAACGAAGATCAATTCCACTTTCACCTTCATAATAGATAGCTTTCATTGTAACAAGATCAACAACTCCTTCGAGTTTATCTTCGAGTCCAATGGGAAGCTGCATCATATATGCGTTAAGACCGAGTTTTTCACGGAGTTGCATACGTACTTTAAGGGGATTTGCACCGGTTCTGTCGCATTTGTTTATAAATGCAATTCGGGGTACATGATAGCGCTTAAGTTGTCTGTCAACTGTAATCGACTGAGATTGAACACCACCAACTGAACAAAGAACAAGTATTGCACCGTCAAGAACTCTCAAAGATCGTTCAACTTCTATAGTGAAGTCAACGTGACCTGGTGTATCAATAACATTAATTGTGTAGTCTTTCCATTGAACCTGTGTTGAAGCAGATGCAATAGTGATTCCGCGCTCTCTCTCGAGCTCCATATTATCCATAACAGCACCAACACCATCTTTACCGCGCACTTCATGGATCGCATGGATCTTGTTGCAGTAAAAAAGGATTCTTTCGGAAAGAGTTGTCTTTCCGGAGTCAATGTGGGCGCTGATACCGATATTTCTCATTTTGGAAATATCAATAGCCATAGTCCTGTACCTCACTCAATACTGATTTTGCGATAAACGCAAATGATTTCATAAACATTTAATCCTTTTAATTATACCGAAAACAAAACTGTGTTGCAATATGCATGACCCATAGATCAAGGTAATAGACCATTGTTTTTCTTAAAGGAAAATTATTGTTTTAATTGTAAAAGTTAGATCAGGATAATCTGTTTTACTTGAAATATTTGCTACAATATTTCCTTGCAAAGAACCTTTATTTTTGAGATTTATCTTTCCCAGTAATGAAACTGTTTCTTCTGGGGAAACCTGATGACCAAGTTTGTATTCAACACTCGTTTTATTCTTAAACTCAAAGAATTTACATGGTGTTAGAGTCAAATTAATATTTATATGGTTTATTTCATTTGTGAGTTTCCAAGATGTTGCGATACTGCCTGGAATCCATTTTGGTAAAATTTGTATAGCTGTAAATGCTATTAATCTCTCTTTTTCTGTCGTTTCTTCACCTGTTGTATTTGATAATTCAATTATTCCTGTAGTTGAAAAAGCCGTAAAGGAAAGGCATGTTCCCGCTGAAAATTGTTGATTACCATCTTCATACCATAATAGTGGTTTCTTCTTATCGTAGACTAGGCAGGTAGTCAATTTTATACGAATTGTAGACAAAACTAAAATAGGAAAAAGATTTTCCGTGCCTATATATCCTCGAATTGAAGATGTTGGTATTTTTCCCTCTGAATCTTTAAATGAACTTTGGTAGAAATTTTCATTTTTTTGATAAACTTCTAAATTATCAATTTCGCTAGAGAAGATACCAGCAGAAAAAGTTCCCCAAAAAATTGGGAAAGTTCCTTGTAATCGGATTGCAGGAGAAGGTATGTCATTAGCAGGTATATGAATAAAAAAAGATGATGAAATTGTAGTTTTATTGAGTTTTATGGAGAAATCGAATGCTGTATGTACTGTTTTTTCTTCTGAATCTTCCTTTTGATTTAAAAACCATGAATCTGATAGTAAAGAAACATTTTCAAAATAACTACAGAAAGTGCCAATCTTTATTTTTGATTTTGATATTCCTAAAAGTGAGTATTCTTGTTCATTCGATATCCAAAAACGATAAACATGACCATCCTTTATTATTCCTTCTGCGCAAGTCTTCCAATCATCACCTTGAATTTCTATTCCAATAGATAGAGGTGGTTTAGTTGATGAGCTTGCAATGAAGGTTTTGGGCGTAATCAATGCGATTGGTGCTTTAGTGGCATTAAGAGTAAAAAGAGGATTTCTCGTTTTGGATGGAAGACCTGATGATTGAAGCGATCCAAAGGAAATTGAGATAAAGGGAAAAGGAGTAAGTTGCAGACTGCAAGCTTTAAGTTCAGGATTCGTATTTTCTTTTATATTCTCAGATTTAAAGTGTGTCTCAAAATCTATCCAGCTTGAGTCAAAGGATGCTTCAAAAAGGGTTTTACCTTTGTTTTCAATTGATGACTTAAGAGTAATGGATTGCGAAAAAAGGAAGAACGGGAAGAAAAAAAATATACTGATAAGATAAATTGTGCGGTAAGGTAATTGAGCAGAAACCATAATTATCTATATAAGATAAATCGAGATTTCTGCCCAGTTTTGCTATTTTTTTGTTTTAACTTCTGAAATATAACTGGTTGAAAGAGAGGGTGTCTCTTTAATTGTGCCAAGCCAATAGGTTGCTTCAGTTTTTGATGCATATGGACCAATCCGAACACGATAGGTTGTTGCGTTCGATACATCTTTTGTAAAAATCTCAGCAGTAAGAGCTCTGTCTGTAAGAGTTTTTCTGGCTTTTTCTGCATTTAACTTGCTCGTAAAGGAACCTGTTTGAATCCAGTATTCTGTAACAGTTTTTGTAACTTCTTTTTTAACAGGAGAAGAAGGTTGCGTTGTTTTCGCTTTTGCAATTACTGTTGTTGTTTGAGGTTTTTGTATTGAAACAGTTTGTGTTTTTGTCGTAGAAGAAGATCCTGTTTTAGTTGTAGAACCAGATTCAACTTTTGTGGTTTGAGATTCAAAATTCATTTTTTGTGTAGCAGATTCAATTTTTCCAGGTATATCGATGTTCTGATTCATTGAAACAGAGGATGTTTTTGTATCATCTTTTGTGAGTCCCGACACATCAATTGTTCCATAACGTGCTGTCGCATTGTCTCCATTTACAATTGTAAGATTGATATTACCAGCTGCAGGAACAATCTGAGAGTCAAATTTAGGTGTGTTTTGTGGATCCCGCACCCATTTATCTGGATCAACAGCATTTTTTTCACTCTGATATGTATCTAGGTTTGTTGACGTTTTTGCAACAGGGGCTTGTGTAATAGCCATCGCTTGTTGAAGTCTTGGACTCTTGGTAGTCGAAGGGCCGAAACGAATAAGAGCAAATCCAAGGATTAGCACAATAAAACCGCTAAAAATCGCTAGTATCCATAATATTTTTTTTTGTTCCATTTTAAGCCTCAATATCCTCTTTGTAAGAGTAGTAATTCAAGCCGCTTTTCAAGGGCCTGTACGTTTCTACCGTTTTGTACTCTTAGAATATCGACCTTTTTGGAAATATATTGAGCAAAGAGATTTTTTTGAGATGAAAATCGTGCATAAATTTGGAATATTGATAGAGAGTCTCTTTTTTTTGCCCTTATAAAACGCAAAAGATAGGGGGCGTCTATAAAAAATACACAATCACAGCGGTCTAAAATGGGTGTTTTGTGTAATAGGGCCGCATTTATAACAACAACTGTATTAGGGTGAGTTTGTATTTCTTGTTCGAGTAAGTGGTTAATTTTTGGATAAATGAGTTGCTCGTGAAGAGAGAGGAGTTTTTTATCCTTAAATAATAATTCTCCAAGAGCTTTTCTATTTATACTCCCATCAGGATTGCATATATCAATATTGTTTTTTTTAGCATCTGCGGAAAAGGTTGAAAGAACCTGCTCTTGAATAAGGAGAAGAGCAGTTCTTGCAGTTTGATCTGCATCAACAACATAAAAGCCTTTTTTTTCGAAAAAAAAGCCGGCTTGGTTTTTACCGGCACACATGGGACCGGTAAGTCCAATGACGGGATGTGTGCGGCTATTTTTATATGTTGGTTTCATAAGTTACCTTTATTTGCTTTTTTTAATGAAAATCGCCCCAACGAAGGCCTGTTTCAACGCTTACTTTCAGAGGTACTGCAAGAGTTATTACTCCTTCCATTTCTTTTTTAACAATATTAGTTACTATTTTAGCTTCAGATTCTGGAGCTTCAAGGATTAGTTCGTCATGAACTTGCAAGAGTAGTCGTGTTTGTAAATTGTTTTGTTTAAGAGCACTATCTACTTTAAGCATTGCAGCCTTTACAATATCTGCTGCAGACCCTTGAATAGGAGTGTTTACGGCAATTCTTTCGGCACCGGAGAGCTCAATCTTGTTGGAACTATGAATTGCTCGAATATAGCGGCGACGGCCCATAATAGTTTCTACATATCCAGTTTGTTTTGCTTTTTCTTTTGTTTCTTCAATAAAAGAAGCAACTCCAGAATATGTTTGAAAATAGGTATTTATAAAGCCTGCTGCTTGGCCTCTGGGAATTCGTAATTCATTTGCCAATCGGAAGGCACTCATGCCGTACATGACTCCAAAGTTAATTGTTTTAGCAACTCTTCGCATGTCAGAAGTTACTTCTTCAGTTTCTACCCCATAAATGAGGCTTGCTGTTCTACGATGCACGTCAACACCGCTCATAAATGCATCAACTAGGTTTGTGTCATTAGAAAGATGGGCGAGAATTACCAGCTCAATCTGCGCATAGTCTGCAGAAACGAGGACATTGCCGTCTTCTGCTCTGAATGCAGAGCGAATCCTTCTGCCATTATCATCTTTTATGGGAATATTTTGCAAATTGGGATCTCTACTCGATAAACGCCCAGTTGCAGTCCCTGTTTGAATAAAACTGGTATGAATTCTTCCCTGTGCATCTGCAAGGGAGGGAAGAGCATCTACATATGTAGATTTTAATTTTGCAAGACCTCGGTAATCTAAAATCATTCCAGGGAGGATGTCTTCTGAGGCGAGGTTTTCAAGAACAGATGTATCTGTCGAATAACCTGTTTTTGTTTTTTTACCGGGAGTAAGTTTTCTTTCTGTAAATAGTACTTCTTGTAGTTGTTTTGGTGAGGCTACATTAAATTCATGCCCAACTGTTTCAAATATTTTATGTTCTGTTTCTTGGATGTCTTTTTCTAATTCAAGAGAGAAAACAGCAAGTTCTGCTTTTTCAATTTTAATTCCTGCAAGTTCCATGTTTAATAGTATGGGTAAAAGAGGCATTTCTAGATTAAAAAATAAGGATTCAAGATTTTGTTCTTTTAGTTTAGGCGAGAGTTTTTCATAAAGTTGAAAGGTTAAGTCTGCGTCTTCAGCTGCATAGGTGGTCGCCTCTGAAATTGGTATATCTGAAAAGTTTTTTCCTTTGGGGACAAGATCTTTATAAAGGATTGTCGATAATCCAAGTAAACTTGAAGCGAGTGAATCGAGTCCAAAAGATGTCCAGTCTGGATCTAAAAGCCAGGCAGCTATCATAGTATCAAAAATAGTTGAGTTAATAGAAGAAAAAGCTCCGTTTTTTTGTAATATTTGTCCGTCGAATTTCCCATTATGCATTATCAGAGTAAAATCTTGAGTAGTAAATAACCGCTCTATTTGTTCAAACGCTAATTTTTCTTCCATAACGGGGGAGGCTTCTTCGCCAAGTTCAGGAGTAGGGCCTCTAAGAGGTATATAATAGGCTTCCCTACTTTTTAATGAAATAGAAAAACCCACAATTTTATCTTTTTGTATATCAAGGCCAGTTGTTTCTGTGTCAAATGCAGCTATCTTTTGTGAAAGTGCCTTGTCTACAAGGTTTTTCAATTCTTGCGGATCAACCAGCGTATGGTATGTTCCCGTATTTTGCGTGAGTGAAGTCTGGGGTAGCTCATTTGAAAGAGGCGGAGTCCATTCGTTAGGTAGTTTTAGATAAGTAAGGTTTGAAATAGAAGGATTTTGGTTTTCATTTTTAGTTTCTTCAGTTGTTTCTCCACTCCAGGTCTTTGCTAAGGCGGGGAGCCCTTCTCTCATCATGAGTCTGGACGCTGCAACTCTGTCGAGGCTTGTGCAAGCATACGAGTTAAGATCTTGATCTAAAGGAACTTCATTACATAAGGCTATCAGTTTTTTTGAAAAATAAGCCATATCCTTATTTTCACGAATCTTAACTCCAATTGCGCCTTTTATGTCCTCTGCATGTTCGTATATTCCATCAAGAGTCCCATATTCGCCAAGTAGTTTAAGGGCCGTTTTTTCTCCCACTCCCTTTACTCCGGGAATATTATCAGAAGCGTCTCCTGTTAAGGACAAAAAATCTAGCATGAGTTCAGGTCCAATTCCCCATTCTTCTTTTACAGCTTCTGAATCTACAGCTTCCCAACCGCCCATTTTTCCAGGTTTGAGAACAGATACGTATTCATTAACAAGTTGTACTAGGTCTTTGTCTCCAGAAATAATAACACAAGGCCTTTTTTCTGCCTGGCAGCGAGTGGCAATTGAGGCGATAATATCGTCGGCTTCAAATCCATCTTGGCGAACAAGAGGTATCCCTAGAGCTGTAAGAATTTCTTCTATAAGCGGTACTTGTGCATGAAGGTCTTCAGGTGTCTTTGCACGATTTGCCTTGTATTCATTATACATTTCGTGACGAAATGTTGGAGTGCGAGAGTCGAAGGCTGCTATAAAATATTCGGGTGAGTACTGATTAATAAGAGCATTAAGGTTTCTAAAAAAACCGAATATAGCAGAGACATTATTTCCGTTTTGATTAACTAAGGGTTTTGAAATAAATGCAAAATAAGCGCGGTAAATGAGGCCATAGGCATCAAGGACATAGATAGGTTTCTTCATAAAACAGAGTATAACACAAAATGGATCATTGAAACTGTCGTGTTTTTTGGAATCTTTACTGGTTTATATCGATGCGTGTTCCCGTTTGGGCGTCAGAGGCGTAAATACTCGAGCGTTTAGAATAGGGATTATGCATAGAGACGACTTTTTGACGGAGTACCTGCATATGTGTTTTAAGGAGGTCTCGGTTTTTTTCATTTTGAAAAAGAACATCCTTTTGGAGTTGCTCAAGATCAGTTTTAAGAACAGGTATTTCAGACTCAGGACTATCAGCATAAACTGTTCGATACATATCTTCCAAAGGAGTAATTACTTTTTGTATCGTATTAATTTCAGAAATAATGCCTTGTTCAATTTCAGTATGTTTTACAATAGCATCAACATCTTCTGTTTGTATGACCTCATGTTGTTTTTCGAGGACTATTAGATATTCTTGAAATTTCTTTCTTTTATCTTCTAGAAGCGCTCTAAAGCGCTTGAGAATTGCTATTCGCTCATCAAGTTGTTCTTGGGTAAGTTCAGATGAGTTCATGAACATTTATCCTGCAATATTGATGCCCGACGGGGCGGCCTGTAGGGGTGTAGGTACTGCGGTGTTATTAATTATTTCAACCCAAGCCATGCGGAGTTGGTCCATAAGATTTCGAACAGAGGTTATTTTTTCTGGTTTTTTTTCAAAATTAGCTTCGAGAAGCTGCTGATTAAAAAAACTGTACAGAGAAAGTAAGTTTCGAGCGATTTCACCGCCATTGGCCATGTCTAAAGATGCCGACAGTTCTGTAATTATTTCTTGAGCTTTAAGTATGTGGTTGCTGGTTTGTTCAATTCGAGAAGGCATTTTTTGGAAGTTTTCATCGAGTAAAATCAAGGCAGCTCCAAGTTGTTTTATGGCTTCATCGTAAAGCATAATTATGAGAGTTCCCTGACTCGCTGTACGAACGCGCGTTTCCCTGTATGCATTGAGTGCTTGATTATAACCCACAAAGTCCCCCTAGTCGAATATGTGATGGTCGTTTTGGACAAGACCTTTAACTAGCATATCGACACTAACAAATATAACTTTAGCGGAAAATAGTTTAAAACGCTAGAGTAATAAAATTGATTTTAAATACCTCGACTCATTCGAAAATTTTTCGTATTATTAAAATAAGGCGGTAGTAGACTCATGAGTAATCAAGAAAATTCTAATAATAATAACAATAATGACCGGAAACCTGACCCAAATGATCCTTTTAATTTTTTCAAGATGAGCCCAGAGCCTGGTTCTTCTGGTAAAAAAAATAAAAAACCCGGTCCTAAAATTCCTATATGGGCAATTTTAATTGCAATTTTTGCGGTAATGGTACTGGTCAATTATGTAATGCTTTCTCGCTCTGATGCATTAATTCCGTTTTCCGAATTCAAACAACGAGTTGGTTCTGGTGAAATTGCACGTGTACAAATAGGTTCAACCTATTTTACTGGTTATACCAATTCAATTTCGCAATCAGAAATGAAAACAGGTATTACAGGCTTAAATAACCTTTCTTCTGTAAACCAAGGTAAGTCATATCGTACAGTTGGTATGTTAACAGAAGATTTTGTAAAGATAATGGATGCTAACCAGGTAACGTATGAGGTTCAAGCTAAAGAAAACAACATGATCTTGGATTTCATATTCCAATGGATTCTTCCTTTTGGAATCTTTTTCTTTATGTGGCGTTTCTTGATGAAGAAAATGGGCGGTGGTGGAGGTATGGGCGGTCTTGGTGGAAGCATTTTTTCTGCTGGCCAAAATAGATCTGCTGCAGTTGAGGAAGGAAAAGTTACTACTCGCTTTTCAGATGTAGCAGGAGTAGATGAAGCTAAGGAAGAACTAATAGAAGTTGTAGATTTCTTAAAATTTCCAAAAAAATATACAGATATTGGTGGAAAAATACCTCGAGGTGTATTACTTGTAGGTCCTCCAGGAACTGGTAAAACGCTTCTCGCTCGTGCAGTTGCAGGCGAAGCAGGTGTACCCTTTTTCCGTATAAGTGGTTCTGATTTCGTAGAAATGTTTGTTGGTGTTGGTGCTTCTCGTGTGCGAGATTTGTTTAAGCAGGCACGTGAAAAAGCTCCTTGCATTGTTTTTATAGATGAACTTGATGCTATTGGTAAGTCTCGTATTAATTCTATGAGTTCAAATGACGAGCGCGAACAAACTTTGAATCAGCTTTTAGTTGAAATGGACGGATTTGACGTGTCATCTGGCCTTATTTTACTCGCTGCTACAAACCGCCCAGATGTACTCGATCCTGCTTTACTCAGACCGGGTCGTTTTGACCGTCAGGTTGTAGTTGACAGGCCCGATGTAAAGGGTAGAGAGGAAATTCTCAAGATTCATTCCAAAAACGTAAGACTTTCTAAAGATGTAAATCTTGAAGCAGTTGCGCGAACAACTAGTGGATCTTCTGGAGCCGATCTTGCCAATATTATTAATGAAGCAGCTCTTTTAGCCGTTCGAGCAGGAAGAAAAACTGTTGAGATGATAGATTTGAATGAAGCAGTTGAAAAAGCCATTGCTGGGTTGCAAAAGAAAAGCAGGGTGATTAAGGAAGACGAACGAAAAATAGTTGCAATCCACGAAACAGGACATGCCGTGACTGCCGCTTTTACAGAAGGTGCAGATGCTGTTCATAAAGTTTCAATAATACCTCGAGGAATTGCAGCCTTGGGATATACCATGCAATTACCCACAGAAGACCGTTATTTACGAACAGAAGATGAATTATTGGGTGAAATAGATGTTCTCCTTGGTGGTAGAGCCGCAGAAGATGTTATGTTTGGAAAAATCTCTACGGGAGCTTCTAATGATTTATCCCGCTCTACAGATATTGTACGCCGAATGATTACCGATTATGGAATGAGTAAGCGATTCAAAAACGTTGCTTTAACTCAACATGGAGCAGGATATGGAGCCGCGGATCCAAAACTGGTGAGAGATTATGCCGAATCGACACAGCAATATATTGACGAAGAAATTGCTCGGATAATAAACGAGAGATATATTTTTGTTAAGAAGAGAATTGAAGAAAAGAAAGTCCTTATTACGTATATTTCTGAGCGTTTACTTGAAAAAGAAATTATGGAAGGAAAAGAATTCGCTGAAATAATTGCAGCCGAATCTTCTCTGGCTTCAAAGGAACCTTCTGAAAGCTAAGAGTCTTAAATACAATTGACGGATTTCCATCTTTCTGCTTTACTAAGAAGATGAATACCCCAAAATTTCGTAAGGTTCTTTTTTCGCTGTCGCTTATTGTGTTTTATTCTGCATTTGCAGTATCTCAAACCATAACGACAGCGGATGCTTTCTTTTCTTCAATGTCCGACACCTATGCGAGCCTTTCTGATTATTCTGCAAATATTAAGATAAAATCTGGGACTGGTCAAAAAACTTCGATTATGGCTGGTCGCTTTATGTTCAAAAAACCTAACTTACTCAGAATAGATTTTACGAATCCAGATGAGCAAACAATTGTATTTAACGGAGATCTTCTTACTATTTATCTTCCCTTATATGATGTGGTTTTGAATCAGACTGTCGAGAAAGGGTCTTCCTCTTCTGGCGCTTCTTTGGCAACTCCGCAGGGGCTATCTTTAATGAAAAGATATTATTCAATTTCGTATGAGACAGGACCCGATCCTGTGGGACTTGAAGAAAATTCAAAAGAACAGGTAATAGTCCTTTCCTTATCTCGGCGTTCAACAACAGAAATGTTTAGAACAATCAGGCTCATGATAAATCCAGAAACTCGTTTAATTCGACGAATAGACGCACGAACTCTCTCTGGAGATCAGGTTCAGTTTGATTTTACAGGTTACGCACTAAATCAAGGAATTTTAGACAATCGCTTTGTTTACGATTCCCCTTCATCGGCTAATATGTTTAACGATTTTCTTTTTAATGAGTAACGGACTAATGGATTAATGGAGTAAAAAATGGAAGGTTTCGGAAAAAAGCTAACAGAGGCACGCAACGCACGAGGACTGGAGTTCGACCAGGTTTCCCGTGATACAAATATTACGCGTAGGTATTTAGAGGCTCTTGAAGCAGAAGATTTTACTGTTTTTCCTGGCGAACCCTATCTTTTGGGTTTTCTACGAAATTATTGTGAATACCTTGGTTTAAATAGCAATGAATTTATTTCTGCCTATAAAAACTTAAAAATTCAAGAAACTCCAATTCCCTTAAAAGATCTTATTCCTCAGCGCAGCTTTTTTGACATTCTTTTGTCTAACAAAGCAATAACCAAAGTCTTTGGCTTTGTTTTAGCCATAGGCCTTCTTGTTTTAATAGTGCTTGGTGGTTACGCTTTGTTCGAAAAGCTTGTGAATACCGAAAATACCTCTGTAATTCAACCAGTCATAGAAACAAAAGAGTTTCGCGTAACAGAAGTCGAATTTAAAGAGCGACTTCATGCTGGAGATTCTGTTATTATTCCTTATAACTCAGAATTGTACACCCTAAAAGTTATAGCTACTGCTCCTTCTTTAAAACTTGAAACACCATTAGGAACACGGGTTGTTGAATTGGGGCAAGATTTACTTATTGATCTTTCAGGGGACGATCTTCCGGACGTAAAAGTTTTTGTGGCAGATCTTTTTCGCAATGATCCTACAAAAGGTGCCGATGTACATATTTCTGCGGGTACCTTGCTTCGAAAAGATCTTCTTTCTGCGACAAGTGCCGTAGAAATTGCAGCCGCTCAAGATGTAGTTGTTGCAGAATCGACCAAATCTCAACCAGATGCACTTCAAACTGTTTTGTTTGAAGGTGGCTCCGCATATCCTGTTACTATGAATGCAACCTTCCGGGGCTATTGTCTATTTCGTTTTGAATCTGACCGAGCAAACAGGGAAGAGCGTTATTATCAGAAATCAGAACTTCTTACTGTGCAAGCAAAAAATGGATTCCGCATTTGGGCTTCTAATGGAAATGCTGTAAAGCTTCAGATGGTAGCGGGTGGCAAAACTGTCGACCTCGAGCTCAGTCGCCCCGGTGAAGTAATGGTTCGGGATCTAAAATGGATTAAAGATGACGAAACAGGCCGCTTTAAATTCGTTGTACTGGAAGTAGATTAATTAATGTTTTTTTTTCTCGACCAACACGGATGTGCAAAAAATCAAGTTGATGCAGAACTTCTTATAGGGATTCTTGGCGAAAAGGGGTGGACTCAAACTGATGTTCCTGAGAAATCAGATTTGATAATCGTAAATTCCTGTGGATTCATTGAGTCTGCAAAAGTAGAATCTCTTAATGCTGTTATTACTGCTCGAACAGCCTACCCAAACGCCAAAGTTCTTCTTTCAGGTTGTCTTGCCGAGCGCTATGCAACCAATTTGGTGTCAGGTCTTCCTGAAGCCGATGCCTTTTTTGGAAATGGAGATCTTTCTCGTTTACCCGAAATACTTGACTCACTTTTCCCCCCTTCAACTTCGGATTCATCCTCTCGCCCAGTTATAGTGCCCGATCAAAAGGGTGTATGTGCTGGAATGAGACCTCAATTACTTTCTTTTCCGCGTTCTGCGTATGTGAAAATCACCGAAGGCTGCGATAACTGGTGCTCTTTTTGTGCAATACCCCTTATTCGCGGAGCTTTAAGAAGCCGTTCTATAGAAGATATTGTAAATGAGTGTGGTGAGCTAATTTCTCGCGGAATCTATGAGATTAATCTCATTGGTCAAGATCTTGCCGCCTTTGGCTGTGGTTCCGAAGATATAAATCCTTCTCCACTTCCATCCTCAGATCTTTTAGTTCACTCTTCAAATCCAAGTCCTCTTTCCCTTTTGCTTCTCTCATTATCGGCTTTGAAAGGTGATTTTATTATTAGGCTTTTGTATATTCATCCGGATCATTTTCCCCGAGATATTTTACCTGTAATGACTGCAGATACGCGCTTTTTGCCGTATTTTGACATGCCGTTTCAAGCAGGGGACGACAAACTCATTGTGGCTATGAACCGTAAAGGTAATGCTGCTTCTTATAAAAAATTAGTTCAAGATGTTCGCTCCGCTTTTTCTAAAGCTGACACACCTTATGATATGGTAGCGATACGAACAACCTTTCTCGTGGGTTTTCCCGGAGAAACAGACGAATCTTTTGAAAATACAGCTCTTTTCCTTTCAGATATTAGAAGTCTTTGGTCTGGTTGTTTTACTTGGTCACGCGAAGAAGACACTGTCGCTGCTGACCTAAAAAAAAGAGTACCTAAAAAAAAGGCACAAGCCCGAATGGAGAGACTTCAAGAAATCCAAATTGGTATTACACCAGAAGAGCTCTCTGTATTTGTGAATAAAACACTAAAAGTGCTTGTCGAAGAATGTATCCCGGACGTCCCAACATCGGTAGATGCTAATGCATCTGGAGATGCTAATGCATCTTCATTGGAAGTGGCTATTCCTAACACTCATTTAGCCCTTGGGCGAGCTTGGTTCCAAGCGCCAGATGTAGATGGCTCTATTGTTCTACAGTACGAAGACGGTCAAAGAGATATAGATGGAGGGGTTATAGCCCCAGGTTCTGTTGTAATTGCTCGTGTTCTAGCTGTGAATGGAGTCGACTTAGAGGCAGTAGCTCTATAGAAGCAGTAGTTCTATAGAGGCAGTAGCTCTATAGAAGCAGTAGTTCTTTAAAATTGTCTTCCTGTAAACCCGTACTAGATAAGAGAGATGAGTAATGAATGGAGAGGCCTGGTTATCTGTATTGAATCCCGAGCAAAAAGCTGCTGTTATACACGAAGGCTCTCCATTGCTTATATTAGCCGGGGCCGGTTCCGGAAAAACCCGTGTTATTACCACCAAAATTGCCTGGCTTATTGCCGAGAGAAATGTTGCACCTGAATCTATCTTAGCAGTAACTTTTACAAATAAGGCTGCTCGCGAAATGGTTAATCGGGCAACGCGTATGGAAAGTCGGGCAGAAAACTCTGTTATTAGAACCTTTCATTCCTTCGGTGCATGGCTATTACGCCGAAATGCTGCCCTTGCAGGCCTCGATTCCAATTTTACCATTTATGACGACGACGACGCTGTCGTTCTTCTTTCAAAAGCAATACCTGCTCTTACACGTCAACAGGTCTCCGCCGCTGTGCGTAAAATTGCCCGTGCAAAAGATTACTGTCTAACTCCCGAAAGTTCTCTTCTTTCTACCATCGACCCAGATCCAGATTTTGCGGATGTATATGGCATATACCAAAAACGACTACGCGAAACGGGAAATCTTGACTTTGGCGATCTTATAATGCTTCCGGTACAACTCTTAAATGAACACCCAGAAGTTCGCTCTCGCCTTATCTCTCGCTTTAGTGTTGTTATGGTAGACGAGTATCAAGACTCCAATGTCGCCCAGTTTGAACTATTAAAAGCCCTCACAGGGCCAGAAACCTATGTCTGTGTCGTTGGCGACGACGATCAATCTATTTATCGTTTTAGAGGTGCAGAAGTACGAAATATTCTCACCTTTCAAGATAGTTTCCCCGGCACATCCATTATTCGCCTTGAGCGAAATTATCGATCTTTTTCTCCTATTTTATCTGTGGCGAGTCAAGTTGTTTCACAAAATGAAGGCCGATTAGGAAAAACACTGATAGCAGAACGAGGAAAGGGTAAAAAACCACAACTTGTTTTTATTGCGAATCAAGAAGAAGAAGCTGCCCTCTGTGCTCAATTGGTGCAAGATGCACATAGCAGGGGTTGCCCTTACGACGACTGGGCTATTTTATATCGCATGAATGCTCAATCCCTTAGTTTTGAAACAGAATTTCTTCATCGCCGCATTCCCTACAAGGTAGTAGGCTCTCTTAAATTTTACGACAGGGAAGAAATTAAAGATGCCTTGTCTTTTTTGGCTCTTGTAGTGAACGGCCGCGACGAAGTTGCCTTTAGGCGTATTGTAAATAAACCTTCCAGAGGTATTGGAGAAGTTTCACGCAATAAAATAGTCGATGAAGCTCGAAGCATCCTTTTTAATTACAACACGCAAGATGCTGAACTCATTTTCGACGAAAAAACTGACTTAATAAGTGCCTCAAGGCGCGTCTTGAATTCTTTTCCCAAAAAAGCTCGCTCAGGTCTCTCCGAGTTTATTCATATTATAGAAAGTCTGCGGCAATTACTCGATTCAAACCCTGAGCCTCAGGTGCCGCCACAGCCACAGCCACAGCCACAGTCGCAGTCGCAGGTGCCGCCGCAGGTGCAGTCGCAGTCGGACCTGCAAGGTGCCGAAAAAAAAGTAAAGGGAGCAATTGGTCTTGCTATATTTGTAGAGCGCCTTGTGGAAGCTTCTGGTTTGCTTTCGTATCATCAAGGCCAAGACGAAATTGCTGGAACACAGAGAGTGTCAAACTTGCAGGAATTAGTAAATGCTGCGAGCTTGTATCCCCTCAATAAAGAAGGCCTTGTTGAATTTCTTGAACACATCGATTTAGATCGCTCTTTAGCAAACGAAGATGAAAATCCAGATTCTGTAACCCTTATTACCGTTCACAATACCAAGGGTCTTGAGTTTCGCAGGGTTGTCGTAACAGGTCTTGAGCATGGAGTATTCCCCCGCGAAGATAAAACTGGCGACGACCTTGAAGAAGAGCGGCGTCTTATGTATGTTGCCTGTACACGGGCAATGGATGAACTCTATTTAACCAGTTGTGCAGCGCGCAGACTCTATGGACGAACTCTTTTTGTGGAACCGAGCCCCTTTTTAACAGAAATAAACACTGAAGAACTAGACATTCACGGCCGGGTTCCACGCTCTTTTAACATCAACATATCTGGCCACAGCGCGGGCATTCACGCAGGAAGTCGCTCCGTTGGACAGAGCCTTAACACAAATGGAACGGGCGAGAATGCGGGGAAAAAAGCTGATCCCCTTGCAGAAAAGTGGAAGATGGGTCAAAAACTCTTCCATGACGATTATGGTTATGGTAGTATTGTGAAATCCTTTTATGCAAAGGATGAACTGATTATTATGGTACACTTTGAAAGTGGTGGCGAAATGCGTTTTATGCCTAAATTTCAGGCGCACTCACTTCTTTTGGTAGAAGATACTCATTAATATTCATATTTATAGATAAGGACGCAACTCATGAATGAAAAAAAGAATCTTATCGACGAGACAACCTTACATAATTTGCTGTATTTATCTCGTTTGTCTCCAGAAAGCACCAATGTAGAAATCTTAAGTAACCAGGTGCATCAAATTGTAGAATATTTTGAAATACTTGAAAAATATGCCGGAGATGAAAACCCTTGCGAAACAAACCCCACAACAACCGTAGAAGAACTACGAGTGGGTATTGTTGAAAAAGCCCTTGATGCCAGCGATCTTAAAAAAATAAGCCCTGAGTACATGGACGGCTATTTCCGCGTTCCAAAAGTACTTGGAGGTGGAGCTTAAATATGAATATATCTACCATGAGCTTAACCGCTCTTAAAAAAGCCCTAGAAGCTGGAACTCTTACCAGCCTCGAAATTGTTAAAGCCTACCGCTCAGCCTGGGAAGGTGACCAAAAAACTGATCTTCCATTAAATGGATACATAGAGTTTTTCGACGACGTTGAAGAAAAAGCAAAAGAAGCAGATGCCTTGCGTGCTAAAGGAGATACTTCTCCTTTATTAGGTCTTCCCTTTGCGGTAAAAGATAATATTTCTGTGCGGGGCAAGAGCTGTACCTGCGGAAGCAGAATATTGTGTGGTTATATAGCCCCGTATAACGCAACAGTAACCGAGCGTCTCATTAGCGCAGGAGCTATTCCCCTTGGACGAACCAATATGGACGAATTCGCCATGGGTTCCTCTACCGAATACTCTTCCTATGGTCCCTCTAGGAACCCTGTAGACCGCTCCCTTTCTCCCGGGGGAAGCTCAGGCGGTTCTGCCTCTGTTGTTGCTGGAGGTCAAGCTCCCTTTGCTCTTGGAACAGAAACTGGTGGATCCGTTCGCCTCCCAGCATCCTATTGCGGCCTGTACGGCTTAAAACCCAGTTATGGAACATTGAGTCGCTATGGCGTCGTCGCCTATGGCTCCTCCCTCGACCAAGTTGGCTTATTTAGCCGGAGCGTAGACGACATAGCAC